>CAZAUH010000016.1:3706-12002 GCA_964488325.1 uncultured Candidatus Saccharibacteria bacterium
GATACTCCCCATGTAGAAAGTGATATACAGTTACTATTTTCTAAACATATTTCTGCAACCTTTCTATACACAGAAGCTACCTCAGATTGTGTATGTGCTGGTTCTCTACCTTGATATACATCCATTTCTGTTATTAGTACTTTTACGTTTGCATCATTTGCTTTTTTGAAGAAATACTTTAAATTATTTATATATTCTTGGGTAAACTGTTCTCCTTTGGTTGATTTGGCATGATTCTGGACTCCAACGGCATCAATAGGGATACCTTTAGCTTTTGCAGATTTTACATATGCAAAAAACTTATCTATTTCTACCCTGTTCTCCATATATGGGCCAAAAGCATCATTTAAAACTAATGTGCCTGTTGGTGTGGCCTCTCTAGCATATAGGAATGCCTTATCTATATAGTCTTCTCCAACTATTTTATAAAAACAGTTTTTAACCATTCCTGAACTTCCAAATGCTTCATTTACGACATTCCAAGTAACTACGACATCTTTTGTATAGTTGATGTTATCTTGAATCCTTTTCTTCATTATTTCTAGCATTTGATCTCTTGTCCAAGTTCCACATTGATCCGAGGATGTAAAAAGCCATTTCGGGAAATATCCGATTTCATCTTCAGATCGATTATTAATCCAAAGAAGATGAAAGAAATGTATTTTCAGGTTATTTTGTCTTGCGAAGTTTAACATTGAATCCAAATGTGTGTAATCATATGTTCCTCGGACTTTTTCACTTGCGGCCCAACTATCCTGGGCATTGAGGATCATTCCAGAATATTCTTTTATTAATGTTTGTTTGCACTTTACTGCATCTTCTTTCGAAATGGTTGTACCAAAGCACTCGCTTAAGTTTGCTCCTATATTTATTCCTCTCTTTTGAGCATACTCACTTAAGGTACTTTGTTCTGTTGGTGGCAATGAGCATTTATTTTCAGGATTTACTCCACTTGCAAGACTTCTGAAATCAAAACTTTGTGCTGCACTTGAAGTAAAATATACTAGTACTGGAGTTAAACATAGGAAGAATAATGTGATAAACAGGGATTTTGTATTTTTCTTCATTAATGATAAATAAAAATTTACATAAGTTATACAATATATATAGTATAAAACAGGATTAATTGAGAAAGCAAGATAATTAAAAGCCTAGGAATTGTAGCGTGGACGTTAGAACATTATTAATAAAGGAGAATACAATCTTCGAAAGAGGAGAAATTGGTAATATGAGTAAAAGTACTAATATTATTGAATACTTTTCTAGTTTCTCCCAGTGATATCTTAGTTTTTTCGGAAGTAACGCTCTTACAATCTTGTGTCCATCAAGAGGAGGAATTGGTAATAGGTTAAAAACAGCAAGAGCAATATTTATAGTGGTAAATGTATATAGGAGAAGTACTATAAGTGGATTCGTATTAAGGTCGAAGAGATAGTTAATACCTGCAGCTAATAATGCTAAGAGTAGATTTGATACCGGACCTGCTAGAGCTGTAAGTGCAGTATATGTTTCTCTTTTCTCAAAGTTATACTCATTAATTGGAACAGGTTTACTCCAACCGAATCTAAAAAGGAGCATAGATATAGCACCAATAGGGTCAATATGCTTAATTGGGTTTAATGTCATCCTTCCTTCGGCTTTGGCTGTTGGGTCTCCAAGTTTGAATGCAGAGTAGGCATGTGAGTACTCATGTATTGTAGATGCAATTAATATAGAGGGTATCGCTATGAGAGCCCAATATATGAAATCTTGTAATGATGAAAATATTAACATATTTAAACTTGATTAATACAAATCTTTTTGATAATATCATCTAGCTAATAAATCTTCAATTAAGAATTTATAAAAATGGCAAAGGTTTGTGAATTGTGTGGAAAATCTACAACTGCTGGAAAAAGGATTCAGCATCATCACTCCATAGGGTGGAGGTTCAAGGCTCCTAAGAGTAAAAGGACTTTCAAACCTAATATTAGGAAGATAAGGGTTGATATAGAGGGGGATATACAGAGTATATATGTGTGTATGAAATGTTATAAAAAACTTCAAGTAGACTCAAAGGAGTAGGTGTTCATAAAATTTCCTCGTATAGAGTGAATATTAATGGTAAAATCATCCAATTAAGATGATGTGTTTTTTGTATGGCAATTTTTGATTCAATATGGGAAATGTTCACGTATGATCTAGGAATGGATTTGGGTACTGCCAATACAATGGTGTATCTAAGAGGTGAGGGAATTGTTGTATCTGAACCATCTGTTGTTGCAATTGATAAAAGAACTAAGCAGGTTTTGGCTGTTGGGAAAGAGGCAAGAGAGATGATTGGGAGAACACCTGCAAATATTGTAGCAGTAAGACCTTTGAGAGATGGTGTCATTTCTGATTTTGATACTACTCAAGCAATGATCCATCATTTTATTAAAAGTGCTCATATTAATTACATTAAAGGATTTAAAATTCCAAGACCAAGAATTGTAGTAGGAGTACCATCATCAGTTACTGAAGTTGAAAGGCAGGCGGTTATTGATGCTGCAAAAACAGCCGGTGCAAGAGAGGTCTTTATCGTTGAAGAATCAATGGCAGGGGCGATAGGGATTGGTTTGCCAATAGAGGAAGCTTCGGGAAGTATGATAGTTGATATTGGGGGTGGTACAACTGGTATCGCTGTACTTTCTTTGGGAGATATTGTTGTAGATAACACGATAAGGATTGCTGGAGACGAAATGAATCAAGATATAGTTGATTACGTAAGAGAAAAATACAACATCCTTATTGGTGAGCGAAGTGCAGAAGATATTAAGATTGAGATCGGCTCTGCTTCTCCCATGAAAGAGGAGAAAGAGGTTTTGCTTCAGGGTAGAGATCTGTTATCTGGACTTCCTAAATCTATAAAATTCTCAAGTACGGAGGTTAGAGAGGCTATTAACGTTTCCCTTTCTCAGATTACAGAGGCAGTAAAGGATGCAATTGAGGATACGCCCCCTGAACTTTTAAAAGATATATTTAATGATGGAGTCTTTGTTGCAGGTGGTGGAGCATTAATTAGGGGATTGGATACATATTGGAGGGACGAATTGAATATCCCAATTAATATTGTTGAAGAACCTATGGCAGCAGTTGCAAAGGGTACAGCAAAGATGCTTGATCATATAGATCTATTACAGAGGGTACAGAGATCTTGGGAAGATATTATTTAATACATAAATAATATGAAGAGGAGATTTAATATAAAAAACTACAACCGTTTAATATATTTTTTCTTCTGTATCATTCTTGTTTTAATAGGACAATCCTTTTTAGGCGATAGAATAAAGTATCCTTTTTCATATGCTTTTAATCCTATATATGTATTTGGAAATAATACTGGGAAAGCTGTTTCAGATTGGAGAGATGCTTTGGTAGATGCTTCGTCGTATATAGAGGAGTATAACCAGATGAAAGAAGATATTGCTAGATTAAAGATTGAAAACTCTGAAAAGCTATTAGATTACGAAGAGTATATTGCTCTTAAACAACACTCATCGCTTCTTACTTCTGATAATAGATATATTGAAGCTAAAATTCTAAACTACAAAGAGAGTGGAGAGGTAATAATTAATAAAGGAAAAGAAAGTGGAATTAAAAAAGGTGATACTGTTGTGTTGGGGAGAGTGTTTTTAGGGATTGTATCTGATGTTGGACAAACAAGTTCTTCTGTTAGGTTGCCATATAACGTCTCTAGTAGTTTTGAAGTAGTAATCGTTCCTTCGAGTATAGATTTAAACAAAGAGAATAGGGTAGATAGTTTAATAAAATCAACAGGTGTAGTAATTGGAAGTGTAGATAATATTAAAATTGAGAATATGGGCATTAATTCTGCAGTATTAGATGGGGACTTTGTTTTACTTAGGGATCAAAGAGTAGGGGAGATTTTAGTTTTGGGTACATTGATTGGTGTATCCAAAAATCCAGCATCTACTAACAAGAATGGTTATGTATCTCCCATATTTGATTATTTCAATGTGTTAACTGTATTTGTAAGAATAGGACAAGAAAATGATTAAAATACTTCTTTTAACAATTTCTTTTTTTCTTCTCCTCTTATTAGAGAGTTTTTTCTTGAGGGTTTTTTCTTTCTCCCTATTTATTATTATCACAATTTCAATATGGAAAAAGGTTGATAATTTAATCTTTTACCCTTTTATAACCCTATTCGGTGTTATTTTAGATACTGTTACTCATACTCCACTTGGAATGCATACATTGGTAATTGCCATACTTCTTCTGTTTATAGATTTACTTTGGTTCTTTGTTCCAAGGGATGGGAAATTTGGATATACTCCTGTTTTTCTTTTTGTATTTGCTTACTATGTTTTGATTCAAATAGGAAGCTCCTTACTTGAAGATGGTATGTTCCCAAGTATTTTACTTTCTTCGTGGATAAATATGATTGTAAAAAGTTTATTCTCTGTTCTACTATATTTCATTATGTATCGATTTATAAAATTGATCAGAGATGATAAAACGGAAGGTAAGATCAGATTAAGTTAAATGGAAATATATGGCAAAGATTTTGTTTGATAAAAAATTAGAAAGAAAGACATTGCATAAGCCTATTCTTAAAAGGGATGGTAAAAGGGGTACCATTTTAAAGAGAAAGCTTATCTCAAATATGATTACGAATGTCGAAGATGGTAAGCATATTTCAGGATGGAACTTTATCTATGCATTTCTTCTTTTCTGCTTAGTGTTTTTTATTCTGATAATAAATATTGCTAAACTACAGATAATTGAAGGTGAGGAAATGCTTAATAGGTCTGAAACTAATAGGGTTAGGGTAACGACACTAGAGGCGTATAGAGGGGTTATTTTTGATTCAAATGGAGAAAAGCTTGTCGAAAATATTCCATCAATAGATGTATATATCTCTTTAGAGGAGTATAGGGAGGAGCAGGGGATTAATAATGGGAAATTAGAGAAGACCCTTAATACCCTTGGGGGTATACTCGGTGAGAATTGGAAAAGTTCTGAAAGTAATGGGAAGATATATAAATCTCTTTTAGAGAGGGTATTTTCAATTTATGATGGTAATCCATATATTAATAAGATTTTACTTGCAACAGATGTAAATAATGATTTAGTTATTAAAATAAAATCCCTCGGAAACGAACTAATTGGTGTGTCACTAGATAATGGTAGTAAAAGAAAATATCTCTATGGAGATATATTCTCTCACGTGTTGGGATATACAGGAGAGGCCTCCGAAGCTGATTTGAAAAAGTATTCTCTACTTAATAGTGGAGATATTGTTGGTAAGTCTGGTATTGAGAAATACTATGAAAAAGAGCTGCAAGGGGTTAAGGGTAAAGTTGCAGAGGAGATTGATGTGTTTGGAAGAAGTGTAAATAAAAAGGCATATACACTCAATGAACCCATATCTGGACAAAGCCTGTTTCTAACAATAGATAGTAATGTTCAAAAGAAGTTCTATGAGTTAATTGCAAACGGTGTTAAAAAACATTCGGCAGCAGGGGGTGCTGGAATTATTGAAGATGTTAATACTGGTGAGATACTGGCGATTGTTACCTATCCATCATATGATAACAACCTCTTTATAGGAGGGATATCTCAGTCGGCTTACTCTTCGCTATTAAACAACAAACAAAACCCTCTGCTAGACAGATCTCTATCTGCACAATTACCACCTGGTTCAACATTTAAAACAATTGTTGCAGCAGCTGGATTAGAAGAGGGAGTAATTACAAAATATACAACGTATGTTAGTAGGGCAGGATATACCTTTTCGAATGGAGCTCCATTCCAAGAATTTAGGAATCATGCGTATGGTACTTTGAATGTAACAAGCGCATTAATGGTATCTTCTAATATTTTCTTTTGTGAAATGATTAGAGATTGGAATATGGCTGAACTAGCAGAGTATTTAGATGGTTTTGGAATTGGTAAAAATACAAATATAGATATACCAGGGGAGATGCCTGGAAGATTACCCTCTCCGGAGAATAAAATAAAGTTGGCTCAAACAACAAGTCCATGGTTAGAGCCAATTTGGTATCCAGAGGGAGATTCATGCAACTCAGTAATAGGGCAGGGTATTACATTGGTTACCCCTATTCAGATGTCTAATTGGATGGCTTCAATAGCCAATGGTGGTACTTTGTATACTCCACATGTTGGTAAAAAATTTGTAGATGAGAATGGTTTTGAATATTCAATTGAATATACTCCTTTAGAAGAAAAAATTGTCTCGGATGAAACTCTATCATTAGTAAGGAAAGGTATGTGGGAAGCTGTAAATGGTTCAAGGGGTATAGCTCGTTCTCTTTCATCAACAGGTACATCTGTTGCTGCCAAGACGGGTACGGCTGAATTTGGAAAACAAAATAAAGAGGGTATATATGAGGATACTCATGCATGGGTAGGGGGTTTTTTCCCATATGAAAATCCTAAATACTCATTCTCTCTGCTTTTAGAGGATGGTGGAATGAGTAGTAATGCAACAGCAATAATGAGGGAGATGATAATATGGATGGTGAAGAGTGGTTTTGTTAAATAGAATTAAAGATATTTTCATCTTTAATCTGTAATATATACAAATGATATAGTTTGACATATATTTATACATTGTGTATTTTAGCTTTTAAGTATGAAAAAAACATCTAAATACAAAAATCTATTAATAGTAGAGTCTCCAGCAAAGGCAAAGACTATTAACAAATACTTAGGAAGTGATTACAAAGTAATGGCTACTGTTGGTCATGTTATAGATTTACCTAAGAGTAAACTTGGGGTAGATGTTGAGAATGGATATAAACCATTGTTTGAGACAATATATGGGAAAGCAAAAATATTAAAGGATTTGAAGAGAGCTGTTCCTAAAGATGGATATGTATATTTAGCGATGGACCCTGATAGAGAGGGAGAGGCTATTGCTTGGCATGTTAAAGATTTTCTTAAAGCAAAGAATGTGAAGAGAGTTACATTTCATGAGATTACTAAAGATGCGATATTGGAATCTATTAAAAGTCCTACTGTTGTAAATGAAGATTTAGTGGAAGCACAGAAAGCAAGAAGGGTACTTGATAGGTTGTTTGGATACAAACTCTCTGAACTTCTATGGCAGAAAATGTGGTTTGGTCTATCTGCTGGTAGAGTACAGTCTGTTGCACTGCGGTTGGTTGTTGAGAGAGAAGAGGATAGGGAGAAATTTAAACCAGAGGAGTACTGGGAATTCTTTGTTGAGGTAAAAAAGGAAAAAGAGAAATTAGTTATTCAGCTTTTAAGAAAGAACGGTAAGAAATATATTCCAAAGAGTGAGGAAGAGATTAAGGATATTGAGGAAAGTTTAGGAAAAAGTGATTACAAAGTAGTAGATATTGTTAAAAAAGAGATTAAGAAAAATCCATATCCTCCATATACAACATCAACTCTTCAACAATCTGCGAATAATGTTTTGGGGTATAGTGCAAAGAGAACAATGGCCTTAGCCCAAAAGTTATATCAATCAGGACATATTACATACATGAGAACAGATTCTGTATATCTTGGTCAAAAGGCTATTGATGAAATTAGGGGTGTTGTTTTAGAAAAGTATGGAAAAGAGTACCTACCAGATACCCCCAGATTTTATAAAAATAGGAGTAAAAATGCACAGGAAGCTCACGAAGCTATTAGACCAACTGACTTTTCATTTGACTTTAGTAAGCTTGGAAGTGATGAGAGTAGGTTGTATGGATTAATATGGAAGAGAGCAGTTTCATCTCAAATGAAAGAGAAGAGAGTGGAGAATTTAAGTATATATTTTGAACCTGTAAACAAGCTAAAAAATATTTATACATTTTCAGTAGGTGCTCAAAAAACCCTATTTGATGGCTTTAGAGTAATATATGGAGGTAGTAAAGATGAAGAGGAGATATTGCAAGAGATATCAAATGTTAAAATAAATGATACATTTGAGAAAGAGAAATTTATTAAAGAACAGAAATTTACTCAACCTCTTCCAAGATATACTGAGGCATCCCTTGTTAAGAAATTAGAGTCATTAGGAATAGGTAGACCATCTACATACGCCACTATCATTAGCACTATTGTTTTAAGAGAGTATGTTATCAAAGAGGGTAAATATATACTCCCTACAGAGGTTGGGAGAGTAGTTACACATTTTCTTAAGGGCAACTTCTCTGACTTAATTGATTATCAATATACAGCGAATGTAGAAGACAAGTTAGATGAGATAGCCAAAGGTAGGGTTGAGTATATTCCATTTTTAGATGGAGTGTATAAGCCTTTGATGAAAGATATA
>CAZAUH010000017.1:0-6410 GCA_964488325.1 uncultured Candidatus Saccharibacteria bacterium
TATCATCTGTTAAGGTAATACCGTTACCTACTGCGAGATTAGTATCAGCAGAGATGTCTATTCCCGAGAGTGTTGTTGTTGTATGGTTATGGCTATCATCCGCTATTACTAAGGTATTGTAAGTACCTGAGGTAATATCTCCTCCTGCAAAAGAGGTTGAGGTATTTAATACTCTACTTGTTCCTTCATACAATTGGGTTGCTCTAAATATTCCTTCGAAGTTTAGGTAGTAAGCAGTTAGGGTTGGTGCTGTAGTAGAAGCACCGTAGAAGTAACCACTGGTTGCTGTTGTACCTGTGTATCCTACTGCTGCTGGGTTGGTTGTACTATCTGTTCTTACTACTACACCTAATGTTCCTGTTGCATTAGGAAGAGACCATGTTTGAGCTGCAGTTAAATCTACACTCGTGAGTGTTCCTGTGTAAGTTGCCGCTCCCCCTGTAGTTACTGTTAATTGTAATTTGTCATCTGTTGCTGTTGCAGTATCTACTACCAGAGGGTTAGCTCCTCTAAAGGTTTGGATTGCTGTCCAAGTATTTGCATTGGCAAGATTAATTCCTAAAACATTACCTGTAACTCCTGTACCTACTAAAGTAGTATTTTTCTCCACAACCTGTGTTCCCCAGTTGTCACCTCCAGTTCCAGCATTGTCATCAGCACATAACCACCCAGTTCCTACTGTATATTTAAGTACCTGGCCACCAGTACATGCGGTATTGTTTGGTTTGTAATCCATGTATATACCTGAACCATTTGTTACTTGACTCCAATTTAGTCCGGTTATATATACATTTGTATCCCACGAAAGTACCCCCGCTGTATTTTTTAATAACCCTGTAGAAGATGAAGTTGGTAAGGTATAGGTTAAATCTGCACTCTGATCTCCTGCCTGAAAATATGTGTAATGGGTTGGTGTTGTTCCTGTATCTATAATCCCAACTTTTCCTGTTCCATTTGGTGTTAAAAGGATATCTCCATTACCACCCCCTGTAGATATTGTTAAATCTCCTGAAGAATTTGTTATTGTTGATGCTGAACCTGCTACCTCTAATTTCGCTCCTGGAGCTGCTGTACCTATTCCAACATTACCATTAGCTAAAATTGTAAATAGTCTGTCTGTATTCCCCGCGTTATCTATCTCAAAATAGCTACCACCACTTCCATCCATATCAAAATAGAATGTGGCATCTGCTATAGTACTAGCACCAAGTACTAGGTCATCTCCTGATGTAAGGTATGTAAATGCTCCTGCGTCTGTCCATAAAGAACCACCTATTCCCTCCCATGAAGTACCATTGTAAACAGTCATCTCCGAGTTTGTTGTATTGTAGTAAAGCATTCCTGTAACTGGATTTGATGTTGATTCAGCACTTAGCGAAGTACTTAATTCAAAAGCATCATGTGCTCCCTCTGCATATTTTGAAAAAATTGAGTATGCACTAGCCTCTAGTGGCATTCTATTAAATGTTTCTGTTAAATTTGTACCATCTGGTGCAAATTTAAGCTCAATGTATACATCATTAAACTCAGAAAGAACCTCCATAACTGTATTACATGTACCATCTCTACACTGAGAACTTGTTGTTACAGAACCACTTCCAAGAGAAAGCTCAAATACACCATCATATTGTCCTATTTCTTGATTAGTAAAATTTTCTGTTAAAAGGAGAATCCCACCACTAGAAGCTGTATAGTATGACACTCTAAAGTCACAAGTGTCATTAGCTGCGCCACTTACAACACATGCTGGAGTACCAGGTATAACATTTAACCCCTCATAGCCTGTATCATTTCTAACAATCTTACCTTGGAAATTGATAGTTTCAGATGTTAAAGCATATACAGAAGAAGAGAAAGATATACCAAAAAATAAGGATACTATCAGCAAAATGAACAACTTTTTTGCTACATTTGGGCAGTTAATTTTTATCATATTTCCCAGACGGTATTTTATCTAGTAATAGCAACTGTTTTCTAGCTATTTGGTCTGTGATAAAATAATAGTAGAAATGTATACACTTGTAAAGTGTTTTTCACTATATAAACCGCTTACAAAATGATACTTACTATTCTGCCAGGGACATATAAAAACTTCTTAATTGAATTACCTGATAAGAGGGGACCTAGAGTATTCGAAGAAAGGACCTTTTCCCTAATATGATCCTCTGAATCACTAATATTTATGTATATCTTCCCCCTCACTTTTCCGCTTATTTGCACAGGAATCTCAATTTCTTCCTCAATTAAAAGATTTTTATCAATAATTGGCCACTTTTCGTTGTGAATAGAATATTTTCTCCCCATAGTAGAGCACCATATCTCTTCACTCAAATGAGGTAGTATTGGAGAGCTAATTAAAGCTAATTTCTCTAGGTCTTTATTATCAAACAAAGAATTTGAGAAAGTATTGTAGAACTCCATTAAACCAGCAATTGCTGTATTAAATTTAAAGTCTAAAATATTATTCTCAATCTTGCTAATCAACCTCTCTATTCCAATCTTAACTTTTTCATCACTTTCCTCTACTCTTTTTTCATATGCTGTATTCAAAAAAGCCCAGTATTTAGAGACAAATCGCTTAACACCATTAATAGTTCTGGTACTCCATGCGACATCACCCTCATATGGGCCCATAAACAT
The DNA here is from genome assembly GCA_964488325.1 of uncultured Candidatus Saccharibacteria bacterium. Lineage (GTDB taxonomy): Bacteria > Patescibacteriota > Dojkabacteria > SC72 > SC72 > UBA2259. The sequence continues at coordinate 2,641 of CAZAUH010000017.1, forward strand.
TAAATAGGCTCTAATTACATCTGCACCAAATGTAGAGATTAATTCGTCAGGTCCAATAACGTTTCCTTGAGACTTAGACATCTTGTTTCCATCCTCTCCTAACACATTCCCATGTATAGATCTCGCTTTGTAAGGCTCTATATCTCTTACTAACCCTAAATCACACAAAACTTTATGCCAAAATCTTGAATAAAGTAAGTGAAGATTAATATGCTCCTGCCCCCCCTCATAGTGATCAACAGACATCCAGTAGTCACTCAACTCTCTTGAAACAAATTCCTTGTCATTTTTTGGATCACAATATCTCAAATAGTACCAACTTGAACCCGCCCAGTTAGGCATAGTATCTGTTTCTCGCTTTGCGTCTCCCCCACATTTCGGACATTTGACATTAACCCACTCCTCTATACTTGCCAGAGGAGACTCCCCTGTATCTGTTGGTTCATAACTTTCTACTTCGGGTAGTTTCACAGGCAGGTCGGTTTTCTCAACTGGAACCATACCGCACTTTGAGCAATGAATGATAGGAATAGGTTCGCCCCAATAATGTTGTCTAGAAAATATCCAATCATGCAGATGATACCTAGTAACAACATCTCCTATCCTATTCTCCTTAAGATATTCCCCGATTTTCAACTTCGCTTCTTGACTGCTAATACCATTGATAAAGCCCGAGTTGTAAACTATACCCTCTCCCGCATATACTTGCTCTAGAGAAGTTACATCTGATCTATCACCCTTATCACCTTCGATCACCCTAATAATTGGTAAACCGTACTTAATAGCAAACTGAAAATCTCTCTCATCGTGAGCTGGGACACCAACTACAGCACCTGTACCAACTGTTGTTAATACAAAGTCCGCTACCCATATTGGCAACCTCTGGCCCGTTATGCTATTTACGCAGTAAAGCCCTGTAAATACACCGCTCTTTTCTGAATCACCAAACTCTCTCTCTTCAATTGTCTTTTTATTGGTGTTTTCAATATACCCTTCCACTGCTCTATTTCTGTCGATATCCATATTACCCTTCAACCTATTAAGTATCTCGCTTTCAGGCGAGAGAACAACAAAGGTTGAACCAAATTGGGTATCAGGTCTAGTAGTTGATATGGTTACTACCTCTTCACTATTCTCAACCTTATACTGTATATCATACCAAACCTTCCTATCTATCCAATTTCTCTGTAATGCTTTAACCGAATCAGGATAATCGACTAATTCAAGATCTTCATCTAATCTATCAGCATATTCTGTTATTCTTAACACCCATTGACTTAAATTTTTCTTTTCTACAGGAGTACCACATCTCTCATGAAGTGAGTTAATTACTTCCTCATTTGCACATCCAACCTTACATTTCGGACACCAATTGATTGGCATTTCGGACTTATAGGCCAGGCCTTTCTCGTATAGCTTGAGAAAAATCCATTGCGTCCACTTGTAATATGAGGGGTCTGAGGTGTTTACCTCCCTACTCCAATCAAACGAAAGTCCTAATTTTTTTAACTGTTCTCTAAATTTAAGAATATTCTCATTTGTAATATCTTGAGGAGGTCTTTTTACTTTAATAGCGTAGTTTTCAGTAGGTAAACCAAAAGCATCCCAACCGATTGGATATAGCACATTAAAACCTTTCATTCTCCTAAGCCTTGCAATAGCATCCATCATTGAATAGTTTCTTGCATGACCTAAATGCATACCTGGACCAGAAGGATATGGGAATTCAGCTAGAAGATAGTACTTTGGCCTATCTTTAACAAAATCTTTAGCTTCATACTGTAAATCAGTAAACCATTTATCTTGCCACTTTTTTTCAAAATCTTTTGGGTTATACTCTTTTAACATATTAGTATTCTACTTCAAAAGTTACATTTTGAAAAGTACTCTACATTAAAGCGTTTTACACAAGCGTGAAAAACATAGTACATAAAGAGGACTATGTTAAACATCTTTACTCAAATAGTATTATGAAAAATGGACCTGAGGGGATTTGAACCCCTGACCCCATCGCTGCCAGCGATGTGCTCTAGCCAACTGAGCTACAGGCCCTTAATATGGACTCAGCCGGATTTGAACCGGCGATCTTCGCAATGCGAATGCGATATTCTCCCAACTGAACTATGAGCCCAACTCATGAATTATACCCAAAACTACCACGTAGTGTACAATCTTGGATTAATCTGTGTACCAGATGCAATCCCCCTTCTCAATTCAAAATGTACATGCGGACCCGTTGATCTACCAGTTGAACCCATTTGTCCAATTGATTGACCCTTTGATACAGACTGACCTGTTCTAACATATATGTTTTTTAAGTGGGCATACCAAGTAGAATAACCATTACCATGATCTATCTGTATTGCCCAAGCATATCCACTTCCACCATATGTTGAACCCAGTGGAGGACAGTATCCTGAACAACCAGCGAATATGACAGTACCACCAGAAGCGGCTAAAACATTTGGTAAATGACCATCGGCAATATCTACTCCTTTGTGTACGGAACCTTTGTAATTCTGAGATATCTTAGCAGTATTACCAGCCACAGGCCATCCAAGAAATTTCCCAACATTTGGATCAACATATGAACTATACCCAGATGGTGTTTTTGATCCTGAAATATATGTTTTTGGAGTACTAGCATATACTGGCTTTGGTGGATCCGGCATTCTTCCATCAGGAACGAATATCTCCTGACCAACAACTAATGCGAAAGGATAATCCAAAAAATTGAAATCAGCAATAGCCTGGTCATTTCCAGCATATTTCTTTGCTAATGATGCCAGAGTATCACCTTTTTTAATAGTAACCAAAACCCCATCGGAAAGAGGAACCTCTAACTCTTGTCCTGGCTTAACTAAATCAGAAGTTAAGTTATTTGCCCATTTAATAGTTGCAACAGAAACACCAAATTTTGTTGCAATGGCACTCAATGTATCTCCATTCATTACTATATATACCTCTGTACCTCTTTGCTCTCTATCTTTAGGTATAGATGTATTCAATGTTGCATTCATTGCAAGTAGGTCTCCCTCTGCAACAGAGATATAGTCTAAATCCTCTTCATTTGCATTTATTATAGTAGGAGTCCTATAGATATACGAAATACCTAAAATTACTCCTAATACAACAAAACCTATCTGTACAACATATTTCAGAAATGCTCCCCTCCCCCAAAACATTTTTTTAACAACACTGTTTTTTGCTGAATTGAAAGATCTGTAGAAAATTTCAAAAAGAACAGAGATTAGAATCCATATTATTCTTAGTCTTGAAAAAACATATTCACTAAAATCAATGATGAACGCAAATAGCCCCTTTCTAGTATTGAATTTCTCAGTAATATACCTAATAGCTTTTTGTATCTTACTTAAATCAGCATCACTAGAGATATCACTATCTAAGAGAATATACTCCCCATTCTGATTTAATTCATAAGATTCCAAAGAGAGGTCTTTGAAGCTAAGCCCTGATATATTTTGTTTCCGTTCTTTAACTTCCATCAAATGTTAGAAGAAAATTACTCTACTATTATACCAGAATTAGGCCTCATGCAAGGTTGCAAGAAACTCCTCGTTACTTTTTGTCTTTCTTAACTGACCAACCAAAGCTTCCGTAGGATTTTCGTTTTGATCTAAAAGCTCTAACATTCTTCTAATCCTCCAAGATTGATTCAATACCTCTTTACTTAGTAAGAGCTCCTCATTTCTTGTACCAGACTTAATTACATCTATAGAAGGATATATTCTCCTATTAGCTAATGTCCT
>CAZAUH010000017.1:6510-9106 GCA_964488325.1 uncultured Candidatus Saccharibacteria bacterium
TACCAGACTTAATTACATCTATAGAAGGATATATTCTCCTATTAGCTAATGTCCTGTCTAAATGAAGCTCCATATTACCTGTACCCTTAAATTCTTCATATACCAAATCATCCATTCTACTACCAGTTTCAACCAATGCAGTAGCAATAATTGTAAGGCTACCACCCTCTTCGAAGTTTCTAGCAGCACCAAAGAATCTTTTTGGAGGATACAATGCGACAGGATCAAACCCACCCGAGAGAGTCTTACCTGATGTTGGCATTGTAATATTGTATGCACGAGCTAGTCTAGTAATACTATCCATAAGCATAATGACATCCTCTCCCCATTCAACCATACACATAGCTTTTTGAAGTGCCATTTCTGCTACTCTACAGTTATGCTCAGGCAATTCATCAAAGTTAGAGGCGTATACCTCTCCTTTAACAAATCTCTTCATATCAGTAACCTCTTCAGGCCTTTCACCAACTAATACTACTATTAATCTTGCCTGTGGGTTATTCTCTGCAATCCCACTAGCAATATCTTTTAACAACCACGTCTTACCAGCTTTAGGAGGAGAAACAACCATTGATCTTTGACCAAAACCAATTGGTGAGAGTAAATCAATCATTCTAGTAGAAATTACTTCAGGTGTAGTTTCCAACTTTATCTGCCTATTAGGAAATATTGGAGTTAATTTCATAAATTGAGGCCTATTAGCAGCCTCTAAAGCCGGTTTCCCATAAACAGTATCTACTCTTAACAAACTTAAGTACTTTTCCTTTTCTTTAGGCAATCTTGCAGGACCTGATACTTCATCTCCTGTTCTTAAACTAAACTTCTTAATTTGAGAACCAGATATATACACATCATTGTCCCCTGGAAGAAGTCCATCAGTTCTAAGTACTCCATGTGATCCATCTTTTTGTACTTCTAATATACCTTCTACAAAGACATATCCTTCATCTGCCGTAGATTTTTTTAATATCTCAATAATTAACTCTCTCTTTTGTAATTCCATGAAATCCTCTAAGCCAATCTTTTTTGCTTCTGCACGAAGCATGGCTAGAGTCATTTCTTCATACTCTTTAATACTCTTTGTTTTGTTTACCATATATAACAGGGAAAAAAATAATATTTTGGGCAATTAACCCATGTGACTCTTAAAGTATATTTAATCATTTATAAGAAGTCAACAAGGAAAAAAGAGGGATCGGTACTGCCCCAACCGACCCCGGTCTTATCTGACTAACCTCAATTATGAGTGTTAGATAAATAAAATCGAAGAGCACCCTGTGCTTCCCTCGTTCATCTTTATTAAGTCTACCATAAACTTATAATAAAGAAAGCGACTAAAATCTTAACCTTTTCCTTTTGCCCAGATGTGTTTGTGGCACCCCAGACAAAGGGAGAAAGTTAAGATATACACAGAACTATAAAATGAACAACATATTATAACCCTAGTGTATATTATATGTCAACCCCATAACAAATACCCACATTGTAGATAAACAGACATACGCTACCGACATGGGCTTTTTTAGCAAATTTTGACTTGATGTTACGAAAACTCGCAATGGAAACAGATGTTACGTACTTTGTTGATAAGTTTCGGGAAGAGTTACAATCCTCTAATCCCCTTAATAACGGAAATTCTTAAATCCTTATTCTTCTTAAAGCTTGTATTACCTATATATGCACCCTTATATCCTACCCTTGATGCTTCAGCTAATACAGAATCTAATCCCCAAGTACCCCTAATCTCCCCTGTTAAACCCACCTCTCCAAAATATATATAGTCCCTATCCAATATTTCATCCTTAACAACAGATTTTATTGCTGCACATATTGCCAAATCTACTGCAGGATCTGAAACCATAACACCACCTACAACATTTACAAATACATCCTTATCACCTAAAAATACATTCCCCCTTCTAGATAAAACCGCACATAACATATCCAACCGTGGCTTTTTTATACCATTTGCCACCCTTCTTAGCGGACCAACCTCAGATCCCCTTTCAACAACTAGTGCCTGTACTTCAACGAATACGACCCTTGAACCCTGAATCACTGCACCAATAGCACTACCAGATACAGCTGTTTTAGAATCTAGAAATACTAAAGATGGATTACCCACCTCATCTAAACCCGTCGATGTCATCTCGAAAACCCCTATTTCATTAGTAGATCCAAACCTATTCTTCATACCTCTTAAAATTCTATACTGATTAAACTCACCTCCCTCTATATATAGTACACAGTCGACAATATGCTCTAAAATCTTAGGACCAGCGATATCTCCACCTTTGTTAATCTGTCCTACTAAGATACAAGGAACACCAGTTACTTTAGAAAGTCTTGTTAAAAGTGCACCGGATGCTCTAACCTGACTAATGCTTCCCGGATATCCCTTTGATGTCAAAGATGTAACACTTTGAATAGAATCTACTACTACTAAACCAAATTTCTCCTCTGAAACAAGATTGAAGATATTCTCTACAACAACATCATTTGTAACAAATATGTTCTCTGCATTCCCCTTCTGTTTAGACATTCTATCTAATCTAGAAAGTAATTGAGAGGGAGACTCCTCTCCACAGATATATAG
>CAZAUH010000017.1:9206-11894 GCA_964488325.1 uncultured Candidatus Saccharibacteria bacterium
TTGAGTTTTTAGTCTCTCATTTAGTTCATCCAAAAGTAATTCTACAATCTTTTTAGCATCCTTTGTATTTAATGCCCTAAATATTACAATATCATCCAATCTATTTAACAGCTCAGGCCTTAAAGTTCTTCTTAATTCGCTTGTTAACTCAGATTTCATTGAGTTATAAGCTGTTTCAGACTTATTACTACTTCTACCTGAATCACTTGAAGATGAAAAACCTAACACTTTATCCTTACTAATCTCCTCTGCACCAATATTTGAAGTAAGAATTACAATTGTATTTTTGAAATTAACTCTCCTTCCCCTACCATCTGTTAAATGGCCATACTCAAGTATCTGTAAAAGAATATTTAATACATCCGGATGAGCCTTTTCTACCTCATCAAAAAGAATTACACAGTGAGGGTTTCTTCTAACCTTTTCAGTTAACCAACCACCCTCTTGATATCCAACATAACCCGGAGGTGAACCTATCAACTTTGATACACTATGCATCTCCATCATCTCACTCATATCAATCTGAACTAATCTATCCTCATTTCCAAAAAGCTCCTTTGCGAGTACTTTCGCAAGCTGTGTTTTACCAACACCTGTGGGACCCAAAAAAAGAAATGATGCCCAAGGCCTACCAATATCAGAAATACCTGTTCTAGCTCTCTTTATTGCAGAAACTACTCCACCCACAGCTTCCTTTTGGCCAATAACCAGTTTGTTAAGTTTAGAATCTAATTTAAGTAAGGCAGTTTTCTCTTTACTACCTAAAGTATTGAGCGGGATACCTGTCCAATTAGAAACAACTATCCTAATATCCTCTACACTAACCTCACTACTCTTCTCTCTCTTACTTTTTTCTCTTTTAGTTTCTAATCTTTTAATCTTTCTCCCTAGAGACTCCTCACTCTTCTTGTACTTTTCTGCCATTTCCATCCTTCCTTGCAAAATATATTCCTTCTTCGCATTCTGGATACCTCTCAATTTAGACATTAAAGATGAAATACTTTCATACTCTCCCTCTACACTAAGTCTTTTAGTAGCGCTAGCTTCATCTAGCAAGTCTATTGCCTTATCAGGTAAATACCTATCACTAATATATCTATCAGAAAGAGTAACTGCTAATTTAACAGCCTCATCATTAATATTAATATTATGATGTGCTTCAAATATGGGCTTTAAGTTTCTTAATATAGCAACACTCTCCTCTATACTAGGCTCCTTAAGAAATATTGGCTGAAATCTTCTAGCCAGTGCATTGTCATTCTCGAAGTATGCAGAGTATTCATCCGTAGTAGTGGCTCCTATACACCTAAAATCATCTTTCAGTAATGCAGGTTTAAGTATAGCTGCAATCTCAGATGAACCCCCTGGAATAGCCGAGGCTAAAATATTATGAATCTCATCGATAAAAAGAATTGTGTTGTTTGATTCTACAACCTCATTAACAATCTCTAACACCTTCTCCTCAACATCTCCCCTCATTCTACTACCAGCCATAATACTAGCAACATCTAAAGATACAATTCTCATATCTCTCAAAGAGGGAGGTACTCTCCCATCTGCAATCTTTTGTGCCAACCCCTCTACAAGTACTGTCTTTCCTACACCGGCATCACCAACAATGATAGGATTATTCTTTTTCCTTCTACTTAATATCTTTACAACACTAGCCAATTCATCCTCTCTTCCAACAAGAGGATCTAATTTCCCACCCCTAGCTAATTCTACCAAGTCCTTACCTATCATATCTAAAATCTTTCCCTGTTCTGGCCCAATTACTGACATCTCTGGTTTTGCTAAAACTCCCAATGGGTATGTTGCATGTTCAAATAGATTTTTCTGAAATCTCTTTTGGGTTAAACCTATATTTACTAAATCAAGAATAAACAGATCTTTAGATTCTAAGATACTCAACATTAAATGCTCCGTACCAACATAAACATGTGAATATTTCTGTGACCAGTCATATCCTCTTCTAATAATCTCTTTGCTCTTGGATGATAACTTCACCTCCATAGCTTTGTTAATATTTGCCGTAATATCAATACCCATGTTATCTAAAATCTTTCCCACAATCTCTTTAATATTAATACCCATACTCCCAATAATCTTTGTAGCTAGTGCATTCTCATTTAATAGGATACCTACTAGAAGATGTTCTGGCTCAATAGAGTCACTTTTTAAATGATCCGCAATCAGTGCAGATGTACGTAAAGATATACGTGCATTTCGGGATACCCTCTTGAATATATTTTTCTTAATTACCTTCTCCATATCCAATTATACCAAAAAAGAGGGTTAAATAACCCTCTTTTTAATTACTTGCTTATGAATTTACTTAAGCTCTAAATCTATGGCCTCATCAATCGCCTCGGCTAGCTCCTGCTCATTTAATTTAGGAGCAGGTGCACTTGTATCCTTTAGACTTAATCCTAAGTGTCTTTCTGTTGAAGAAATAGAAAGAATCTTTACCTTAACCTCTTGCCCTACCTTTACAATATCTTCAGGATTTTTAACCAACTTATCTGACAACTCAGAAATATGTATTAACCCATTTAATCCTTCCCCTATTCTTACAAAAGCACCATATGGAACAACCTTTTGCACAACACCATCAACAATATCTCCAATTTTAAACTTAGAAATAGCTTGAGCCCATGGATCTTGCTGCAATCTCTTAACACTATATGC
>CAZAUH010000018.1:0-11383 GCA_964488325.1 uncultured Candidatus Saccharibacteria bacterium
CCTATCATTCCCCATTTAGATCCTCCTAATTTCTTTGCGCCCAGTGCTATTACAATATTGTCTATGAAAGTAGATAGAAGTGTTAGGATAAAGAGAACTATTAATATTGTAGGAGTGATAATTAAGAACTTACCCATCCAGGCTAATATAAAGACGGAGATATACACTAACCATACTCCAGGGAGTGTAAATAGAGTTAATATTACTCCAATTAAAGCAATAACCCCTAGAACAACGTACAAAAATATCTCCATATTTCTATTTTCTAATTTTATATATTCCAACAATCCATTTATATTTATACCTTTTTGGCCATATATTCTTAAATACTGACATATAAAATTGTTCCTTTTTGCGAACTCCTTTCTTTGTTTTAGGATTCGATTTTTTAAATCCACAAACAGGACAAACAGTTCTATCAGATTTTCTAATCCCTCTTAACTTTCTATACCATTTAATTACGTTACTCAACATTAAATACTCATTTCTTTTTGAGATATATTTTATATCTATACATTTAAAACCATGTTCATTAAAGAGATTCCTAAAATCTACCTCATTAAAAGACCTCTTGTGATGTGACACATTATACCTTGTTTTACACTTAAGACATTTAACAAACTCTAATTCTAAATCCTCTTCAAAAGGAGTTGATACTATGAGATACTCATTTGAAACTCTACAAAGTTCTTCCTTTCCCTTTTCAAAATCCTTCTCATTTAAATGCTCCAGTACCTCCAACGCCGTAACAATATCATACCCTTTATTTCCCAAAGGGATATTAAGAATACTACCAACTTTTTTATCTGTCTTCACACCCTTTAATGCAACTTCACTAATATCAATTCCAATTAAATCTTTAATCTCTGAATAACTCCTAAGGTAATTAAGAAACATACCATTACCACAGCCGATATCCGCTAAAGATTTAACATCTCCTGGAATCATTCCATATACCTCCTTTATTCTTTCTTTATTACTCTCAGATACATTTAGATGTCTCCAAAGTTCCACATTATCATACTGCTCTTTTTCTAAACTTTCCATTGAGGTATCCCTTAAAATTATCTAATTGTCTTTCAAAACTGTTCTCAAATCTTCCCCTATTTATCAAATACAAAACAAGAATACAAAGTATTAAATAGACCATTTTAATTAAAATTAAAAGCCAGGAATTTAAATCAAACTTTAAAAATAATACCAAAGACATTAAGAAAGGCAAGACAATCAAAGAGGCAAATCTAGAAAAGCTATACCCGATATTTAAGTACCTCTTTGATCCAATATATGTACTTAAACTTAGAACAATCATAGAAATTAAAGTCGCTAAAGCAGAGCCTACTATTGCTAACGATGGAATTAGTAAATAGTTTAAAGCGATATTAATAAAAGCTGAAAGAAGTGTAAAAAGTGGAATGAACTTAACTGCTCTTTTTTGGTAATTTAAGATGTTAAGAAAGAAGAAATACAATCCATTGAATACATAACCAAATGTTAAAAATGGTATTACTATCCATGCCTCTGTATATGATTCGTTAAGAAATATTCTTATTACCTCAGGACTAAAGATAGATATTCCTAATGCTATAATTGAATAAACAAGAATTATAAACTCAGAAAAGATAACAATATCTTTAGAATCCCCTGTATTTTTCTTTACTCTTTTAAAAAACCATGGCGTATATGACCTGTTTAATGCAACTGTTACCATATTTACAATACCCGCAATAACAAAACCAATAGTATACACTCCAACTATTTCTACAGATATCAACCCATTAAGAATAAGTTTGTTTACAGAAAACATCCCCCACATAAAAAGAGCATTTAGAAAAATAGGCCATGAATATCCAAAGGCATCTTTAACGATCTTCTTCTCTATTCTTAATACAATCTGCTTTCTTAATTGAAGAAATACAAACAATGTCATTAATACATCCGCTATTAAAGTACCAAGAATAATACCCTCTGCTTTCATCTTAAATAAAATTAATAATAGAATGGTAATTCCATTATTAATAACCAAATACGTAATCTGAACTATTGCATATTTAACACCCTCCTGTTTAGTCTGTTGTAATGTTTGATATATAACAAAAAGAGAATTAAAGAAAGCTATCCCTATTACTATAAAAAGATAAGGATAAAAATCTACACCCTTTGCTATAAATGGAAATATCAAAGATTTTCCAATAACTAAAAATAGAACTAAGAAAATATTCCAAAGGATTTTTGATAAAAAAACTGTCCCCAAAAACCCCTTTAATCTCTCCTCATTATCTTTATACTCAAAATATAATCTACTAATTACACTCTGAGAACCAAATACAAAAAAAATTACTAACAAACCAGCTATAGAGTTAAGTAAGCTTGCCAATCCAAACTCTGTTTTACTTAAAAAAAACGTAAATACTGGTAAAAGTAAAAAACTCATCAATGACTGAAACATACTTACTCCAAGATAAATTGTTGTATTTTTAATAACAGCCATCTTTAAATATCTTTACCTAAATTCTTAAATATGTTGCTCCACAATTCTACCAACTTTTCGTGTGTACAGCTCTGTGTTAATTTCTTTATAGAAGATATGGCTTCTATTTTTAATTTTTCATACAAAGGACTATCTTCTAAAAGATTTTCAATTTCTTTTGCATACTCTTTTGGCTCCCTACTATCTATTACAATGCCGTTTTTACAATTAATCACAATATCAGATATATCCCCAATATTTGGAACGACAACCGGTACACCTACCGACATGGATTCTACTACGACCATTGGTAGTGCCTCACTTTTTGATGTCATAAGCAATATTTTAGATTGATTTATATATTCAAATACATCTTCTTTCCTTCCAACCAGTTCAATATTTTCTTTCAATCCTTTTTCAATAATCATTTTCTTAATATCCTCATACTTAGGACCATCTCCTAACATTACTCCTTTAATATTTGAAATGTCTTTTTTAATTTCTTCAACTATCTCTACCCATAAAGGTAAATCTTTAACATCTACAAAATTACCGATATATATTAAATCATATATCCTTTTTCTCTCTTCTTTTTTAATATCTGATATTTCAAACTCATTTGGAGGAATGAAGAACTTTTCTTTGGGTACACCTTTTTTTAAAAGATATTGCATTGAGTTGTTCCCTCTTATGCCGATATAATTTGTATTAGAAAGCATTTTAAATAACAATTTGTTTTCTCCATACTTCTGAGGATTTTCAATAAAAAGAAAAATATGTTTCTTCATAAAAATCCTTGATAAGAAGTATGAATATATTCCATGCATTAAGAAATATATTCCCATTAATATATCAATCTTTTTAAATAGAACAACATATATTCCATTTAGCACCCTATTTATCTCCCTTAGCACAAGAATATTTTTAAATATTGATAAAGGTGGATACTGTTTTAATTTAGGATGATCATACATTAATGGGATGTTTCTTACCAAGTATAACCTCTCTACCATATTACAATCTAAAATCGGAGATATCTTTGATATCAACTTTTTATCAGAACAACCTGCAAATATTAACACGTTTTTTTTATTCATTTTTTATGTATCTTTGAATTAAGCCTCTTAATAGATAGTAAGGTAAAGAGATGTAGTTTTCTAAAATAATCACCTTACATCTCTCTGAAAAAAGTAATGCAAATGAAAGAGATTTACGAAGGTATCTGAACGTTTTCTGTATATCACCATCCATTGCATAATGTTTAGATACCTGCAACCATTGTCTCGCATATATCTTTTTTGATGTTTTTTCTCCAAAACTTTCAATATTTTTTTTAAAATCTTTAAGAAAAATCTGCTTAACTTTTACTAATTTATCACCACTTACTTTTCCAGAATGTCCATGAATAATTGATAAGGGTTGAGGTTGTGTTGCTAGTTTGTACTTTCTTAGATATCTTAGAACATATTCCATATCTTGGTGTCTTACATATTTCTCATTAAAGAAACCTATATCATCAATAGCATCTTTACTAATTAATAGGGAGGAGCCAGCTGCAAGAGATATCTGCATCAAAAGAATCTCTTTACTTATATCTCCCTCTTTTTTCAATATTACATCTCTCCATCTATTATTAAATAGTATTGAATGACTAACAACAACTGCCTTCCATATAGAAGGGTCTCTTTCCTCTAGACATTTTACCTGCATAGATATCTTGTTTGTTTTCCATTCATCATCATCATCTAAAAATGCAATGTATTTCCCATTTGACTCTCTAATACCAGTATTCCTAGCAGCAGATCCATTTTTATTCTCTTTGTGTTTAAGAATGTGAATACGCTTATCATTAATTCTACTTACAACTTCAACAGTATTGTCTATAGAACAATCATCAACAACAAATATCTCCATATTTGAATAGTCCTGCCTTAATACACTCTGTAATGCTCTCCCAATTGTCTTGCTACCATTGTATGTAGGCATTACTACAGATACTAATGGATACTTCTGTTTCATAATCTATTTAATTACCTTAAATATATATAACTGAGTATTCTTTAATTCAACCACCTCAATCAATTCTAACCATGAACTATTTTTGTATTCATCTAATTTCTTTTGATGTCTAAAAGTATACCCCTCTAAATTAGAAACCATTAATCCTAATTTATCTATACCCACAGAAAAAACAAACTGCCTATCATCCTCTACTGTGTTACCAAATATCCCATATGTATTACTTTGTTCAAACATCTTTAAATATCTCTTTCTTGGTATCCAATCATTTAATTCCATTTTCCACTCGGGGTTATACTGATTATCTCCTCGATATACTTTGGGTAACAGATTCCAACCTACATCATTAAGTAAAATTTTCTCCTTATCCCCAAAATGTGAAACCACCTCTTTAACTTGGTAGTCTTTACCCCAAAGCATGTAGTATCTTAGCTGTCCGTTAGCATAGAAAAAATATCCTACCACTGCAAGGGTTATACAACCAATAATGGTAAGAATATATATTTCCAAGTTATGGATTCTCTCTTTGTAAAATAGATAGAAGAGGTAAAGAGAAAGAATTAGTGTGTTTAAAAATATCTTTATCCATATATATTCAACTTCAAATAACATACCTAATATTGCAAGCGAGAAGGATATAAATATTGTTAAAAGAAAAACCCTCTTTCTTTTAACCACCTCTTGGAAAAAAAGAATATAGAAAAAGAATATTACAGGTAATATGGGAAGAATATATCTATCAAAAGAGGCTCTGAAAAAAAATATTAACAGAAAACTATAAAAGATTAGGGATAGGGATATATAAAAGGAATCTCTTTTTATTAATTTCTTTCTAAATAAGAATATACTTGTTAACAGGGAGGGAAATATAATAATTTTAGGGATAGATATAAAAGAGAATGTTCTAGGATAGAGTAATTTACCAATATAGCTTGAAATAATATCAACAGCCTTTTCAAAAATAGTATTCTCACCAAGGGGGATATCCTGTATTGATCGTGCATCCTCATCAATACGATTAGTGGTTGATAACTCAATATCGAAATGTTTAAGCTGATACTCAACTCCTCCCTTAGTTACTCCAGGAATAATTGATAGGCCATACATATTTAATGGTACTATTCTTGTAAATATCATTAGTAACAAAAGTACTATCGTTGGTAAAAGTATCTTAAAGTATTCACATACCAAGGGAAAGAAACCTTTTCTAAATCTTTCCCAAAGAATATATATTAAAAATCCAGGTAAAATCATAAACCAAACATACTCTTTAGCATCAAATATCAATGCCAAACTCAACCCTATTAACCAGTAAGATTTTTTCTTTTGTAAGAGATATATAAATAGTAATACGCAGAACAAAACCGGCATTTCCCTCATATATGTTGGAACATGTAAAAAGAACTGAAAACTAGTTAGTAGCATGAATGTCCCTACTAGTGCAATTGATTTTTTCTTAAAGTAATTGTTAAGAATACTGTTAAAAAGATAAAGAGAAAGACATGCTATTAGTACATTCCATACTGTTGCAATTTCTAAAGATGGCCCTGTTATTAAAAATATTAAAGACATCGGTAGCTTGAAAAGAAACCCATGAGTACCAACGGCATAATCACCTATCCATTCTCCTCGACTTATTGCCTCTGTCATTATAGATGTTTCCCAAAGATACAGATCATCATCTAATGTTGCATTTCTAAATGTTAAAGAAAGTAACCCAAATAACAGACACAGGGTCATTAATACATATATTCCATATTTTCCTAAAAATACTTTTACTCTTTCCATACAATATTAAAAATATATATATTTATTCTCTTAAAAATATGTTTCTTCTCTAATTGTATCCAATCTTGATTTAGAAATACATTTATATACCCCTGATCATCAAACTCTCTTCCATCTAAAGTAGATTCTAACAGTACAATTTTCTTAATACTGTATAACTGGATATTTTGCTTAAATTCGTCAATACTTTTTACAGGAAATACAAAACTTCTTTGTTCTCCAATTACTTTTAACTTATTAATCCTTGGAATAACCTTGTGAAGTTTCCATTTCCACTCAACGGGAGAATATGTCTCTTTTGAATAAACAGATATTAGGAGTTGGTTATAATTGTTGTTACTCCAATATCTTTCTTCATGAGGTAATATTTTAACAATCTCTTGTACATTTCCGTTCTTACCCCAATTCATATATCCATATACCTGTCCCTGTGTATATGCAAAAAGTATAGATACTCCAATACATACAGCGGCTATTAATGATATTAATATATATCTCAAATACTCTTTTTTAGGTTTGAGTAATATAAATACAAATATTACATATATCCCCAATTCTACGAATATCTTAATAGCTACATATGATGTTTCAAAAAAGAAACCTAAAACAACAAATACAATGGTCCCTAATAATATCGTTTTTAATTGTTTAGTTGTAAATCTATACTTGAAAAGCATATATATATACAGAATAGATACAGTTGGAACTAAAGGAAGAAGATATCTACCATGGGATGCTCTAAGGATATATATAACTAACCAGACCAAAAGAAGAATACTGAATGATGCATATATCTTAATATCTTTTGACTTTGTTTTAAGATATCTCTTTATAAAAAGAACACTTGTAAAGATAACGGGAAACATTACTACCTTTGGTACTGATACAAAAGAGAATGTTCTTGGATAAAGAATCTTACCTATATATAGCAAAATCACATTGAAAACTTTTGCTACATATTGAATTCCTAAAGACCAAGATTCTCGAATTGGTATCAGAGGCATATTTCTTCCTCCCTCTATTAGATTAAGAGTCGCAAGATCTACACTAAAATGTGAAAAGAGATATTTAAAATTACCATCAATAAGTCCAATAGTAGAGGCTAAATACATATTAATAGGTATTACTCCTGTACAAAACATTAAGAGTATCCATACAATAGAGGGTAGTAAGACTAAAATATAGTTTTCTAATACATCAACTACTTTTTTAAATCCCTTCTTATTTGAATCAATGAATAGCCATATTAAATAGAAAAGAGCAAATACAAAGAATACATACTCTTTTGAATCAAGCAGTAATAGAAATATCAAACCCATATATCCCTTTTCCCAATTCCTAAGTAGGGCATACATAAACAGTAATACTGCAATTAGCGATGGTATCTCCCTTAGATATGTTACTGTACTTGAAAAGAAATGAAATGTAGATAGCAGAAAGATAGTTGATAGTAATGCTAAAGATTTCCTTTTTAGAATTTCTTTAGAAAGATTGTAAAAAATTAAGCCTACAAGGGTAGCTAACAGTATATTAAAAACTGTAACAACAGTAATAGATGGACCAGTTATTAAAAATATTAAAGCACAAGGCAATTTAAAAAGAAAACCATGTAATCCTACTGCATAATTTCCTATCCAATTACCACTTTTAATTACTTCTGACATTAACCAACTCTCATGAAAATAGAGACTCTCATCTCTAATCATATCTCTAAAAAATGAAAAGAAGAGCATAAAAAGAAAGAATAGTATTAGTATCCCATACATTACATAATCAATATTTATACTCTTTAATCTTTTTGAGAAACTCATTTATTAACCTCTTGCTCTAAATATTCTACTAACCATTGATTAATATCTTCTTTGTCTTTTAATAGTTTTTCTAGTTTCTCTTTCCCCTTCTTTTGTAAATCTTTATCAGATAGTAATTCATTTATCTTCTTAATACTTTTTTTATTAATGTCTCTCATATCAGTTACAGAATACATAAGACCATATTGATTCTCTAATTCATCTGACATACCTGATGTTAATTCACTAGTAAATATTGAATGAATACCCATTACACTACACTCAGCTGCCATAGTTAATCCATCTCCTACAAAGAGTTGAGCATATGACATTATGCTATGTAATTTAGTATGTGGTACTTTAATAATATATTTATCAAACTGTTTAGGTAACTCTCCCTCTGCAGAAAGTAATACTTTTCCATACCTTTCTAAGTGTTTAATAATTTTTAGCTTATCACTATTCTTCATCCCTCTATGTCCTAAATCATGACTAGCATTCCATGCTACAAACCTTACAAATGTAAACTTATCACCCTCTCTTAATCCAACTAACTTTAAATCTTTAGGATTAGGTTTAAAGTAATTAGGATGTAAGTAGAACAGCTCTTTAAATGTTTCTACTCTTAACTGCTTTTTACCTAATTCTTTCCTGTAAAACATTGGAGTAAGTATCTTGTATGAAAATAGTTTTGAAAAGAATAGTGACTCTACGGATCTTTCAGTATCACAGTAAACAATATTTTTCCTAGCCAAAAGAAATGATGTTATAG
Organism: uncultured Candidatus Saccharibacteria bacterium; assembly: GCA_964488325.1. GTDB lineage: Bacteria > Patescibacteriota > Dojkabacteria > SC72 > SC72 > UBA2259. Next base: position 8,840 of record CAZAUH010000018.1, read on the forward strand.
CCATCATAGGGGATGGTCTGCCAATTAATATGTCTGTATTGAATTTCAATGCCTCTCTGTAATGTTTAAAGGTAGAGACTAAAAGTATAACTGCTTTCTCATATCTATTCTTACCAGTACTCTCACCAATTACCGTATACTCTATTCCATACTCATCTAGTATCTCCCAATTCCTATCCTTTTTGATTACTAATACCTTAACCCTATGACCTCTCTCTTTAAGTAAATCAATTACATGATGAAACTGATGTGCCCATGCAGGATGAGATATAGATATCAGGACGTTCATTCTTTTTCCTTTCTGAATTTAGAGTAGTGTTCTTTCTTACTGTAGTAAAGTATTTTCTCTTGGTTATTTAACATCCTACCCAACATATCTGAAAGTATTGCAAAAAGAGCAATAATTATACCTAATGTAATTAGATATAGACCTGTAAAACCAACAAACTTGTATGGGGATAATCCTCCGGTACTTATCCAATGTATACCTAGAAATATTAAACATATTACTCCTAGTATGAATGGTGTAATACCAAGTATTCCAAAGAACTTCATAGGAGCAAAATCTCTAAATGCACGTAGTATATTAAATGCAGAGACTGTAATAAAGCTGGTTATACTTTTTACTACCCTTGATTTTCTTCCTTCATAATACTTAATTGTTATCGGTATCTGTACAATATTTAATTTCTTAGATGCCATTAACTGGAATGCTTCCTGTGTATATGTATACTTACTATTTATATTCATCTGAAGCATAGCCTCTTTGTTATATGCTCTAAAACCACATGTAACATCAGCAAAATCATTTTGTGTTAAATTACTTATTACTCTCGCACCTAATTGATTACCATAGTACTTTCCTAAAGACATATCTTGGGGTCTTCTTTTTTCGAATCTGTTTCCTGCAACAAAGTCAGCTTTTCCATCTAGTATTGGTTTAACTAAAAGGGATATCTCTTCTGGTAAGAATTGTAAATCTCCATCTATATTTACAGATATGTCTGCACCTAGTTCCAATGATTTGTTTATTGCGTATTGGAATGAGTGTGCTAATCTTTTTTGTACAATGTTTTCAAATACTAAAGCTCCATGTTCTTTAGCAATCTTAACGGTTTTATCGCTACTTCCATCATCTACAACAAATCTTACTATTTCATCTATTCCCTCTATTTTCTTAGGTATTCTATCTAATAGTTGCCCTATTGTTTTTTCTTCATTAAGACATATTGAAAATACTGCTAATTTCATATTATTAATACTAAAATTATCTTCCTATTCCTCTATAGATTATACCTAATTTTTCAATAGCTTTGTTATCTAATTTATTCATTCCATCTATTACAACCTTAACATTTTTGTATTTCTTTAATATGGTATTTAACTCTAAGAATGGTTTATGGGCAGTACATAGTAGTACTGCTTCTGAATTTTTTAAAGCCTGATCTAATGATTTAACATTACTCATTTGTGGTATATATGGGTCATAGATTAGTAGATCTGCTCCCATATTTAAGAGTAGATCTTTAATAATGAGACAGGGACTTTCTCTTAGGTCTCCTACATTTTCTTTGTAACTTAATCCTAATAATGCTACCTTTGTTCCTTTAACAGATTTCTCTATTTCATTTAAAGCAGTTTGTAATCTTCCTACTGTATATTTAGGCATTCCATTATTTACTTCACGAGCCATTTTAAGAAATTTGTGGTTAAAACCACTTTTTGCTGCCCTATTAATTAGATAATATGGGTCTACTGCTATACAGTGTCCTCCTACTCCTCGTCCTGGCCAATGTGGCATGAATGCAAATGGTTTATTTGATGATGCTTTAATAGTTTCTATTAGATCTATTCCCATTGCATCAAATGATTTAGCTAATTCATTTACATATGCAATATTTATATCTCTAAATGTATTTTCAATTATTTTAGTAGCTTCTGCTATTTTTAAAGAAGATACCTCATTTATTTCTCCATTGAGAAAAGATCTATAGAAATCAGCAACTCCATGGACTTTTTCAGATGGATCACATCCTATATTTCTAGGTATGTTGTATACATTCCATTTAGGGTCTCCTGGATTTATTCGCTCTGGACAGTGACTTAGTACAAAGTCTCCTTTTTTTAACTTAAGTTTGTTCTTAAGTAATACGGGGTATACAACTTCTTCACATGTCCCTGGATTAACAGTAGATTCTAGTATTACAATATTTCCCTTTTTAAGATATTTAGCTACTACTTCAGAAGCTTTGATAACAGGGGTATAGTCTGGAGTGTAATCAGAGAGTACTGGTGTTGGTACACAGATGATAAAGTAATCAGAATCTTTTAATATACTTTGATCTGTAGATACCTCTATTTTTACTGTTTTTAGATCTTTAGAGCATATTTCATCTTCAATGGGACATTCCTTTTTACTAATCATGGATATTTTTTCTTTACTTAGGTCATATCCAAAAGCTTCATATTTTTTACTTTTAGCTATAGCACAAAGGAGTGGTAATCCTACATATCCTAGACCTATTACTGAGACTTTTTTCATAT
>CAZAUH010000019.1:0-11318 GCA_964488325.1 uncultured Candidatus Saccharibacteria bacterium
TCAACATGTTCCAACAAGACCCGTGCACTATCTTTTAAAACCCTTATGGGGATTGAGTAATTTAGACCGTAAAAAGTGAAAGTCTCAAAAGTAAGGCCTGGTGGATGAAAAGGGTCAAAAAAGAGTAGTTTTTAAGACCTCTTGGTTCGAAGGTAGAATCCTTAGTTAGCTACGTTAATTGGCTTATTCTCTACAACTGATATTATACACTCAACCCATATTCTATAATCTTCTTCAAATGATTCTTTTGTATACCATGCTATATGAGGAGTAATCATAACATTACATCCATAATCTTTTATTTCTACCTTATCTTCATCTAACCCTATTCCACCAATAGATTCATCTCTAACTTTTTCTACTGCATAATCAAAATCCCAAACCTCATTACCAGTGGTATTTATTATATATGAATTCTTTTTCATCATATCTATTCTCTCTTTATTCAAAAACTTCTTCGTCTCAGGACCATCTGCAATAGTTAAGAAAATATAATCAGAAGACTTTATTAATTCCTCTAATTCTAAATATGTATATTGTTCATCTCTAGATTTCCTTGACCAATAACAGACATCCATTCCCATACCTTTTCCTAATTCTGCTACTCTACTACCGATATCCCCGAGACCAATTATTCCCATTTTTTTACCTTTAATTTCATATCCCAAATGTTTATCCCAATCTAATTTCCATCCATTACTAATTATTAATGGTAACTTCTTAGTAATTGATAACATTAAAAATATTGCATGCTCTGCAACAGATTCTGTTGAATATTTAGGAACATTAGTTAATACAATATTTTTCTTTCTTAAATACTCTCCATCTACCCAAGTAAACCTTGTTGTAGGTAAACATATCCCTTTAAGGTTTGGTACTTTATCAATAGTTTCGTTTGGGAATGACCAATCACATACTCCTGGATCTAGTGCTAATACTTTATCATCTTCTGAGAATATCTCTTTTGAATTATTCCAATCTTCCTTTGTCTCTATGAAAATTACATTACCCTTCTCTTTAAGCGCGGTAATTTGTTTATCAGTAAATGAAGTTATTTTATCTGCAATTATTATTTTCATACATGTAACAGTCTAACTTATTAAGATAATTATACACCTTTTTATACTGTCTCTTTTGTCTCATTCTCATTTTACATAGGGTCCAGACGTGTATGTCCCGCCAATTTCAACATGTTCCAACAAGACCCGTGCACCCTCTTTTAAAACCCTTTTCTAACCATTCACGAATCTGAGAATCTCCTTTCATCATTAATTCTGTAATATTATGTCCCTTTTCTAATTCTCTTTTCCATAGTACATAACCCACATGATATGCAGGGCCATTACTTAGTGTTAATAAATCTCTAAACTTCTCCTCATTACTTCTTGAATCTGAAATCAATTTTTCAAATTTCTTACCCCTCTTATCCAACCATGTCTTAAAAGAATCTCTTTGATAACAATCATTTAGAATCTGTTCCCTTTTTTCTTTGTCCCCCTTTGCATTAATCCACTCTTTAATAGATTGAATCCAAAATTCTGAATCATTTACAATATCTTCATGCCATGTATGATGAACTGTTTCAATTGTAGTGGTAAGACCCTCTTCCCAGATGGTATGTAATATATTCTCATCAATATCTGAAGACCTTTCTGGTTTTAAACCGAGTTGCCTAATTAGACGATGGGTAGTTTCATGAGCAGTCAGAGATTTAATCATCTCTATCGTCTCATCTCTATTCAATGGCCTATTCACTAAATTAGTAAGATTTAGAACAATACCTCCATACATAGCTCTAGCATTCGTTGTCTTCCCTGCACATATCAAATATATTGGAAATGTCTCTATCTTAACTAAGGGGTTTAATTGTTGAGCAATTAATATTCCATCTCTAAAAGCCTTGTATACTTCTTCAGATTCTAATAACTCATTAACTTTTTCTAATTCTGAAGATATTGTTTCTTTCCCCCTTTGTTTAATATCTTCCTCTAAATCATACCTATTAAAGTCATTAAGAAATTTTTCTACATTAGGGGGAAAAGGCACTCCATTTTCAAAAGAGTCTATATATTCATCAACATATTTAACCACTTGAATTTCTAACTTTGACGTTTCTTGTTGTTCTTGTTGATCTAGCATAGTGAAATTGTATCATCTTGTGGTCCAGAGGTGTATGTCCAATATTTGTTCCTTAATTAAGGGATTCTCTTTTCTTTCAGTCCTTCTATTCTTGATTTGTGTTTTTTAACAAACCAATCGTCAAGATATGGTAAATATCTTAGTTGGATTTCTATTGGTAGTTTAAAAAAATCTCCTTGATAAACTTTTCGACAGTTTTGACTTCCACAATTACATTTAAAAACTCCATCGTTATCCCCATTGACAGAATAGTCATATGTTATTTCATCTCCCTTTTTTATATCTTTTAAAGCATATACATTTCTTACTCCATCTTTTGTTTTTACATAGACATTTGGATCACAGGAGTGATTTATGAATACTTCAGGTTCTTGCATTAAAACGATTTTGTCTGAAAGATAATCCAGATGAAATTCATGTTGCTCTTTAGTAAGTTTTGACTCATCTTTAACTACATGTGAATCATCTATTTCTAAAACAAATTCACCATTTATAAAATCTCTGCAAGCAAAGACTCCTTTTCCTTGTTTAGTAGATTTTTTTACTTCTACATCTTTGTTCATAGAATCAATTATACACTTTTCTTACATTCTTTATTTTCCTAGACTCGTATGTTACGCCAATTTCAACATGTTCCAACAAGACCCGTTCACTTCCTTATTACTCTTTTTAATTAATCACTTCATCAATGGTATCAACATTATCATATATAATTGGAGGGTAATTAATATTGTTCTGTTTATCAATATACTCTTGTAACTTTCTAATATTGCCTTCACTTGTATATACTTTAACCTCTATTTGTCCTAAAGCGGTATAGTTAGATAGTGTTCTATCTTTTAAATCCTTGATTAAAATATTATACAATTCTCCAAATCTAATACTATCGTTACTTTCATAGTAGATAAATATATTACCTGTTATCTCATCGTTTTTCATAACCACATCTTTTGTAAATACATCATAATATTTTACCTCAACCTTTATTGAATCTACCAATGATTTATCTACAACATATTCAATATATGAAGGAACACTTTGAAGTAATAAATTGTCTCTCATTTTAAATGTTTCAACCTTGATTGTGTTTTTTACATTTACAGGAGCTTTGGAGGATATTGTCATTCTACTAAACTCTAAAACAGTTATACCTCCTCCAATCCCAAATCCAAGTATCGATATGAGAAATACTACAAAAAGTTTCTGCCAATTACTCCTATGATTCACAATAAAATTATAAATTATATATTGTAAACCAATAGTGAAAATAATCGCTGATAAAAGAATAATGAGTATCCCAATAAAGAATACCCCATTAAACATAAACACTATATCTATTACAACTCCCGCAACTGAGCAGAGTAATAGAAAGATAATCGGTAAAGATAAAAAAGCCATAAAACACTTAATACAAAGTTCAGCTACTTTCCCTATAAATGAAAATATTCCAAAATCATATTTTCTTATTTCTACTTTTCTGTTTTCATTTTGGCTAATTTCTTCTTTAACAGTAATTTCCTTTTCCTTGTAATCATTTTTACTATCCATTTTCTTGGCTTCTTCAAATTTATCCAGGAATCTAATCTTGTATATGTACACAAACGATACTACTGCGACGACAATATATACTACCTCAGTAACAAGATTCCATAATGAAATAAATAGTTGTGAAATATCTCCTGGGATATTTACGAGCACACCATTTCCTAATTGAGATAAATAATCAAAAGGGATATGTAATATCAGAATAGCCAAAACCAAAAGAAACATCTCCAAAAGAAATCTAAATATAGATCTAATATTCATGTTATCAAACATATGAAATGTTCTCTTAACTATGTCTGTAACTTCATCAACCAAATCGTTAAAACTATACTTTCTTTCCTGATCTTTCTTTGACTCAGCGATATCATCATTCATTAGCTCATCTAATGTACAATCAAAAATTTTACACATAGATAGCATCTTATCTGTTTCTGGATAGGCACCACCAGACTCCCACTTTGAGACAGCTTGCCTAGAAACATTAAGCTTAAATGCCAATTCCTCTTGTGAAAATTTTTTCCCTTTTCTAAGGTATTCTAAATTTTTACGAAAGCTCATGTTAAAATATATTAAATTTAATCCTGCATTATATTACCCTCTAAGCAGTTGCAACCACCAAGTTACAGTTGTTTCGTGTAAACTTATGGTTGCACTTACTATATTTTAGTACTTCCTTAGTTATTATTCTATTGAATCTTAATACCGTTAATAATTATACAGTTCCATGTCCTGTTTCATTTGTCTCATTATCATTTTACATAGGGTTAATACGTGTATGTCCCACCATATTACTAAGGGTTATCGAATTATCACAAAATGATATCTTTTCCTTCAGAGTCTAATTAATATAACGAATAGAATGTCGATCCATAATAGACAAGTCCATTGGGATGTTCGCTTCTGATCGATAAATTTCAAGTAATTCTCTTGCACCATAAACAAATTCTTCCTCACTGGCCGGTGTACCCGATATAATCTTTAAAACAGTAACTGTTGTCTTCCACTCATCGTCTACAGGATCCTGAATCCTCTCCACCAAATACCATTCATTTGAAAACTCCCAATCAGTTGCAATTCCTCTAAGAACAAAGGATGAATTCCTTTGTGCATTGAAATACGGATTTCTCTCTATTGCTCTTGTAATTACTCTGTACATAGGATCTTCACCAATCCTACCATTCATGTCAGCAATCACTTGATCAACTGTCCTCCGTCTTCCTCTTAAATTACTAGCTTCTCCGTGTAATTCTTCGAGCTCAGAGATTGTAATTCCTATTCGAGACCCAGTTACGGATTCTGCTTCATATCTCTGTCTTCCTCGAATAATATGCTTCATCAGAAAATCAAAATACCCCATTCCGTCGGAAATAATTCTCGTCCATCTACTTAATAATAGATCTCTGAGTTCACTACTAATCCGTGCATCTAATTCTGTTTGGGATTCATTTGTTTGACTGTCTCTCGCTAATTGTTGTCGTAAATTATTTAATGCTTCCTGATTAGCAAGCCTTTGTCTTTGGAATTCTTCTTCCCGTTTAGCCATTTGGTATTCAAAACTATTCGGATTCAATTGTAATTCTGTGTTTTCAGGAGATTGGTTGTTATTTTCAACTTCTGAGTTTACTTCCTGAGAGCCGATTTCCAAATCTACCTGTTCGTTTTGATCTCTTATCTCCAACTCTGCTCGTCTTACTCTGACATATCCGAGTACAACGTCTTCCAAGTATCCTTTCATCTCTCTTCTCAGTTCTTCGTTGCTTTGATTAAGTTGCTCTTGGGTAATCGAATTCTCTTTACTAACTCTCATATCAGCAATATTAGGGGTTTCTAATTCAATCGTTGTAATCAAAATTTTTTTCTTGTTATTAACTTTTATTTGTTCCTTTACCCCCATTGCCAAGACGGTAACATAACCAAGGACCCCATCCATTTCCTGCGTTTCTTTGACTGAATTACTTGATACAACACCTGTTTCAGTCGGGACCTCAAGCTCTTTCAAAAGATTTAAATCCATTCCATCATAAAACATTTCCTCATTTTCAACTGGTTCATATACAGCACTTTTTACAAACAACCGTTTGTCCGTATCTAGATGCCTCATTCCCTCTGCACCAGAAAGAGCCTCGAGTAACTGCTTCCCTGTATATGAATTCGGTCCCATCATAGTCCTATAAATAGCCTCATTGTCTACAGTCTGAGGAAATGGTGGATGCTTGGCAGGATACCCAGAACTGCGACAACTTTTTGACTCAGACCCAAGGTTTGGATCGAAATAATAGGTTATTACACATCCATCAAAATTGTAATATCCCTTTACTAATTCCTCCCAAGTACCTCTCAGCCTTTCAAGTTCAATTGCATTGATTTCTTTATCATTAATAATATTGTCTTTAAATTGGCCAATTTCTATTTTTGGTTCTTCATCAAGAATTTCTCTAGCCATTTTGGCTACTCCTTAATTGATTTGTTACATTCATATTCAATTATATCATATATTTATCTCTTATTATGCTGTCTCTTAGACCTTATAATCATTTTATATAGGCCAAGACGTTTATGCTCCACCATTTTTAACATGTTCAAACAAGACCCGTGCACTATGTTTAAAACCCTTCTGGGGATTGAGTTGTTTTGACCTTAAAAAGAAAAGTTCTAAAAAGTAAGGACCGGTACCAGAATAATTTTACTATTTATCATCTCAATATCCTTTACTCCTCTTTATCCTTCCTTCTCCTAAAGATTAGTATTAAGAAGAATATGAATAGTAGACCACTTCCTCCATATATTAATATCTTCTTCCAATCTATTCCATTAGAGGTATCTTGTTCTGATATTGTTACTTTTATACTACCATCTACTCCACTTGCTCCTAATACCTCTGATGTATACTTAACACCATCTATCTCTACTTTCACCTTATACTTCTTTCCATTTTCTAATCCTAATACCTTAATCTCTCCATTACTGTCTGTGTAGTATTCTGTACCCTCTATTATTACAAGTGCACTTACCAATGGATTACCCTCTTTATCAGTAAACTGTAAAATCTGTATATCTCCATTGGATTCTTCTTCCTTGGGCTCTTCATTTCCAGGGATTTCTGGGGTCTGTTCTTGTTCTGGTGATTGGTTTGGTGTTTCTTCTTCTTGTTCTGTTGTAATTAATCCTAATTTCTCTAATAACCAATTAGGAAAGTAACTACTTCCTACTATTAAGTTTAATGTCTTTGTTACTGATTGATTCTCTGATGTATCTTTAGAGTAATACTGTATTGTATTACTACCTTGTGATACTGTTAGTGATATTGAGAAGTTACCATTACTATCTGCTACAGTAGAATATGTTTTACCATCATATACAAAATATACTGTACTACCTGATTGAGATACTCCCTTTATTGATGCACTTGTAGATGTAAAGTAATATGTAAGTGGTGTTTTATCAGGAATATCTGTTATTTCTCCAATAGCTGTTATCCTTGCACTTGGAGTATGTAATACTATACTGTCACTATATACTTCAGATATGTTACCTGCATTATTTTTAAATTTTACATACACTGTTTTTGTTCCATATGTGCTATCAAACATCCATGATTTAGTTGTTTTATATATCTCCCAAGTACAATCAGTAAAGGACGAATTATTACAGATAATCATTTCTCTAACTCCTGAGCTATCTGTAGCAGAAAGAGAGAGAGTAACATTTGGAGAAACAGAGTATGTATTTCCAAAATTAATTGAAACATTCCCAGATGGAGAAGTAGAGTCAAAAGGAAAAGCTGCGAGTCCTAAGACATCTTCTTGGCCAACATTGTTAAAACTTCCTCCGACATAGTTTCCATAAGTACCTAAACTACAAGATAATACAGAACCGTTTATTTCAGGATTCCACTGTGGGTCTGCTAGAGCAGTTAACACATCAATCTTCCCAAATGATGAATATACCTCTAGATCACCCCCAATATATATATCATCCACTGAGGGACAGATAGCTTTTACCACGTTATTCCCTAAACCCAACTCTGGTTGCCAAGATTCATCCCATGTGCAGCTACTATTATTGGCAACTCTTAACAGTCCTAACACTTGGTTTTCATCATTTCCTATTCTATTAAAACTTCCACCAACATATATATACTCTCCAGTTACTTTAATTGAATATACCGTACTAGGATTAATGTTAATGTAAGTATGGATATTTGGTAGACAATTGGTATCTAGCGTACCATCAAGATTTAATTTAGCAAATTCTCCTGTCTCAGTTTCATTTACCATGGAAAATGCCCCCCCAATATATATGTTAGCTCCAGCAACATCTAATGTATAAACAGTTCCATCTGTACTTGGATTCCATGTATCATCCCATGTACAGCTAATATTATTGGCAAGTCTTAAAAGTCCAGACACTTGGACTTCATCATTCCCTATTCTATTAAAACTCCCACCAACATAAATATAATGCTCTGTTGTTTTAATTGAATATACAGTACTAGGATCACCGCCACCTTCCTCAACATAAGTATGGATATTTGGAAGGCAATTGGTGTCTAGTGTACCATTAAGATTTAATTTAGCAAATTCTCCTGTCTCAGTCTCATTTACCATGGAAAATGCCCCCCCAATGTAAATATTAGCCCCAGCAACATCTAATGTATAAACAGCTCCATCAGTAACTGGAGACCAATCTAAAATCTCATATGTCTGAGTATCTATTGCTGCGAGATTAGATCTTTCATAGATATTTTCCTCTCCAGTAATATCTCCTATATATTGAAAACTCCCTCCAATATATAGAATACTACCATCCTCATTCAATGCGGTTGTATATATTGTGCCATCTACTTCTGGGAATTCTAAGATAGACGTCGCTAAACTATTATGGGTCGGAATAAATGTGTATTGTAGTTGAGAATTACTTATAGACGTATCCTTATTTCCATTTCCATCTGTACAAGATATATATATTGTCTTATCTCCAAAGATTCCCAAATCAGGAGATGTACATGAATGGCTTGTAGTTTCAGATCCTTCACACACAACATCATTATCCATTTGATCATAACTCTCATCACTAAGTGACAATCTACAAGTTGCCAACTCATCAGTATTAAATGTGATTGTTGGTGTTGGATCAGTTATATTTGAAGATGATTCAGGATAGAAATAGTCTTTTTGTGGAGGATTATTTTCAAGTAGGGTATAGACTAGATCCTCGTTACTCATATTTGTATCCTGATTACCAAGAGTATCCTGACATGAAATATATATATTCTTCTGCCCATTTAATCCCAAATCTCCCATCGTACATGATATTGACTGTGTCCCCCCTCCACTACACTCAACTACATCACCCTCCATTTCATTATAACTTAGATCTTCTGTACTAGCCCAGCAATCTCCATTTTCATCAAGAGAGAATGATATTGTTGGGGAATTGGTTGTAAGAGTAGTCCCCGAAGAGAGTGAAAAAGATGACAAGGATGGTGGAGTCGTATCCAACGTATATACTAGATCCTCATTTGTTATCGCGTCATCTTCTATTCCCTCATAATCATAACAAGCGATAAAAACATTTTTCAAACCTTCTTCCCCTAAATCTGGAGTCAAACAATTATGATAATCACCGTAACCTTCATCACATAAAATATTATCATCCGCCATATCAGTGTAACTTTCATCGGATAATGATAACCGACATCGAGATGATTCTAATGTATTAAATAAAATATTTAAATTAGTTTCATTGATAAAAGAACCAGACTCTGGGGTAATGTCTGAAAGAATTGGAGGCAAGCCATCCCACCCACCAGCAGTACCATAATAGTTAATAAAGAAATCTATTTTATTTGATAAGATTTCAGATTTAGGTATCTTTATCTCACAGGTTTGATGGTTGTAAGATACTTTACTTGTTAAACCAAATGCACACTTACCATATGTATCATCAAAATCATCTATTTTATAGATTTTTTCTATCCCACTTAATGTATTTTTTGTAATTACCTTTAACCAGTCAAAACCAAATTCGTTTGTATTATCAAGTGTAATATCAATTGCGATATAAACATACTCTTCATCATCCATAAAGTACATATATGCATTATTCGATGGATGTCCTGTTCCTGCAAGCCAAAATGGACTAAATGTTGCATCCAATACTCCATCAACTTCATCAATCTTCCCATCAACTATTAGCGACCCATTATTTCTAAATTCGTAAGTTTCAAAACTATTAGCCAATATTGGAAAACGAAAAGCATTTTCTTCAAGAGATTCATATTCGTTAGCTTTTAATGAAAGTATAGGGTTTTCATCACATAAATCGGGAATATTCCATTGAATTTCAATTGGCATCTCGTGGTTTACAATTACATTATGATCATCAAAAGAGATATCTTCAAGTACACTTACCCCAGAACCAACATATCGAGCATATTCTGGAGTTAATTTTGTTCCACAAGCATTAAGAGTTACCTGTTCTATATCTCCAAAAGATATTATCTTCTGCTCAATTTGAACCTTAACAATATTATTTGATGAATCAAGTACAAACTCCTTAGTTGAATACTGTACCTCAAATGGCTCTACATACTTTAAAACCCACTCTCCATTTATTTCCTGACTAATATGAAAAGACCCACTTGCTTGAACTGAATGAGGTTGTAAAGCAAAAAATACAGTTATAAGGAAACAAGAGATCGTATCAATTAAGAATAATATTGAGTTCCTTTTATTTAATTTCATAAATATTTATATATAAACATGATTCAATTAAGATTAGCAAGAAGAAGAAAAAAAAACAATGCGATCTAGTATTACACTATATTTATTTTCAGTTCAATTAATATTCCAATATAACCAATCCACTGTCTTAAAATTCCCTTAAGGAAGATATATAATGAGGAATGGATTTAAAAGAAGAGGGTAGAAAGATAGTTGAGGATGAGGGATTATTTGAAATTCTAAATAGTTATGGTGAAACCAAAATTGTTGGTAGCTATGACTTGGATTTACTAGTAAAGCCAGATATTGATTTCTCAATATCTATAAAAGAATTTGATATTGATAAATACTTTGCTCTATGTGCACACATTACTAAAAAGCTTAAACCCTCAAGAGTTAAATATATAGATCAATCAATAGAAAAATTACCCTTTGGTTTTGAAGATGGATACTATCTAGGTTTACACTTACTAAAAAATGATATTCCTTGGAAAATAGATATATGGGTTTTTACTCCAGAGATATTAAAAGAGAGAGTTGCTTTTCACAATCAAGTTAAAGAAAATTTAAATGAAAAAAATAGAAAAATCTTATTAACTATTAAGAAAGAGATCTGTTATAGTCCAAGCTATATAAGTGTTGATTTATATAACGCAGTACTATTTGATAATGTTTCTTCCCTATCAGAGTTTTATAATTGGTATCAAAAAAAGTATTCGAAGCAATATATTACTTAGAAAATTATTCCTATTCAAGAAACAAAAAAGAGAAGGTATAAATACCCTCTCTTAATTTTGTAACAATATATATTAGAGTTATTCCTCTAATAGTTTGATATTGGCTGCATTGAGTCCCTTAGGTGTTTCTTCAACATCAAAGGTAACAACATCACCTACTTTTAGTTTTCTT
>CAZAUH010000020.1:0-10703 GCA_964488325.1 uncultured Candidatus Saccharibacteria bacterium
TTAATAGCAATATTAGGAGTTGTTCAATTGGTTGATATTATTTCCCAAAATCTAGATAGTTATGTAAATAGGTATCGAAGAAGATTGTCAATTTCACACCTATTTCAAATGGAGTATGAGAAAATATTTGAACTTGGAGTACAAACAAATCAGCTTCCCTCTGTATCAAATAAAAGACAAATTACACATGATTGGATACAAAACGTAACAGATGTAAGTCAAAGCATAGTCAGAATGGTTGCAGCATTTGTTAAGAGTATAGTTTCTGCTTTAGTAATTTTTTCTTTTTCACCATGGATTGGAATCGCAATTTTAGTTATCGCAGTAATATCATACCTACAGAGTAGATATTACTTTAGAAAAGATTTTGAATGGCAAACTTCAGAAAAAAATACACAAGAAAAGAGAAAGGCATGGTGGATACAGGGTACGCTTGCTGCTTCGGATAGTATGGACGAGATTTCGCTGGTTGGAGCATATGGATATCTGGATAAAAAGTTTAGAGAATTTTTTCTGTATTTTAATGAAGGATATAAGAAGATACTAAAAGCAGATACATTAACAACTTTTGGTGTTGATTTTTTAAATCTTTTTGTTGTCCTTGGAGGATCAATTCAAGTTTTTATAATGGCTTTTAACAAAGCAATCTCAATTGGTGATACGACATTCTATGTTGGTTCAATTAACAACTTTTATGGAGGAGTTGGATGGTTATCTAGTGAATTAGTAATGTTTACTGATTTAGTTATGAAAGAAAAGGAAGTATATGAATTTTTCAATCTAAGATCTGAAGTAGTAGATGGTAATATTAAATTAACCAGATTAATTACTCCTCCAACAATTGAATTAATTAATATTTCTTTTCATTATCCAAACTCTAAGAGGAATATATTTAAAAATTTTTCACTTAAGATTCAATCTGGAGAGAAAATAGCTATAGTCGGAGAAAATGGTGCGGGAAAAACAACTCTTGTTAAATTACTGTGCCGAATATATGACCCTCAAGAGGGTGAGATTCTTGTTAATGATGTAAATCTTAAAGAATTATCTTTGGATGATTGGTACAAAAACGTTGGAGTCCTCTTTCAGGAGTTCAATTTCTATGGAAGTTTAACAGTGGAAGATAATATATATATGGGGAAATCAGTCAAAGAGATTGATAGAGAAAGAGTAGTTCAAGCTGCAAAAAATGCAGATGCTCATGATTTTATTATGAAATATAAAAAGGGATATCAAACTATTATGAGTGAAAGATTTAAAGGAGGTATAAAACCAAGTAGCGGACAAAAACAGAAAATAGCTATAGCAAGATTCTTTTATAGAGATGCACCTTTAGCAATCTTTGATGAGCCAACATCTGCAATAGATGCAGGTGCAGAGTATAAGATCTTTAATAGAATATACAATTTTTTTGACAATAAAACGGTAATTATTATATCTCATAGATTCTCAACTGTAAGAAATGCTGATAGAATAATTGTTATCAAAAACGGAAAGATTATTGAAGAGGGAACTCATCAGCAACTGATATCTTTGAAAAAGGTTTATGCAGATAACTTTAGAAAACAAGCAGAGGGATATAATTAAATTTACGTAGAATCCTATGAAAAAGATTTTATTAGCATTAACAATTTTAATAATTTCATTTCAAAGTATATTTGCATATTCTTTAGATGAAGTTTCTACTCACAATACCTCATCAAATTGTTGGGTTATATTTAAAGATAGTGTGTATGATTTAACTAATTATCTTTATCAACATGACAGATATCTAAATATTAGAGAGTGGTGTGGTAAGGATATGACTCAAGACTTTATTTCAAAAGCAGGTAGTGGTGAAAATCATAAAACAAGTAGTTATGCATTACTTGAACAGTATAAAATTGGAGACATAACTGTTGTGAATGAAGTTGTAAAAGAAGTTATTACAACTGAACCTGATGTTATTGTAAATACAGAAGATAATGAAGATAAAGCTGATCAAGAAGATAATACGATTGTAAATAAAAACCCCTACAATATTATTATTCCCCTACTCCTATCTCTTTGTCTATATTGGATCCCATATATATACATTAAATCAAGTAAAAAGTTTTTGTTAATAAAGAAATTTAATGCATTCTGGAATAGTATGTTAATACTTTTTCTTCTAATTCCTGCATTCGGTTTTGGAGTAATAATGATATTACGATATCAATTCAAAGAAATATTAAACATAAATTTTGATTTTATGTATTGGCATGTTGAGCTATCTCTTGTAATGGGTATACTTGCCATTAATCATTTTATTCAAAGATTTTCTATATACCTTTCTCAATTAAAGAAACAAAGTTAATTACAGATTACTAAATTGATATTTGATATTTTTTCCTCTATTAAATATACTTACATATTAAGTTATTATTTTTCTAACTATGACTTGGGCTATTGCAATACCATTAATTGTTGTTGGTGCTATCGCACTCTTTTTAGTAAATCTTTACAACTCTTTAAGTAAACAGAAGATGGTTGTAAATGAGGCTACTGCAGATATAGAGACATTCCTAAAACAGAGATATGATATGATTCCAAATCTTGTTGAAATTGTAAAAGGATATGCTAAACATGAGAAAGAGATTTTTGAGAACGTTTCAAAGTTAAGAACACAAGCAATGTCAGCAGGATCTCTTGGAGACAAGATGGCTTTAGAAGGAGAGTTAGCAAAGGGTATTTCTAAAATATTTGCAATTGCAGAAAGCTATCCTCAATTAAGAGCAAATGAGAATTTTCTTAATCTTCAAGCTAATCTAAAAGATTTGGAAACAGATATTCAGAAATCTAGAAGATTTTACAATGGAACAGTTAAGGACTTTAATACCAAACTCATTATCTTTCCAAACAACTTAATTGTTAAAATACTTGGTTTTAAAGAGTTTCCTTTCTTTGAAGCTGAGGAAGAAGAGAAAAAGAATGTTGAGATTAAGTTCTAATCTCCTTTCTATGAAGAAATTTAAATCACTATTTATTCTTTTAGGAATATTCCTATTTATTACACCTGTATCTGCTCAAGAGGATGAAAGGATCTTAGAGTTTACTAGTGATATTGTAGTTAATAGTGATGCAAGTATAGATATTAAAGAAACTATTCAATTTAGACCCTCTACAACGATTTCTAGGCATGGTCTAGAGTGGAGAATACCCTATGTATACTCTGTTAAAGCTTTTAGAAGGGGTACAAAGTTAGATATTAATAGTGTTACATACTATCCATTATTAAATCCAAGTTTCAAAACATTTAACAAGTATTCAAGGAATGATGAAAATGGATGGGCTGTACTTCGAATTGGAGATGCAGATACATACATAGAGGGTACATATGTATATGTTATTGATTACACATTGAAATATTCTGGTATCTCCTACTTTGATGAAAATGATGAGGTATATCTAAATGTAATTGGTCCAGGATGGAATATTCCTATTGAGAATGCATCAGCAAATGTTAAACTTCCTGGGAAAATCTTAGAACAAATCTGTTTTACAGGCCCAGATGGTTCACAATTACAAAATTGTACAATGGTAAAAAATACAGAAGATAGTTTCTCTGTTAAACCAAACAATACATTAAATGCCTATGAAGGTTATACCTTTGCTGTTAAACTTCCAAAAGGTAGTATTGAGGATACAACTAAACAACAGATACTACTTGGTATATTTAGTAATATTGGTATTGTTCTTCCTATTCCCGTTGGTATTTTTCTTTTTGGATTTTTAAGAAAGAAATATAAACATGAGAAATTAACAATAATTCCATATTATGAACCTGAAAAAGATATGGATTCTTTATTAGCAGCTACATTACTAAGTCCTGTATACAAACCAAAGAACATTTCAGCTGCAATAATTGAATTAGCTACTAAGGGATATTTTAAGATTAGAGAATACGAAAAAAAGAAGTTTGAATTTGTAAAAAGTGAAAGAAACACAGATGAATTACCAGCTCATCTTAAAAAGATTGTTGACACTATTTTTTCTTCTGGAGATACAGTTCAGGTTAGTAAATTAACATCCTTTTACGAAACATCTCTAAATGCTTATTCACTTGCTATTGACTCTCTTAAAGAGCAAGAGGTGTTTCATAAACAGTCACAAAAATTAAAACCTATTCTTTTAACACTTTCCTTCTTTGCATTTTTCTTTTTAATTTCATCATCTTCAATATTTATTCTTACATCCTCAATTGGTTGGATGGTTGGTATTATAATTTCTTTGATTCTCCTTATCATTTTTGCAGTAGGAATAGATATTAAAACTGCTAAAGGAAATGAGATATTTCACAAATTACTTGGTTTAAAACTGTATATTAATACCGCTGAAAAACATAGGATAGAGTTTCATAACGACCCTAAAAAATATATGGGAGTTTTTGAGAAATTATTACCATATGCAATGATATTTGGATTAGAAAAAAAATGGGCAGATGAATTTAAAGACATATACACTCAAAACCCTGAGTGGTATGAAGGAAATTTCACTACATTTAATTCTTTCTATCTAGTAAATTCTTTGGGAAGTTTTAACAGTTCTGTTGTAGGTAAATCATCTCCATCCTCAAGCTATGGCAGTGGGGGTTTTAGATCAGGAGGTTGGAGCTCTGGTGGTTCTGGATTTGGTGGTGGAGGAAGCTCTGGTGGTGGTGGAGGTGGCTCTGGTGGTGGTGGTTGGTAATATATATTATTAAAGTAATATGGGTATATTTGATTTTTTGTTTGGTTCTAAAATTAAGACTACTACCTTTGAACAATTAAGAAACAAGATTGTTAATTTAAGGAAGTCAAATCTCTACCCATTTATTGAAAATCTCCCAGAAGCCATCTCTTTCTCATATGATTTTTGGAGTGATTTGATAGGGATATATAGAAAGACATTAGGTGATGGTAATGAAAGGGCGTTCTCTGTATTTTGGGCAGATGGAGAGGTACTATTTTCAGAGGTTAAAACAGGTACAGATAGAATGGTTAAAAGTGGAGGATCAATACAGGTAAAATATTCTCATCATCCCACAAAAGATGGTTATGCAAGAAAAGAGCTACTATTGGATGATAAGGTAGTAAAAAGAAAAGATGTATATTATAAAAATGTTCCTAAAACATTAGAAGTTCAATATCTTTTTAATATACATACACATCCAAAACATATTAAAGAAAATGGTGAAAACTATTATAACTTTTTCTCTGCACAAGACATTAAATCGTTAATACAATCTAAAGCTATTATTACTGCATTGGTTACAGATAAACTATGGATATTAATTAGAACTAAAAATACACCTGATAATGTAGATACATTACTTGATACAACAGTAACTCCTGAATATGTAGAGCAGAACCTTCGCATAGGGGTTTACAGAGCAGATTTCAACCAAAAGGCATATAGATACAGTTTACTTCAGAAATAGCTATTTAACTGTTACAGACTTTGCTAAATTTCTTGGTTTATCTATATTATTCCCTAACTCTTTTGCTAAATAGTATGATATCAATTGAAAAGGAATTACATTACTAATAGATTTAAGCTCATTACTATCTGCAACTGAAATAAAATGAGTAAAACATTTCTCTTTAGAAAATACTCTATCCCCTATTCCAATAGTTAAAGCTCCCCTTGCTTTTACTTCATAGGTAGCAGATATTAAATCTTTAAAGTTATTATCATTTGAGATTATAGATATAACTGGTGTCCCTTTATCTATCAATGCGATTACTCCATGCTTTAATTCTCCAGCTGCAAAACCCTCGAAATGTTTGTATGATATCTCCTTTATCTTTAAAGCTCCCTCCTGTGCTATATGAAAGTTTTGTCCCTTACCAAGTACAAAGTAATGTTCTTTCTGTTTTAATATCTTTGTTATCTTTTCTATCTCTAAAAATGTTTTTTTAACAAAGAATTTTTCAAGATTAGAACATAAAGATGAAAGCTCTCTCTTTGCAGATGAAAATTGACCAATAACTGATTTAGCCAATAGATATCCAAATGATATTTGAGATGTAAATACCTTTGTAGAAGCCACACATATCTCACTACCTGCATTTGACATAAAGAAAGTATTGGATAGTCTAGATAGTGTAGAACCTGGCATATTAATAATACTAGAGATATATACACCTTTCTTTTTAAATATCTCTACAGCTTCTAATGTGTCTGCAGTCTCTCCACTTTGAGATATTGCTAAAACAGTATCATTTTTACTAATAATATTTAGGTAGGATTCTGTTTCATAGGACTTAATAGATATTGAATTCTTTTTAGCAATAGTTCTTAAAAAGTAAGCAATTTGATCTGCTGCATATCCAGCGGTACCCGCCCCAATGGTATATATGTTATTTGATTGTTTAATTCTTTCAATTAGAGGTTTTAAATCTTTTAAAGTATATTGGGTTGATTTAAGTATAGTAAACTGTTGTTCTACAATCTCTTTAATCATATAGTGGGGATATTTCCCCTTATCTATATCAATATTTAAAAGATTTTCCTTTTTAGGTTTTCTTTTTATCTCTTTATTTTTTAATATATCAAATATTTCATATTTATCATCCTTAATCTTTACCATTTCCCCATTATTTACTTCCACAATATTTTTAGTGAAGTTATTAAATGCCAATGGATCTGATGCTAAATATATCTCTTTAGTATCAACTCCTAAAATTAAGGGACTTCCATTTCTGATTGCAAGTATTTGATTGTTCTTACTATCAAGTAATATAACTGTATTTCTTCCCTCAAGTTTTTTGAAAGCCTTAACTAAAGCTGTTTTAATATCTTTTGTACTTTTTAATTCGTATTCAATTAATTTTACAATCACCTCTGTATCAACTTGTGTTTTAAAAGTAAATCCTTTTGAGATTAGGGAGTTTTTTAGAGAGGTATAGTTTTCAACTATTCCATTTTGAGCTAAAACAAAACTTTTATCTGTTGAAAAATGAGGATGAGCATTTGTGATTGTTACACCACCATGTGTTGCCCATCTTGTATGACCAATTCCAATGTTTGATTGTATATTCTTATCCTCTATTTTTTCTGGAAGATGACCAATATCTTTAACTGTTTTAATTTTTTTGTCCTTAATAATACTTATACCCCATGAGTCATATCCTCTATACTCAAGTCTTTTTAGACCCTGGTGAATTATCTCTGGAGCGTTAGAATTACCAATATATCCGAAAATACCACACATATTTAAAGTGATTACATATTAATTAATATCTTGGAAATGTATATAGAGATATTTTTGTTTACTTGTATATCTCTTTAAGGTTAATACAGTAACCTGAAGGTACCCGCTGATTATTCGATAGCCTTCTCCTCGTAGTTTTTTAAACCCAGCCGCTTAAGTAAATTAATTTCCTTTTCTATTATACATATCTTAATTTCTTTGTCTAATTCTAGATGCAAAGTACAAAACATTTAGTAGAGATGTTACTAATGCAGCAACATATGTCATAGCTGCAGCATTAAGGACTGATTTTGCACCAGGAATCTTGTCCTCTTCAATTAGATTATACTTTTTGATAAAGGAAAGACCTCTTTTAGTTGCATCTATTTCAATTGGAACAGTAATCAATGCAAAAATAGCTGTAGTAGAAAACAGTAGTAACCCTATCTCTGAAAGTTGTAGAGCATTTAAAACAAGACCAAGAATAATAAGTACATACCCTATTTTACTTCCTATGTTAACAACAGGTACAAGTCCCATTCTTAAATTAAAAAGTATTGATTTAGAAAATTTCTGATCTACATGACCAAACTCATGTGCAGTGACTGCTATATCTGCAATAGATGAGTTCATAGATGCGCTAGATAGATTAACAACGTTATTCTTAGGATCAAAATGATCAGAGAGTTTACCACCTTGTACTTTTATTTCAACAGGATATCCCTCTCCCTGTACAATCTTTTTTCCTGCTTCCTGTCCAGTAATTGCATTTTTGGGAAATATCTTTGAATTTTTTGAATATGAGGAGGAAATCCATAATTGAGCAAGTCCTGCTAATACAATTGCTGGTAGAAAAAATATTAGGTAGGAAGAATCATAAAACATTGGTATAGGTATTAAAAATTATCTTTTAGAGAAATGAAAAAGTGTATATCCAGTTAGCACTCCAATAGAAGCGGTAATAAATTGAAGGTATGCAGAGCTAATGAAAAGTGATGGTAACCCTATTAGTTCAATCATAATCTTGTAAGCGATGAGTAAGAATGTCCCTTTTAATATTATTCCAGCTATTGTATATCCTAATTTATTCTTAGATATGAAAAAGGAGAGGATAAGGTTTGAGAAGACTATTAATGGAAAAACATAAAGAAGGAAATATGAAGCACCTCCAAAGAGTATTCCAGAGAATGTTGCAACTATTGAGGGTATTAGTAAAACAGGAATTGTTTTCTTTATAGAGTATTTTAATGTTGTAAATACTATTAAAGTATTTATTATGCTTCCAACTAATAACTGGGGTTTCCCAATTAGTAAGGGTACTAGTATAGATAGGAGATATATTGAATAGAGAACTATTTTTTCGAATTTTAAGTTAAGACCAAGAAATGTTGTTTGAGTTGATATTTTTTCTAATTTCATATTTGTATAATATACAATATATTTGAATTTAATGTACATACACCTTATCATCTATATATGGACAAGTTAGAAGAGATTATAGAAAGGAATGAAAAAGATATTAATGATTCAAAAGAGGAGGTTGCAAATATTCTTAATCTTGTTGAATACTCTCTTGATGAATTAGATAATATAGAGAATCCAAATATTTTAGTATTAGGAACAGGTCCTCATTTCCCAGAAGCCAAGTTAGTTAATGAGTGGTCGAATGATAAAAGAAAATATGTAAATTTAACTTGTGTTGATAGAGAGGATCCTGGTCCACTCTATATCCAGAAATTTCTTAATATCTTTGATTCTGAATATTTTAAAATGAATGTTGTATGTTCTGATTTTGAAAGTTACTCATTTGATAAACAGTATGATTTAATTTTGCTATTGAGATATTCTAATCTTTCTCTTCTAAAGGATGAGATTTTTAGTAAAATTGTAAAATCAATCAAAGGAAATGGAGTATTTATTATGTCAGGAGGTGTAAATGAGAGATTCGGGGGATATTCATTACAGGGATCTGGTTTAAATCTTGAGAGATCAAAAGAGGTTCCTTTTTCTGAAAATGATCTATATAAATCATATGGTGGAAAGAATTTAGCACTTAAATTTAGAAAAAATATTCATGGAATTTAATAAAGATGAGAGATATCTATGTATGTTAGCTCCGTCTTTTGTTTCTGTATATGAATATCCAAACATTGTTTACAGATTAAGAGCTTTAGGATTTGATAAGGTTGTAGAGGTTACATTTGGAGCTAAGATGACAAATATCAATTACTATGAAATATTAAAGAATCAAAATGATAGAACATGGATAGCTTCCCCATGTCCAACTTTGGTAAATATGATTAAAGTAAAATATCCTCATTTAATAGCTAACCTTGTTCCTGTACACTCTCCTATGGGTAGTATGGCATTAATAGTTAAACGGTACTTCCCTAATCACAAAATTGTATTTATTGGTCCCTGTTTTACTAAAAAGATAGAGGCAAAAGAAATTGGAATAATTGATGAGGTATTAACATTTAAAGAGTTAGATATTCTTTTTAAAGAAGAGAAGATACCAGAGAAAATTACTGATTCTAAATACACAATCACCTTTGATAAGCTGTATAACGACTATACCAAGGTATATCCACTATCAGGAGGTCTTTCGTCTACACTACAATACAACGATATACTTAAGAAAAAAGATATTCTTGTTACAGATGGTATGAATAATATCATTAAGGTATTAGATCGATTTAAGGAAGGATATTACAAAAAGTTTAAGTTTTTAGATATTCTCTCCTGTGAGGGAGGATGTATAAATGGTCCAGGGATTGAGTATAAATATCCTCTTAAAGAAAGAATTAAGAGAGTTAAAAAATATAAGGAGTATGCTTCAAGATATGAGAAAGATTTAGGAAGAGCTGGGAAGAAGATTGATGCGAAAGGAATAGATTTTAGTCGTAAATTTTAAATTAACCCTTTTAAATATGAACAGATTTATGGAAATAATAATTAAAGAAGCTAGAAAGGGAATGAAGAAGGGTCACGGTGGACCATTTGCAGCCGTAATTGTAAAGGATGGAAAGATACTTGCAATTGAGCATAATACTGTATTAAAAAAGCATGATGCAACATGTCATGCAGAGATGAATGTTATTAGAAAGGTATGTAAGAAATACAAGACCTTTGATCTTTGCGGATGTGAAATATATACAACGGGTATACCATGTAAAATGTGCGAAGGAGCAATTAATTGGGCTAAAATAAAGAAAGTGTACTATGGTAATTCCTTTAAAGATGCATTAAATATGGGATTTGATGATGAGAAGGGAAATAACAATGAAATAGAATATGAAAGGATTGATAGTGCACAGACATCAAAATTAATAGATGAATGGAACCACTTTAGTAAAAGAAAAATATATTAGTTTTTAATATATATCTTTAAATCAACGGCGATAGCTTTTGTTTCAGTAATGATTACAGGATTCATGTCTATGCTAATTATCTCTGGATATGTGACTAACATTCTTTGAACCTTATCTATCATTTCAATAAGTTTCTGTTT
>CAZAUH010000021.1:0-10700 GCA_964488325.1 uncultured Candidatus Saccharibacteria bacterium
TAAAGGATGGAATCTAATAGGTTTGTATGGTACAGGTGTTAAATCATATACAGCTAAAACAATGATTCAAGATATAAATAACTATACTGAGGTAGACTTTACTGCTGATAACGTAAGTAAATGGGATTCAGATGTACAAAGATATGAAGGATATCAATTAACTAATGAAAATGGATTAGATTTTGAATACGGATTTGACTATCCAATAGATATACTAAAATCATACTTCTTAAGAGTAAATGAAGGAACTGGTAACTGGCAACCTGAGTTAGCTAAGTAGAGTTGGTATAAGCAAAAGAAAAGGGGAGCTAATACTCCCCTTTTTTATTTCTTTATTTTAACTCTCTATCCTATTTCACCCATTAGCTTTAATGCCCACCCTGAAAGATATGGAATATCAAATCTTTCACCCTTTGAAGTCTTAAGAAGACCTAATACAAAGAGAACTAATGAAAGTAAGCCAAGTATTCCAACTAAGATTGCTCCAAGTATTGGAATAATCCAAAGAATATATATAACATTAAGGAATGCAAACTGAGTAGCATGATATCTTACAAACAGATCTTTCTTTTCTACAAACATAAGGACTAAACCAACAAATGGGATACAGGCAACTACACCCATTGTTAAGTTATCTGGATTGAATTTAATCTCCTCTAAAGTATATACCTTCTTAGCTTTCTTCTCTTCTGCCATTTTAAAATGGAATTAATTTAATATATAAGTATATACATATTGAATATCTATGACAACGGTATACTATAAGTAGTTGAAGAGTATACCAACGATGGTATACTAGTATAATAAATTAAGTATACCAATCATATGGATGACAAATTAACAGAAAGGCAGGAAAAAGTCTTAAGTATGATTAGAAACTTTTTTTTAGATAACGGATATGCACCGTCTCTTACAGAGTTACAGGGTATGTTAAATATTAATACTAAGAGAGGGGTTGTAAGCCATCTAGAAGCCTTGGAAAAGAAGGGATATATAATTAGGACTAGTGAAGCTAGAGGTATTCAAGTTGTTGATGAAAAAGACGAAGAAGAGGTTTATGAATACTTAGTTGGTATACCAATATTAGGATATGCTAATGCTGGTACTCCAATGGTTTTAGCAAATGAGCAGAATATGGGTGTATTGCAGGTTGATAAGACATTAATTGGAAACAAGAAAGATCTCTTTGGTTTAATTATAAAAGGTGATTCTATGAATATGAGAGATATAGAGGGTAAGAATTTAGAAGAGGGACACTATCTTGTTGTTCAAAAGAGTTCAGATTATGAAGATGGGGATGTTGTAGTAGCAATTGTTGATGGTTGTGCAACTGTTAAAAATATTAAAAGAGAGGGTGATATTGTTATTCTTTATCCTCAATCAAGCAATTTAATACATAAACCAATATATTTAGATAGTAATAGTGATTCAATTATTAATGGTAAGGTAATTAAGGTGTTGGATAACCCTAATAGATAGCTACTCTCTTATTTCAACTCTTTTTACATACTTTTTAATCTCCCTTTTTATATCCTTCAACTCTTTTTCAGTAAAGGAGTTAGAAAAATTTAAAGAGGGATTAATTGTTTTCCCAGGTCTAAAGTTTTGTATGTAATATCTCTTTGAACCATTAATAAGCTCACCAATACCTCTTGCTGATTCAAGAGTATGTATACCCTTTACATATGTTGTTCTAAATTCATAATCCTGAGCCTTTTCCATAATTAACTGAATACTTTTCTCTATCTGTTTGTATTCGATACTTTTAGAAAGATTCTGTTTGTATAGCTCCTTTTCATATTTTATATCCATTGCCCAGTAATCAACAATATTTAAATCTAATATCTTTTTTACAATCTTTGAATCTGTTCCATTTGTATCAAGCTTAACTAAATATCCTAACTCTTTTATTCTTTTAATAAATGGTATGAGATCTGGTTGAATAGTAGGTTCACCACCAGTAATAACTACTGCATCTAGAAGTTTCTTTCTTGATTTAAGAAATTTTAATATATACTCTTCACTAATGATTAAAGATTTATTACAAGGCTGAGTAACTAATTCTGGGTTATGACAGTACTCACATCTTAAATTACATCCATATGTAAAGATTAAACAGGCAACTTTGCCTGGATAATCTAATAGTGTTGATTTTTGAAATCCTGTGATTAACATTTATGCATGAAATGTTACCCTATCTGTAAACTCTGACTGTTTTCCTGGATTCCACTGTGTAACCGGTCTAATATATCCAACAACTCTTGAATATACCTCACACCTCTGTCTAGTAACCTGTTTCTCTTTCTTTGTCATATTTGGGACAGTAAAATATTAAATAACTTCTTTAAAAGACATACCATCGATATATCCAGACTCTACATCACACTTTGGACAGTATTGATGCTCACCTGTAAGATATCCATGTTTTGGACAAACACTAAATGTAGGAGTAATTGAAAAGTAGGGAAGTTTGTAATTCTTAGCTACTTTCTTAACAAAAGTACTTACACTATCAGCAGAGGGCATCTTTTCACCCAAAAATACATGAAGTACTGTACCACCTGTATACATACATTGGAAATCATCTTGGAAATCAAGTGCCTCAAAGACATCATCTGTAAAACCAACAGGAAGCTGTGAAGAGTTTGTATAGTAGGGAGAATTATTCATTCTTTTTCCCAAATCAGAAGCAGCAATAATCTTGTCTCCATATTTCTTCTTATCTGCTTTAGCAAATCTATATGTTGTACTCTCACCAGGAGTTGCTTCTAAATTAAAAAGCTGGTTTGTTTCTAATTGGTAGTTCATTAATCTCTCTCTCATATGCTCCATTATCTCTAATCCGAATTTTCTACCTTTCTTAGATGTAATATCATTCTTTACTCCGAAGTAATTAACCATTGCTTCATTTAAACCAAGTATCCCAATTGTATTAAAATGATTTTTAAAATACTCTCCGAATCTCTCTTTAACATCCTTAAGATAGAATTTAGAGTAGGGGTACAAACCTCTATCCATATATTTTTCTATTAAAGCTCTTTTAATAGTTAAACTCTCTTTAGCAATATCCATTAAATTATCCAATCTCTTATAAAAATCTTTCTTATCCTTTGCTAAATACCCAATTCTAGGCATATTAATAGTTACAACCCCTATACTACCTGTTAACGGATTAGCACCAAACAATCCTCCACCTCTCTTTCTTAACTCTCTATTATCTAATCTAAGTCTGCAGTTATGAGTTAGGATACCAGTAGTACCAACTGTAAACATTGGTTTATCATTGCTTACTTCGAAACAGTATGCGGCACTATTTGGTATTTTTTTAATATCTTTAATCTTTACCCATAACATACCATCTTTTTTAAACCAAAAATCTCCATACTGTTTTCTATCAAGCTTATATATCAATACTGCATAATTAGAATCTCTTCCCAAACGACCCTCTCTGGTATCCTCATAAATTGATGTAGTCGTACCAAGAGTTGCAGCTAACATATTAAGAGATTTAACCATTTTTCGAGATGAAGTATATATTCTATTCCTATTTCCTCCATCTGTTGCATAGTGACCATCCAAAACGCCTAATCGAAAATCTTTAGATGTTTCAAATAATCTTGCTGTATATGTTTTTTCTTTCTCTTTCCCAATAACATAGTCTTTACATAGGCCAACAGCAGCTCTGGAATTAATTTTCAAAGTAAGAAGTTTTGTATCATCATACTCTTTAATAGAATAGGTAGCACCAAAATATCTTTCAGAAATATCAACCAACTTTTTTACAACATCTTTCTTTTGTTCCAAAGAAAGAGAAAATACAACAGAAGTTTCTCCATCAAAACTTCCATCACCTGCAAAAGCTCCTACAAAATATCCTAAATCCCTGTTACCACCCTTGCCCTCAAAAATATTTAATGAGTACGGAAAATACATATCGGTAGTAAGTTTTGAACCTATTAACTCCTTAATCTTTGAATTACTGTTTTCTAAAACGAAGTTAAGATGCTTATTAGACATTCTAATACTATGGTTATTCGAAAGGGTAACTTTAATCATTTCTTGATTCTCAAACTTGTTAAATTTACCCTTTACAAATCTTCCATCACTAAATATCTCATACTCTGTTTGATTAGAGTTACCTTCGTAAATATTTCGAATATCAGAAAACTCTAATCCTCTCCCTCTTGATGATTTAATTAAAACTTTTTCATCACCAGCCAAAGGACACATAGATCTAGCATCATCAGGACTCATATCTGAATTAATGAAATTGGAAAAATATGGAATACCGTATTTAGCAGTCATCTCCCACAAAGGTTTATACTTAGGACTCTCCCAGTCAAAATCTTTAGTTAAATTGTATGTAGGAATAGGGTAAGAGAAAAGTCTACCCTGAGCATCTCCCTCCATCATAACCTCACAAAAGGCCCTATTTAACATGTCCATTTCTTCTTGAAAATCAGAGTACTTTTCTTTCTGAGGTTTACCACCAATAATGACGTTTTCTTTTGCTAACATACCACTTGGAATCAGATCCATAGTGATATTTGTAAAAGGTGTTTGACATCCAACCCTTGTAGGAACATTCATATTAAAAAGAAATTCCTGCATCTTCTGTTTAACCTCCTTGTACGTAAGCTTGTCATAGGCGATGAAAGGAGCAAGTAGGGTATCAAAACTCGAAAAAGCTTGAGCCCCTGCAGCCTCATGCTGTAGCGTATAAAGGAAGTTAACACATTGACCCAATGCAGCACCAAAGTGCTTTGCAGGAGCAGATGAGATCTTTCCAGGTACACCTGTAAAGCCCTTTAGAAGTAAATCTTTTAAATCCCAACCACAGCAGTATGTAGCCAACATTCCTAAATCATGAATATGAAAGTCTGCATTAATATGAGCGTTAGAAATATATTTAGGATATGTA
The DNA here is from genome assembly GCA_964488325.1 of uncultured Candidatus Saccharibacteria bacterium. Classification (GTDB taxonomy): domain Bacteria; phylum Patescibacteriota; class Dojkabacteria; order SC72; family SC72; genus UBA2259. The sequence continues at coordinate 4,922 of CAZAUH010000021.1, forward strand.
GAGTACAGCCAGTAATTAGCTTGAACAGATGAAGATATATGATTATTTAATCCCTGCCATGAATACGCCATATTGCTATTCTCTTTAACTCTCCAATCCTCCTCTCCAATATATCCCCGAACCAACTCTTCAGCATCAATTAACGATTTAATATTTTTTACTTTATTTCTCAAATCAACAAAAAGCTCTAATGCAATAGCTGTCTTACCATGTCCCATATCTAAAAGAGCCTCTTTAACCTCATCAAATATCTCTTGAGTAGTAATCTCCTCATCATTGGGATACTTCTTTAATAATCTCTTAACAACTTCATTTGATACCTGTTTTGCTCTTTTTCTATCATCTCCACCAACACTTTCTGCAGCCTTAAATATTGATGTAGTAATTCTTTCTTGATCAAACGAAACAAGACGACCATCTCTCTTTCTTACTTTAAATTTGATTTTAGTATCCTTCTTTGTAGTGGGCATGGCAGTTTATTTTAATTTAGGTTTTCTAGTTCTTTTTTAAGGTCATTTAAATTCTCAAAATCTTTATATACCGAAGCAAATCTCATATATGCTAAAGGATCTAGCGTCTTTAACCAATCAAGCACCATATTACCAATCTCAATAGTTGTAATAGGGTTTGCACTTATCATCGCCTTCCTAGTTACAACTTCACAGAACTCATCAATCTCTTGCTCAGTAATCTTTTCAGTATTAATAGCTTTCTTAATACCTTTTCTTAACTTTTCACAATTAAATTGTTCAAAAGAGCCATCTTTTTTAATAACAACAACCTCAACCTTTTCAATCCTTTCATATGTTGTGTACCTTCTACCACATCTTAAACACTGTCTTCTCCTTCTTGTAGAGAAGTCATCAGTGTTATCTCTTTTGTCTACTACTTTTGATGTAGTGCTTGCACAGTATGGACATCTCATTACACAATGGGTTGTATTAAGTAGTCCAGATTACCCCAAGCAGTTGTATTCGTCAAAGTCCTGTAGTATCCAAAATATTAGTTATTGGCTACAATGTGTTGTATTTAAATAAAATATAATCTACTACAGGTTGTGTTATACACCTCTATATATCCATAAATTATATATTGCAATATATTAACTAAACTGATTAAATGGTAAATAACTTTTAATCATATATTTATGATTATATCTTTAGATGAGTTCCCTAGAATAAAAGAAAAAGAGTTAAAAGGTAAGAAAATATCATGTACCTCTGGATATTTTGATCCTATACATCCTGGACATGTATCAATTATTATGGAATCTAAGAAATTTGGAAATATTTTAGTAGTTATTGTTGATGGAGATAGCAGATGTATTAATAAAAAGGGGAAACCCTTTATTCCAGCGGTAGATAGAGCCGAGATCGTAGATGCTATTAAAGGGGTTGATTATGTAATAGTACATGAAAATCCTAACGCTACAAACTGTAAAGAGGTACTAGAAGTTGTTAAACCTGATGTATTTTGTAAAGGAGGTGATAGAAATGATAAAGATAGGAACGATCCTAATAGTGGATTAAAGATTGAAGCCGACTTTATTGAATCGTATGGTGGACATATCGAATATGGAGTAGGGAAAGATAAAATATGGTCTAGCTCTAACTATCTTCAAGAATGGGTAGATTTTGTTAATAGTAAAAAGGATTAATATATATCTGGAGCTTTAACACCTCTTTTTAGATAAGAAAATATTGAGTAAGATGCAATAGCTCCTTCGCTAGATGCAGTAATAACTTGATTAAAGCCATTAGAACCATCTGTACAGTCTCCAGCGGCCCATACACCATCTATATTTGTAGATTGGTCTTTAGATACCTTAATATATCTACTTTCATCTAATTCTAATTTAAGGATATTTGCTAAATCAACATTAGGTTCAGACCCTATCTCTACAAATAACCCATCAACATCTAAATATTCAGAACCGTTATATGCTCTAGAAAGCTTAATTTTTTCTAATCTATTCTCTCCCTCTAAACCTATTAAGATTGTTGTATATATTATCTCAATATTATCTTTAGCCTTAACTTCCTCTATCCATACCTGATCACCCCTAAGCTCTGTTCCCCTATATATGATATATACCTTCTTAGCAATATCCGAAAGCATAGATGCAGACATAGTAGCAGCGTTGCTTCCTCCAATTACAGCAACTGTCTTATCTTTGTAAAACATTGAGTCACATGTAGCACAGTAAGAGAGTCCCTTACCTAGGTAAAAATCCTCATTTTTAAGATTCAACTTATTTCTATTTGTACCTAATGCAAGTATTACTGTTTTAGATTGATATTTTTCTCCAGTATCAGTAACTAAAGTAAAAATATTATTTTCTTTTTTAATATCAACAATCTGTTTAGGTAAGTATTCACCACCACAACCCTTTGCCTGTTCATGAAATTTCATTCCTAAATCTAATCCAGAGATATCCTGAAGTCCAGGATAGTTACATACCTTATGTGCTTCAGTGATAGTACCACCTAATAACTTACCAAAGACAATATTACTTAGTTTATACCTACTAGCATATATACTTGCAGTTAAACCTGCAGGCCCACTTCCAATTATTGCGACATCATATATTTTTGTATTTATTTCTGACATTGGAATTAATCCTTAAATATTTTTATATTATACCAGATGAACTCTTTTTATTACTTTTTCTCTTTCTCTAACAGCATGTTATACCCATTTACAAATGACATGGCTTTATAGAATGCATTCTTACCATCGTCGGTAAAAGCATTTAAAGACTTTGGTATAACAGAGTGAGGAATATATGTGTCTGCAGTTTCAAATGGTAAGGAGATTCCAATCTCAGAAAAACATGGCCCACCATTTCTCATTGATTCATAACTAACTAAGCGTAATACTGAAGTATATACTTTGTTATCCTCAGTATCTTTTAAATCATTAATAACTTCATCATGAAGCATTTGATAATTAAAAAGATATGCTTTCATTTCATCTGATGATGGTGTTTTCCCAGACAACTTAGATACAAATTTATTTGGATTTCTAATACCTGCTTGAAAGGATACATGTCCATCTGTTTTATCTGTTACCCTTTTGAATGCATATGGAAACTGTTCAAGTAGATTATCTGTTATTTCTTGATTTAGTTTCTCCTGTTTTTCTTTTTCTGTTCTTTTCTTTTTTATATCATCTTCTATTTCAACCATATGTAAACACCTTAATCAATTTTGTTAGATATGAATTCTAGTAAGAAACTATTACACTGTCAAACCTTGACAGTAACGTAAAGAATGTTACATTGAGGAACATTGTAGCTAACAAACTAATCAGATATGAATTTGGAGATTACAGCCTTTGTTGCTTTTGCTATACTCTTCATTTCATCAATTCCCATGTCAGGTTTTTTATTTTTCTCATGAGATTTATTTATAGCATCATACATTGCTACCGTATTAATTAAAGCTTGATACTCCTCTCTTGAAAATGATGCCAAAGAATCTTCAATTTCATACTCAACTCCAGAATCATTTTTATTTGACCAAAAAGTTGTAATACCATCTTTAGAAAATCCAATTGTAAGTTTTGGAGGATATATAATTATGTTATTAATAAGATTTATTATCCTTGGATTAACTGATTTATCAAGATACCCCTTTATTGTTTCTTGAAATCTTGGAGAGACCATTTTGCTAAATAGTTTCCCTGTTTCAGAGTCCAACACTTCATTCTCTTTAACTTTCAATTCTACAATTTGATATGTTTGCTTATATTTCTCATTGAATAAAGGTGTAAATGCATCGGGGAAAACTTCTGTTAAAATTTCAGTGTATTCAATATTTTTCTTTTCAACATTTGATATCCCAGTTTCATATTCATTTTTTTGCAAAGCCTCATAAAGACGAGCAGCATCCTGACCCTGATTCTTTTCAATTAATCCGACACCATGTGCCATATTCATATCATTTATTTGTCCATCAAGATTAAAATAAGGTGTTTTCTCTAACTGCTGATCTTCGTTTGACATAAAACAGAATAATAAATTTATACATTTAAATATTAAATTAAAAAAAGTAACTTGTCAAAAAATATTGAGATTTTTACAAACTACTCTTTTATCCATATTTTTGCTAATATTTTTAATATGGATAACATATACATAGTAGGACATAGTAAACCAGATTTAGACTCAATCGCATCAGCTGTAGGATATGAATCATATAGACATCAGCTATGTGAATTAAACTATCATGCTATTTGTTGTGATAAGGTTAACCCACTTACAGAGTGGGTATTTAATAAGTACAATACTTCTTTGCCAGAATATATACCAAATATATCTGGAATGGATGTAGTTCTAGTAGATCATACATATTCAGAGAATAGAGCGAAGGGATGGGAAAATGCCAATATTATTGAAGTTATTGATCATCATGATGTTAAGTTAGAAGATATTGTTCCCTTACGTATTACTATTAGACCTTGTGGTAGTACATGCTCTTTAATTGCAGAGAAGTTTTTTAATTCTAACTTAGCAATTCCAATAAATATTGCAGGTATATTACTTAGTGGAATATTAGATGATACTTTAGGATTAAAATCTCCAACAACAATCCAACTAGATAGAGATATGGTTAATAGATTGAATGATATATGTGAAGTAGGGGATATAGAAAGATACTCACTAGAGATATTTGAAAAAAAAGATATTTGGCATACATTAACACCAAGAGAGATAATAGAAGAAGACATTAGGAATATTGAGATAAAGGGAAATTGGGTCTCTATTAGTCAGGTAGAGACATTAAATAGTGAGGAGATGAATACAGACTGTATTCTTAAGGAACTAAAATTGATAAATACAGAGAAGGAGTTTAATTTACGTATTGTTATGCTTACTAATCCAGTAAAAAGAGATTGTATTTTAGTAGTGGTAGGAAAAGATATTAAGCTTTTGGAGAGTGTTTTAGGGAAAGAGGTACAGGAGAATGTGGTATATCTTAAAGATGTAGTGAGTAGAAAGAAACAGGTATTACCACTATTAGAACAAATGTATTTATAAAGGGGGTCTGGGAGAGGGTACTCTAAATTTATGAATTAACATAAAAATATTGTAGAGCACCCTCTCTAAGATCTATTCAGATGATTTCGGTTGGAATTTGAGGATTCCAGATGGCTCAAATGTTTTTGAGGCAAATATAACTTCAATGTTTTTTGCCATGTGATATTTACATCCAGCTACCTCTGAACCAACAGAATCGGAGGTTTCCAGAAAAATGGATTTTTTACCACATTCAATTACGGCAGTAATTTTACTTTCATTACTGTCCCATGGTAAATTATTTCCTTTTTTCATTGTTAAAAAAAGTTCCTCAGCCATTTTCGTACCATCTTGACGAATCCATCCCAATTTCATCTTGGCGTATCCAGATAACAAAAACAGCATTATGCTGAGCGCCCCAACCCATAGAACCAAAACCTGCCACGTCCGCATATTTTGCGAATTTCGTTTATTCCAATCTATACCTTTTTTTATTGTTCCATTTTCCATCTTATTCTCCTTTTTATTTTTGTATGATTATTTTTATCGATTTATTTCCACCCCATATATAATATTTAAACTAATAAATAGCATATACAGGGGGGAAATATCTAAGGAGAAATATTTTTGAATAGATCTTTTTTTAAAGAGCAGTTTTCTTTAATATATTAAAATAATAAAGAAAAAGTAGGACATGCCTACCTACTTATATTATACCACAATACTATAGGGTAATAAACTCTATACAACTGTATCCCA
>CAZAUH010000022.1:0-9307 GCA_964488325.1 uncultured Candidatus Saccharibacteria bacterium
GAGATTGAATTAGAGAAAGATTTTATATTTCCAATCAAGACATTTAGAAATTTTGAGGTTGATCCCTTAGCAGCTATTACAGGTGCAGTATCAGATCTAAAAATAGGTCAGAATGCTTGGATACAGATATTAGTTAGACCAGTGTCAAACTATTGGCAAGTAAATTCTAAAAAATATATTACTGCTATTAAAGAGGGGAAGGATCCGTATGGGGGAGGATTTTTTGATGAGCTATCAAATATTCTAAAAGGGGTAGGTGAGAATCTATCTAATATGAATGGTAACCAAGAGATTCAAAGAAAAGAGGTTGTTAAATTAGAGCCTGGGCAAGAAGAAGAGTTGAGTGAAATTGAATTAAAAATGCTTAAACTGGGTTTTGAGTTTAAGGTTAGAGTTATAACAAAAGCTCCAACCCAGATTGAGTCAGAGCAGATATTAAGAGATATTGTAGCTAGTTTTAAGCAATTTACAACTGCTCATTTAAATACTTTTGTTCATTCTAAACCTACTAAGACAGGTAAGGAGATATACTCCGACTATACTAAGAGATATTTACCATCAGAGACAATAGATATTATTAATATAGAGGAGTTGGCATCACTGTATCATATGCCAAATATATCTGTAGAGACTCCTAATATTGCTTGGAGTAGGTCTAAGAAGGTTGAACCTCCAATGAACTTACCCAAGAATGGTGAGGATGGGGTAACAGTTTTCGCTGAAACAGATTATAGGGGTAGTAGATTTGAGTTTGGAATTAAGAGAGAGGATAGGAGAAAACATTTCTATATTCTTGGTAAAACGGGAGTAGGTAAGTCTACTGTATTTAAAAATATGTTTATTTCAGACATACTAAGAGGTGATGGTGCCTGCCTTATCGATCCTCACGGAGAAACGGTTGAGGAGTTGCTTGATTTCATACCTCCTGAGAGAGTTGAGGATGTAATATACTTCAATCCTACTGATATATTGTATCCTGTTGGATTCAACCTTTTGGAGCTCAAGGACAAATCTCAGAGGGATTTAATTGCCGATGGTGTTGTAGAGGTGTTTCATAAACAGTTTACTGATTCATGGGGACCAAGGTTGCAGTACATACTTACTAATACAGTAGCAACTGCACTTGAGGCACAGGGGACAACCCTTCTTTCTGTAATAAGATTGCTAATGGACAAGAACTACAGGAAGTTTATTTTGAAGCAGGTCGATGATCCTATTCTAATTAAATTCTGGGAAGAAGAATATATCCAGATGTCACAAAACCCCAGGCTTTTGTCTGAATCAGTAGCCCCTATACAGAATAAAGTGGGTAGATTTATATCTTCTGCTGTGACTAGAAACATTATTGGTCAGGTAAAATCGACCATTGATTTGAGGGAGATTATGGATAATAAAAAGATATTACTTGTTAATTTGGCACAAGGCAGATTAGGTGAAGAGACTGCTTCTTTATTAGGGGGAATGATAATTACAAGATTGCAATCTACGGCTATGGAAAGAGTAGATATACCAACTGACCAAAGGAATGACTTCTATCTTTTTGTAGATGAGTTCCAAAATTTTGCAACAGATTCTTTTGCTAAGATACTTTCTGAAGCTAGAAAGTTTAAATTAGATTTATGTATGACTAATCAATATATTGATCAATTACCTTTAACAGTAAGACAAGCTATATTTGGTAATGTTGGAACTTTAGGATCATTTGTAGTTAGTCAGTCTGATGCATCGATATTAGAGAAGGAGTTTGCTCCAACCATATCAGCTGAGGATTTAGTTTCTCTAGATGCACACTCAATGTATATGAAGTTATGTATTGATGGAATGACAACTACAACATTTAGTGCAAGATCTCTTCCTCCTAGATTTCAACCTTTTGGGTTAAGGAGTAAAGTGATAGCACGTTCAAGAGAGAAATATGGTGTGGCCAAGGAGATTATAGAGGATAAAATAGTGAGGTGGAGTAACCAGTCATATAGTGATAGCGGAAATAGGTCTGTGAAAAAGAAAGAGGATAGTTCTAGTAAAGAGCAAGCTTTAGAGGGTGGATATAGAGTAAAAACTTAGGTCTTTTTTCTCAATTAGCAAAATGATAGAATAACAGTATATATTAAGTGTTTTTATACATATATGTCTGGACATTCAAAGTGGTCAACAATTAAGCATAAGAAGGCGATTAATGATGCTAAGAAGGGAAAGGTGTTTTCTAAACTCTCTGCACAGATTACTCATGCTGCAAGACAGGGAGGAGGAGATCCAAATATGAATCCTAATTTAAGATTGTATATTGAAAAAGCAAAGAAAGAGGGATTTCCAATAGATAGAATTGAAAAGGCTGTATTAAAGGGTACGGGTGTAGGGGCAGATGGTATTACCTACGAAGAGATAACTTATGAGGGGTTTGGACATAGTGGTATTCAAATACTTGTTGATACTTTAACGGATAACAAGAATAGAACAGTTTCTGATTTAAGAATGCTTTTTGACGAGATAGGAGGCAGAATGGGAGATAGTGGTTCTGTATCATGGAATTTTGAAACAAGGGGTCTTATTATCATTAAGAGTGGTCATATGCAAAAATCTGAAAAATATAGAGGAGAGGACATATATGTTAAAGATAATAGGGAAGAGGTTATGATCACACTTATGGATATAGATGGAATTGAGGATATAAAAGAGATAGATATAGATGGAGTAGAGGGTTTAGAGGTATATACATCTTTTGTGAATCTATCTAAGGTTAGAGAGAGTATATCTAAATTGGGATATGTAATTGAAGAGGCTGAGATTATCAAAGAACCTAAGGTTACGAAATCTCTTTCAGAAAAAGATTTAGAGAAGGCACAAGATGGACTAGAAAGATTAGATGATCATGATGACGTGCAGAGTGTTTGGAGTAATCTTGAGTAAATTAAATACAAGACATATGAGAATATTAGGAATAGATCCAGGTATAGCTATTACAGGTTGGGCTATTGTTGATTTTGATAAAGATGGCAATTCAAATCCAATAGATTATGGTGCTATTACAACACAGAAGGGTCTATCTGTCGGAGAAAGATTACTTGAGCTATACTCCGATATGAGTAAGATTATTAAAGAGTTTAAACCTAACTACTCTGGTTTAGAGACAATCCTCTTTTATAACAATGCTAAAACAGCGATTGTTGTCGGAGAGGCTAGGGGAGTTATTTTACTCACTCTACAACAGAGTAATATACCTGTACACGAATTTACACCATTACAGGTAAAAAGTAGTATATCAGGATATGGTAAAGCTACTAAAAATCAGGTTGGGGAAAATGTTAGAATAATGTTTAATCTAAAGGAGATTCCTAAACCGGATGATGTCGCAGATGCATTAGCTATATCTGTTGCATGTTTTGATAGATTAAAAATGGATGAATTAGTTTAATATATTAAATATTTAAAAATGATTTCATATATATCTGGTAAAGTATTGAAGAATATGATTGGGAAGAGAAACTATGTTGATGTCTTAATTCAATCTGGGGTTGGATATAGAGTATTTGTTACCTCCCAATTTAGATTTGTTGATAATGATAAAGAAATATCTCTTTATACAAGTTTTCAGGTAAGAGAGGATAGTCAAATGCTATATGGATTTAATACAGAACAGGAGAGGGATTTTTTTGAAGAACTTCTAACAGTGTCTGGTATCGGTCCTAAGTCAGCTTTGTCTATACTCTCTACATACAGTATGGAAAGAGTAAAAGAGATCGTATTAGAGGGAGATTCTAAGTTACTTAGTAAAACCCCTGGATTAGGTCTTAAGGGTGCCCAAAAGGTCATCTTGGAGTTAAGGGGCAGAATAGATTTTGATAGGGAGGAAGGGGTTGCTAAAAGTGATATTAGGTTAGATGAATTAAAAGAGGCTCTTAAAGTATTAGGTTTTAATGGTAAGGAATCGGAGGAGTGTATAAAAAGAGGAGGGGAGCTACTTAAGAAAGAAGATATGAGTATAGAGGTTTTGATTAAAAAGGTATTAGCACAATAAATATGATTAAATCTAGTAAAAAAACAGAAGAGAAAAACATCTTAAAAAACAGTAGGGTAGTGGTTAAGGATGTTGAGGTAGAGGAGGCAGAACAAAAAATTAGGCCATCAAAAATTGATGAAATGATTGGTAGAAAACAGGAAAAGAAAACTATTAAGATGATGATTAGTTCTGCTAAAAAAAGAGGAGAGGTTTTGGATCATATACTCTTTTACGGTCCTCCAGGACTTGGTAAGACTACCTTCGCTTTAGCTATCGCTAATGAGGTTGGTTCCTCTATTAGAATTACCTCCGGTCCTGCTATTGATAGGCAGGGGGATTTAGCCGCGATCCTTACGAATCTAAAAGAAAACGATATTCTCTTTATTGATGAAATACATAGACTATCTAGGGTAGTAGAGGAGATACTGTATCCGGCTATGGAGGATAGGGCGTTAGATATCGTTATGGGAAAGGGACCATCTGCAAAAACTATTAGACTTAGTTTAGAACCATTTACATTAATAGGTGCTACTACACAGATAGGCAAGATTAGTTCTCCTATGAGAGATAGGTTTGGGTTAATTCAAAGGTTAGATTTCTTTGGTGATGAGGATATGATAGAGATACTGAAAAGAGCATCTAAGCTCTGGTCTATTAATATTGACCAAGATGCTCTCAAACTTCTTTCAATTGCTTCTAGGGGTACTGCAAGGGTAGGGTTAAGGCTTTTTAGGAGGGTAAGAGACTTTGCTCAGAGTAAGAACCAGGATTTTGTTAATGTGGATACTGTAAATGGTACAATGAAATTATTGGGAATTGATGATATTGGATTAGAAAATATTGATAGAGAGATACTTCGAGTTATATATTTCAATTTTGATGGTGGTCCTGTTGGTGTGTCTACTCTTGCTGCGAGTGTATCAGAGGAGGTATCTACAATTTTAGATGTGCACGAGCCCTATCTTATGAAGTGTGGTTTAATAAAGAGAACTTCAAGGGGAAGAGTTTTAACAGCAAAAGGTATAAAATATGTAGAGAGTATATGGAAGTAGAAAAAGTAGTAAATACAAATGAGGATTCAGTAAAGAGAGGGAAGTTATTAATGATCGCTTTCTTAATTGGTCTTTCTGTTTTTGTACAGACAATAATAAAAGATCAGGATCCTACAATATTTAGGATATTAATTACAGCTTTGATCTATTTGGTTTTCTCATTTATTGGCTTAGTATGGGCATTTGATTTCCAAGTTAAGATAAAATCTTTACCTTTTCTTCTACATAGCTCTCTCTTTGTAATGTCAGAATATCTATTTATTCAGTTATTCTTTGTAGAGAAATTTAGTCGTATCTATGAGGGTATACTTCTTTTAATATTAGTTGGATTGGTATTTGTAAGTACATACATATCCTTTTTAATGGCGAATGTTTTTAATGTAAATCTATATAAAAATATTCCTTTAGTAAATGTAGGTAGAACAACATCATATATTATTTCTACATTATCAATCTTCTTTATAACATTTGGTCTTCTATCTTTACAATTACCAATTTATATACTATTACCTTTGGAGTTTGGGATAACACTGTTTCTTTCGTATATACACTTAAGGAATTTAGGATATGAGGGGTTACTTTTATCTCGTAAAACTATTCTGGTATCTTTGATTGTGTTCTTTATGTTTTTAGGATCTTTTCTTGCTGGTATTTTACATGAGGTTTCTGCACTATCACCAACGATAGGGTACTTTGTTGGTATCGGGGTAGCCAATATGAAGCTTAATAGATCGCAGTTTAATATTGAATTGATTCTATATATTTTGGCATTAATTGCAGTTGTTGTTGTAAATTTTATTTTGAATATTTTCATATAATAATACGAAAGTAGGGGAGTAGGGATCATAACAAGAAATGGCCCATAGTTTCACACGCCCTATAGTAATATCACTGTGGATAACTAAGTGCTAATACATTAATAATAAATATGTATATATGTAATTAATATAGAAGTACTTAAGTACCAGTAAGTGGGTATGCGTCAGTAGTGATAGAGTACTATCTCCCCTGTTGCAATATGTTATGATTTTCTATACAATACAACCGAGTATAATCATTCTTATATGCGGTCATATACTAATATAACCCGGAGAGTACTTATCACATAAGATTTTTTTAATTTAAAAGAAAGATAAAAATATATTAAAATGAAAAACATTTTAACTTTCTATTTCCCATATATATTTTCCTATATATCCTCTATCTGTTGTATCTATGGGAAAAATGAAAAAGTCCCCTACTTTGACATTATTTTTTAAAAAGTTAATATATACATATGAAGAAACCATATCTATTAAACAGTATTCCTAAGTTACCTGAGCAAGACAAGTACCTTTTATATCTACAGAATAATGCATATAGCTTCCAAACGATTATTAATTATGCCAGAGATCTTTCTATATTTAGTGTGTATTTACACTTTAATAATATTGATTTTAATAAGCTATCTAAAGAAGACATTTCTAACTATAAAGGGTACCTTGGGAGTGGTAACCATTTGAAAGATTTGGATAGAATAAGGGGGAAATACTTGAATAGTGTTGTTAATACAGCACAAAGTGGGGGCGAAGCTGCTAGCGACTCAGGAAGGCCCGAGAAAAAATTAAGTGGTACGAACAGACCTGTGGAAGAAGATGAAAATACTAAAAAGGTCACAGATGGTTCTCCACAGGTGTATGAGGATGACTTCCTGACTATTGTGTATGGTAAGGTGTATGGATCATTGGGTATTTTACAAAGGCCATTAAATTCTAGAGCAAGAAGTATAAATGGTTTGGATGTTAGAAGTATTAATCGAATGTTATCTGCACTTCGATCATATCTTAAATTTAGAATTGAATGGGATTTAGATATTCCTGTTCCTCCAGATGCTATAAAGATGGTTAAGGCTGATAAAAAGGTTAAAAAGGTAGCATCTTTAGAAGATTTAACTAGATTAATACAATCTCCTATGGAATTTGAGAAAGATGAACGTGTAGCACTGCGTAATAGATGTATGTTAGAGATGCTTTTTGCAACGGGAATGAGAATATCTGAACTAATAGGATTAAATATAGAGCAATTAAATTTACAGGGTAGATTATATATTCTTGGTAAGGGTAAAAAGGAAAGAGCTGTATTTATGACAGGTAGATCTTTGGGTTGGTTGAATAAGTATTTGAAGTTAAGATTAGAGTATGCTTTTTCAGATAGAGAAAAAGAGGAACAGCCTGGTAATATAGATAAACTTTTTACTGATATTGGGGTTGATACCGAAAACATGAAACATCGTGAAACTAATTCGGGGGAGCCAATTTCTCAAGGTTTAAATTTAGAGGTTTTTGATTCGGAGAATAGAAAATATATTAAACTTATTGAAGAGTATAGGATGAATAAATTCTTAGAAAAATTCAACTCCCCTGCTCTATTCATTCCCTTTGTTGGTATGGGAAGTAAAAAACCAAATTGCAGATTATCTACAAACTATTTTCAAGAAAAAATAGCGGATTATAGAAAGAGATTAGGTATACAGATACCTACATCAGCACATAGTCTTAGACATGGTTTTGCAACGTATATGGCAGAGGATGGTGCTAGTCCAGTAGCGTTGCAGGTTCTTTTAGGTCATGAAAGTTTAGAGACTACAACTAAGTATGTACATGCAAGTGAGAAGTTTGCAGAAGAAACTGTTAAGAAGAATCATCCTCTTAAGTAGTAGGCTGCCCTGTTATATTATTAAATTCTTCAGTTTGTTGTGCTTTACTAAGTAACTCTTGTGCTTGAGGGTCTCCACTATTTGCTTTGTTTATTAGATCTTTAGCTTCTGCAGCATTTTCTTTAAGTTGATCTATTAAATCTAGATAGATATTTTCTACTTCGGTTTGTGCCTCATCTCCATATATAGTAACTGCTATCTCATTAATTATACTTTCAAAATGTTCAGTAGATTTAGCTTCCTTAATTCTAGACTCAATGATAGCTAACTCCTCATCAGTAGACTTTTCTGTTAAATCGTCAAATAGAACCTCTACTACTTCTTCAGACAGTAACTCAAAGAGTTCATTTGCCTGTTGATCTTCTAATCCAAGTTCTTTTATTTTATTGATAATATTTGTCATATATTTATGTATTTAATTAATCTAATTAATTCTTAATCAATATATCAGAAACACCCGGTTTAACACTATCAAGCATTTGAGAAAGGTCTGGAGTTGTGTTTCCAGCTTTAATAGCATCAAAATACCCAGTAAGTAATCGGTGTATTTGTGGTGTTTCGAGGTTTTCAAATAATTGTGGTCTTGTTATTCCAGCTTCAATTAAATCATTCTCAAGTGAACGGGAAGCCATTTCGGATATTCCTCCGTTATAGTTTGAGTAATTAAGCTCTCCTCCAAGCAAGGTGTCTTGAGCAGGACCATTTGCAAGATTACCATGCCATGCACTTCCATCAAGATTTATTCTTCCATTTTCAACAAGTACAGATTCTGAATTTGGAATATTGGTAGTTGGAATCTCTGAAGTTGGTAATTCTTGAGCAGGAACTTCCGGTTGTGGAGCTGGCCCTCCTGGTTGAGTTGGCTCACCTGTTGTAGGACTGCTTTCAAGGGTTGCTCCCTGTCCCCAACCAAAAATACTTTGAACAGCTTTTCCAAGGCCATATCCTGTTGCACCTCCAATAAATACTGCAGAGGCTTCACCTAATCTTTTACCCCACATCTCTCTACGTTTAATTTTTGTATCCATTTCGGAGAGTTCTTCAAGAGTTTTTCCTCTTCTAGTTTCATACTTCATTGCAGTTGATTTACTTCTAAGATTTGCTCCCCATTTAGCTAAGCCCTTTCCAATTAATCTTCCACCTAGTGTTACAGCAAGTACAGCTGCAACTCCTACTGCTGGTGTAGCTAGAGCTACTCCTGCGCCAACTACTCCTGCAACTATCTTAATAATTTTTTCCTTTCTAATTCTTTTCTTTTCTTTTTCTTGTTCAACTGGTGCTATTACATTTTTATCTATATATTCCTTCTGTTTTAGTAGATCAAAGTATTGAGCTTTTTCTGCAATCGTAAGTGGTCTAGTAGCATTTATATTATCAAGAGCTTCTATATCTTTAGCATAAGAAGCAGATCTTTGTTCCCACGTATTTTCCCCTCTTAGTTCACTTAATTGATCTTGTAAGTCTCTAATTGTTTCAGCATTAGCTGTTGCCGGAGGAGGTGTTACTATTGGTGGATTTGTTACTATTGGTGGGTTTGTCACGACTGGTGGATTTGTTACTATT
>CAZAUH010000023.1:0-8912 GCA_964488325.1 uncultured Candidatus Saccharibacteria bacterium
TTTTTGGTAATGATTTTATGATGCAAAAGACAGAGGTGGGATTAAAACCTTACTAGTTTTCTGCTATTATATTAATAGCTATAATTTAACTGTCCAATACTATGGCAAAGCTGCCAGATCATGTCGGCATAGATTTCGGAACACATACTGTTAAAGCCGTAGAACTTAAAAACATTCTCTCTACACCACAATTGGTTAATTTAGGTACTCAATTAACTCCAAAAGGAGTGATTAATAGTGAAGAAAGACAGGATCAAAAGAAATTAGGAGAAGCTTTAAAATTACTCTACTCTAATTCAAAGATTAAAAATGTTAACGTGGTTATGGCATTACCTGAGTTTTCTGTTTTTACTAGATTTTTAGAATTTCCTGGTGTAAAAAAAGAAGAATTAAAACAAGCTGTATATTATGAAGCTAAACAGTATATACCTGTTCCAATAGATGAGGTACAGATGAGTTATGTAATTATAGGATTTAATGAGGAGAAGAATGCTCCAAGAGTATTACTAGTTGCTGCTCCTAAAAAGATAATAGAAATATATATGAATGTCGCTAACTTTGCCAATCTAGATCTTATCGCTATTGAAACGGAATCTGTAGCTATGGGTAGGGCTATGTTTAGGTCTTCGAAGAAAAAGGATTGTGTAATGTTAGACTTTGGAGCTAATAGCACGGATATGAGCATTATGATAAATGGGGCTTTAGTATTTTCACAAAGTATATCTATTGGGTCTGATGCTCTAACACAAGCTATAGTAAATAAATTCAATTTTGATTTTAATAGGTCTGAAGAGTTTAAAAGGAATTATGGATTACTTCCTACTGTTTTAGAGGGAAAGATATATAGTGCACTTAGTCCAATAATTGAATCAATCATGATAGAGGTTAGAAGAGGTGTAGAGTTTTATAAAAATAAAACAATGAGTGGTCCTCCGAATGAATATCTATTAAATGGAGATGGTGCTCTATTACCTGGTTTAACAGAGTATGTATCTAAATCACTAGGGGTTAGTGCACAAATTGCAAATCCGTGGTTAAATATAGCAGTAGAGAATAAATTTAAGAACCTAGTTGTTAAGTCGGGCTCTTCATACTCTGTAGCAATAGGTTTAGCATTAAAAGATGAATAACGAAGATAAAACACAAGTAAATAGTACTCCACAAGATGTAACTCAGACTCAACAACCTCCTAATCCTTTTCTTAAAGATGTTCCGAAGCCTTCACAAGAGCAACCTACTTTAGCTCAACCTCTTGAAAATCAGGTTGGAGAGGGTGTGAATTTAATTCCCTCTATGACTAAGGAGGAAAAGGTTCATGTGAGAAAAAAGAACACTTTAAATATTGGGTCTCTATTAAGTATTATCATTTTAGCTACTATTGCAATAGGTATTGTTGGTTTTAATATACTTTCTAAAGCTCAACTTAATTCCAAAAAAAGCTCTTTAGCTAGGATAGAAAAGAGTGTTAATTCTAAAATGGATAAGATAATTTCTAATAATGCAATATTATCAAGGATTAAACTGTACGAGGATGTAAAAAAAGGTAGTTTCTCGCATAAAAAGATTATGGAATTTTTAAATGAAATGGCAGCAAAGGTAAGTGGTATTTCATATAGGAGTATTACTATTTCTGAAGAGTTAGAATTTGAAGTTTCTGGTAATTCTCCAGATTTAGAACAGTTATCGAGATTGTGGTATCTTTTGGGTATAAATGAAAATATAGAAACGATTAATTTAGGTTCTGTAAGTAAGGGAGAAGATGGTGCAACATTTTCTTTTGAAGGAAAGCTTATTTTAGAAAATTTTAAGAACGAATAAATATGGGATTATTAACATCACAATCAGCAAAAAAGAAAAAACAGGAAATGGAGGTAATAAGTAAAAAAGTTAAAAATACTAAACTTGGCTTTGGTGATCTTATTATTCCTATTGCATCGGGTGCTGTATTTGTAATTCTTTCTTTTGCAGTATTTGTTCCAATGGTAAAGTCTGCATTTGAGTATCTCGATGAAATAAAAGTAACCCAGGAAAAAATTGATCAGTTAGAAAAATTAGATAAGCAGTTAAAGAAGTTAGATGAGAATCAACTTAATGAGGATGTATTAACTTTTAGATTGGTAATTCCTAAAATATTGTTAGTATCAGATCTCGTTTACTATTTAGATGGTCTTGCAACCTCTTTGGAATTAGAAATAAGCGAACTTTCATCTTCGGATAGTATTAATGGAGTTACTGGACCATTAGGATATAGTGGGGCATATGACAAGGTTGTTACGTTTTTAGATGATGCTCAAAATGTATCTCCATATATGTTAAGACTTGAGAATGTTGAAGTTAGTGCAAGAGAGAATGAGGAACTTTCGACTGAAACATGGAGTATCTCTCTACGAATAAGTGGGTACTATATGGCTGAAGATGAAAAGGAGCCTAGTATATATTCTCCTTTCCAGCCTTATACAGAATACGAAGATATTGTTGAAGTATTTAAGAAGAAAGCGGAGAGTCTAGATTAGATCTCGTCCTGCAACATATCTTCTTCTTGCTCTTGTGGTACGCTCTCATGTGCTACCCTATCATCCTTAAGAATTACTCTTACTCTTTTATTATTTCTTATTGCACTTATTGTAATAATATCCCTTATTGAATTAATAGTTCTTCCCTTTCTTCCGATTATTACACCCTTATCATTCTCATTAACATCTATTTCCAATATTGTTAAACCAGGGAAATCAATACTTTCTCTCTCGTCAATTGAAATATCATCTGGATAGTTAACAATTGATTTAATAATATGCTCTAGTAGTTCTTTCATTTTTTAGAAAACTAAATTAAGTTCTATCAGGCAATTATACCTTTACTAAAAAAATAATACCAGAAGTATATACAAAAGGATTGAAGAGATTACTCTTTCTTCTTTTCTTTCTTTGTTGTACTTGGTTTTGTAGAACCTCTTTTAAGAGATTTAATTAATCCAAGCTTAACAAAATACTGTGCAATAGTATCTGAAGGTTGTGCACCTTTAGATAACCATTTAGCAGCTAACTCTTTATCTACTTCAAAGGTTGTAGGTTTTGTTCTTGGATTGTAGTATCCAATCTCTTCAAAACTCTTACCATCTCTTGGTTGATGACTTTCCATAACCACTATTTTGTAGTGTGGTTGTCCGCTTCTTCCCGTTCTTTTTAATCTAATTTTTAACATAGCAGAGTTATTTTAACAGATGATATATTAATATTCAAGCTAAATGTTATCATTTTGTAAATATTCTAAACCCTTTGTAGCAGCATTCTCTTCTGCTCTTTGCTTACTACTGCCCTTTCCTTCTCCAATTGCTTGGTCATTAATCTTTACTACAACAGTAAATTGCTTATCGTGATCTGGTCCCTGTTCGTCTGTTACATCATATACAGGTGTTACTCTGTATTTGGCTTGTGCTATTTCCTGAATCTTCGTTTTACTATCAATATCTAATCTGTTCTTAACAATATGATCCAATTTCTGAATTAAATGATTGTAGACAAATTCCCTACTCATATCATATCCCTGATCTAAGTATATTCCCCCAATTATAGCTTCAAGAGCATTTGCAAGTAAGTAGTTCTTTGTTCTTCCACCTGTATCTTCCTCTCCCTTCGAAAGTAATATATTATCCCCGACTCCTATCTCTTTAGCTGTGTTAGCCAAACTATCCGTTTTTACTAATGCTGATCTAAAACTAGTTAATTCTCCCTCTGGTCTATCAGGAAATTTTGTAAAGAGGTAATCAGAGATAATTAGTTCTAATACAGCATCTCCTAAAAACTCTAACCTTTCGTTATTATTTCTACAATCTTTATGCTCATTTAAAAAGGATCTATGTGTAAGTGCTTGAGTAAGATATTCTTTGTTTAAAAAACTGATACCAATATTTTTTTCAAAATTCTCTATATTATTCATCTTTATGTATGTTATATATTGCTCCAAGTACCCCATTAACGAATTTACTACTACTATCCCCTCCAAACTCCTTTGCTAACTCTATAGCTTCATCAATTGCTACCTTAGGTGGTGTAATCTTTTCAATAAAGCCTTCATATATTGAAATACGAAGTATTTGTAGATCTACTAATTTCATCTGTGATATTGGCCATTGTGGTGCGAACTTTGTAATAGTTTCGTCTATCTCCTGCTGTTTCTCTGTAACACCCGCTACTAATCTATTATACAGTTCTTCATTAAAGGTATCTATTTCATCTATAGCTGCTAATTCAGATAGACCAAAACTCTCTTTACTTTCTTCATTGATATCAAAATCTTGTGAAAAAAGAGATTGTAATGCTAACTCTCTAGACAAGTGCCTTGGATCTGTTGCTTTCTTCATTTATTAAAGAATTACTATTTATTTCTCTTTACTACTTTTTAAATCTTTACCATCTCCGTAGTAACCACAGAACTCACATACAAAATGAGGTCTCTTAACTTTCCCACACTTTGGACACTTAGACATCTGAGGCTTACTTAGAAAGTCTTGAGCTCTTCTTCTGTTCTTTCTACCTTTAGATATTTTTCTTTTTGGTAATGCTCCCATAACTATTTATACTAGATTAAACTTTGTATTATATTTTAATATCTTAATTCTTGCAACCAACTATATTATCCAACTCTCTTTGATATCAATTTCTTGTCCAGAGGTAATCTTTCCCTCGACCATTTCCTTCGCTATATTTCCCTCAATATTATCCTGTATATATCTTTTAATTGGTCTAGCACCTAGTCCTGGCTCATTCGCTTTACTAGCTATTAACTGAGGTATTACATTTCCCCATGTTAATTTGATACTTTTATCCGAGAGTCTTTGTGCTAGCTCCTGTAAGAGAAGTTCTGAGATTTTAGAAAGGTTATCAATATTATGAGGACGAAATACTAATACTTTATCAAACCTATTTAGCAGCTCTGGTTTAATAGCTTGTCTAAGTTCTATTAATGCCCTGTCTTTTGCCTCTTCCCATGTAGTAGTATGATCTCCAAGTAAATCAAGAAGTATTGGACTTCCAATATTACTTGTACAGATGATAATACTATGTGTAAAATCTACAGTTTCTCCTAATGTACTTGTAAGTCTACCCTCATCAAAAATCTGCAAAAACAGATCTAATATCTGGGGATGTGCTTTCTCCATTTCATCAAAAAGTACAACTGTAAATGGATTACTCTTAATCCTATCTATTAAAGAGATAGAGGTTTTACTAAGTATATTTGAATTACTTTCCCCTCCTAGAAATTTCTCGACACTATCGATACTTTTGTATTCAGACATATCAACCCTAATCATATCGGATGAACTACCAAAGTATTCTTCTGCTAATACTTTTGATATATGGGTTTTACCAACTCCAGTAGGTCCCATGAACAGGAATGTCCCGATAGGTTTGTTGGGATTCCTAATATCAACTTGTGCTCTTTTAAGAGCTTCTACAAGAGCTTGAATGGCATCTTCTTGACCAACTATCTTTTTTCTCATATTCTCTTCTAATTTCATTAGACGAGTACTTTCCTGTGGGTTTACACTTCCAATTGGTATACCTTTTTGATTAGAAAGTACTTTTGAGATATGTTCACCTGTAAGAATATCTACTCCACTTGTTTGTGCCCATGAGCATGCAGACTCAATTAATTGAACTGCACTACTTGGTAACTTCCTTTCTCTGTTATACCTTTGTGCTAACTCTACTGCACTAATTAAAGATGAGAAGGTAATGTAAATATTAAAATTTCTTTCGAGTTGAGATATCTTTGTTTCTAGTATCTGTAATGCATCTACAGCAGATATCTCTTTTATTTCAATATTAGTAAAAGATTGTCTAAGGGATTCCATACTGTAAAAATACTTTTTATAGTCTGAGTAATTTGCTGTCCCTATTATTGGAAACTTACTATTTAATATATATGGTAAAAGAATACCGGCAAGAGAGTGACCACTTTCACTTGCTTTAGATGGGATTAACTCCTGCATTTCGTCTATGTAAAGAATAACATCACCAGCATTTTCTAACTCTTTCATAGATTTTGATAGAAGGAGTTCTAAATTCTTCTCTTTGGATGATTGTGCAATTAATCCATTTATATCTAATTGTAAGATCCTTTTATCCTTTATCTGTAATGGAACGTCTCCATGATTAATTTTCTGAGCAATTCCCAATACAATACTTGACTTACCTACTCCGGGATCTCCGATTAGCAGCGCGTTTCTACCAGATACCTTACCTAATACTGATACTAAGGCATCTATCTCATCATCATGTCCAATTCCATATATATCCCTATCCTTTATGATAAATTCATTTAGATTTTTTGCGAAATGGCTAAGGATAAAGGTGTATCCATATACCCAAGCTTTAGCTATACCACCCTTTCTAAAATATTGAACATTAGGATTAAAGTAGTGAGCGAGTTTCTTCTTTTCTGTTTCATATGATTGGTATCTTACAACCTCTCTTAGTATATCTATTGATGAGTTCTGGGAGAAAAGAATCTGACCTAGAACGGGAAATACATTAAAGAGTGCTAGTAGGAGATGTTTAGGTTGTATCTCAGTTGATGATGTCAGTAGTGCCTCATTAAGGGCGTAGATTACTATGCTTCTAATTGCAGTATATGAGTATTTTGGGAGAGTATCCTTTGTTACATCATTTTCTTTAAAGATATTTTCCGTTATCGTAATGTTTGCTCTTTTAAATATCTCTTGTATCTCGGGATATACCAGTAATTCTGTAAATACAGTAGAGATATCAATCTCATTATTTTTCGTATTGTTACATATTACTTGTAGGGTTAATTCATTTACAAAATTAATTGCTTCAAGATGAGCATATCTACCGAATTTAAAACCAGAGTTACGTATCTCCTCTATATCATTAATGGGTATTTTCTCTGCTTTAGGTAATCTTACAGGATGACTTTTATCTTTGTAATAGTCATGCCAGAGTAAAAAGACATTAAAGATTGAGAGCCCAAAGAGTACATCAGCTATACCACTTGAAAGAAATTCATTTACAATCTCAATTTTTTCTAATACACCTAACTGTCTTAGAAGATATCCAAAAGCTATAAAGAGGCCGGGAATCAAAAGTACATTCGCTATTAATCTAATATTATCATACACCTTGTTGTATTTAAGGTAATTTGTAAGTACATTAGAAATCTGTGGAGTAGATACTGTAAAGAACTGATCTCTTGTTATTAAGAAAAGCGCATCTGATTCCTTTGTCAGTATAGGTAATGTCTTTTCTACAAGTTCAAAAGTATCAGTATCCTTTTCATGATGTCCTATTACCGTTCTGTTTTGCCATCCATAATCAATTGCCATTAGATACTAAGTAGTGATTTTAAAATGAAAAATATTGTAGCAGGTGGAAGTAGTAACCATACTAGTATAAGAAGAATATAGAGAGTTGATAGAAGGAGATATGAAATAATTGCAAATGGGAGATATATCAATTTTATTAATATACCAAAAACATATCCTATGAAGGAGTAATCTCTATGCCATGGTAAAAAGAAATGTTTAAGAAGAAGTGATATAGAGAGATTGTCATCTAGTAGTTCGGATACTCTTCCTAACATTTTTAAATGCCATATACTCATCTTTATATACCACCAATTAAGGAATTCTTTTATGGTATATCCAAGTATGCTTAAGATGCTATCTACTCTACTCTCATTTAATAGCTGTTGTCCCTCACTATTTGTTAATATATTTTTTTGTATCATATTTAAGGCAGTAATACATAGTAATTGTATTGTAATTCACATATTTTTTCAAGATAATGGGTATATGGTACAATCCATGTATTATGAGTATATATGAAACCTTTGAAAAACCAATACTATCCCTCTGCCCAATGGAGGATGTAACAGATACTGTATTTAGACAGATGGTTGCATCTATCCAAAGACCTGATCTTTTCTATACTGAGTTTGTAAATGTAGAGGGATTGAATAGTTTAGGTAGGGATAAGGTAATGCATAGGTTAAGATATGATCCTTTAGAGAAACCAATAGTGGTACAACTGTGGGGAGTTAATCCAGATAATTATTACTATGCTGCGCGCTTAGTTAAGAACTTAGGTTTTGATGGTATAGATATTAATATGGGTTGTTCTGTAAAAAATGTAACTTCAAAATTTAATGGTAGTGGAATGATAAAGGCGGATAGAGGTTATGTGAAAGAGATTATTGAAAGTACAAGAGAGGGTGGTAGTGGCCTACCTATCTCTGTTAAGACTAGATTAGGATGGGATGATTATGATATGGAATGGATAAGGTTTTTACTTGAACAAGATCTTGATGTACTTACAATCCATTGTAGAACGGCTGTTGGTTTTAGATCTAAAAAGATTATGTGGAGTAGAATTACTCCCTGTGTTGATTTAAGAAATGAGATGAAAAAGAAGACATTAATATTTGGTAATGGAGAGATACAATCTTTAAAACAGGCTAATGAGTATGCAGAGAAATTTAGGGTAGATGGTGTAATGATTGGGAGAGCTGCTATTAATAACCCGTGGGTATTTGGTGGTAGAGAGGATATTCTGTTAAAGGAGTCATACGAAACATTAAGAAGACATGTTCTTCTTTTTAAAGATACTTGGGGTGATACAAAGGATTTTAATATGTTAAAGAAATTTATTAAATCATATGTTTCAGGTTTTGTGGGATCTCAAGAGATTAGAAATGATCTAATGGAATCTCTAAGTATTGATGAGCTATTAAAGAAGATAGATACTCTTCTTAAGTAATTTCAAAGATCTCTTTATTTTATACATATATTTTTAGTATAATACGTATATTATTTATATTTAATCAAATAATTACATGGGAGATCCAATTGAGGAAGATAGAAAACAGGAATCATTAGATAGATTAAGAACAGA
>CAZAUH010000024.1:0-8118 GCA_964488325.1 uncultured Candidatus Saccharibacteria bacterium
CCAATCCTTATTCCTGTTTGAAGTAAGACCTCTACAATAGAGTAGAGCCTTATATCAACCCTACTTACATCTCTAAGTGCTCTATACTCCATTTCAGATAGTACTCTTGGTGGTTTAGTTTCAAACTTTGGATGTGCCAATTTCTCTGCAGGATTATCAGTAATAATGGAGCTTTCTAAAAGGTGCCTATAGAAAGTTCGGGTGCTATTTATCTTTCTTGAAATACTCTTTGGTGTATAGTTATTATCCTGTAGGTGTTTCTTATATGCTTCTAAGTCGACGATTGTAGTTTCCTGGATTTTTGTAATCCCTCTTGTTGAAAAGAAGTTGAGCAACTGCTCGATATCTTTCGCATATGCTATAACTGTTGCGTCAGATCTACCTTTACTACGTAATTCGCTAGCAAAACTTTCTTGATACTTAGCAAATAGAGGGTTTGATATTCTTTCCAATTTATTAAAAATGTCTAATTTAAAACGACCTAGTATATAAACTATTAGATTATAGCATCACTCAATAGAGAATATCAATAATAAAAACTACAGTGTTACTTTGAACAAATTCCGTATATTTGATAATATTTTTGTATGGATAAAAGAATTAATATTAAAAGTAGAGATAGGGTATTAAAGAGTAGCAGTGGGGTAGAAATCTCTCTTATATCAAACCACTGGATATTTAAGATATCTGCATTAGCCATATCAGCAGTGATACTTTTTTCCGTGTTTAATTCTGTTAAAATTACTATTCAAAAGTTAGAGATATTAAAAAAAGCAGAACAGGAGGTAGAGGATTTAAGATTAACTAATCTTCATCTATCTATAGGTATTAAAGATATGTCTACAGATAAATATCTTGAAAAAGAGGCAAGAGATAGGTTGAACTTTGGGGGAAAGGGCGAGATTGTTTTTGTAATACCAGAGTCTAATTTAGAATTAGCAAAAAAGGAGGTTAAATCAATTGTGCATCCTAAGGTAGAGAATATATATGAAAAGGGAAATAACATAGGTGAATGGATTGAGTTTGTAGCTGTTGGAGTTTGAAGTAGCCCTTTCTTTAGAGTATAATCAGGGTCATTAATATCGCGGGGTAGAGCAGTGGCAGCTCGTCAGGCTCATAACCTGAAGGTCGTTGGTTCGAATCCAACCCCCGCAACCATTCCCCTTATTTCTTGAATGCAATATATGGCCAGTTCCGACCTCTTTCATTTGTATCAAGTCCGTATCCTTGTACCCATAGGTCGTCTATTGAGAAACCTAAGTAGGAAATAGGGACATCAATTTCTCTTCTGTCAGGTTTTGATAAGAAGGCACAAACTTTAAGAGATTTTGGTTTTCTTGCTTTCAAAATATTTAATAATATGTCTATTGAATATCCTGTATCTACAATATCTTCCACTATTATCACATTTTTATCATTAAGTGGAATTCTTGCATCTAATGTAATTTGTGGTTCCCTTGAGGAGGATGTTCCAGATCCGTAACTTGTTACGCCCATATAGTCTATTAGTAGGTTGGGGTGTTGAATACTTCTTGATAAATCGACAAGAAAGGGTGTGGCACCCTTTAATACTCCTAGCAGTAACAAAGGAGTTTCTTTATCATCTGAATAATCTAAAGTAATTTGATTAGATAGTTCTGCAACTCTTTCGCGTATATCTTCTCTTGTAAAGAGTATTTCAAAATTGGGATCTTCTGCTTCTAGTTTTTCAACCATGGTTATTTATTTGAAATTTATCTCCCATTATACCTACCTTCTAGAACGAAATATATATTTGTGATAGAATTGCTCTGTTGTATTAATATATTAATGTTTTAATCATATGCCATTAACAGATCAGCCGGTAAAAGGAATGTATATTAAAGAGGATAATAGGATCTTTTTTTTACAGGATCGTATGCTTAAGACCCAAGGAAGGCAGGGTGGGTTGATAATAATGAAGTTGAAAGCGTTAGACAATGGGCAGATAATAAATAAGACTGTTAAATCAGGTACCAAGGTAGAATATGTCAATCCTGAAACAAAAGAGGTTCAGTATCTTTACAATGATGAATCTTTTGCTTATTTCATGGATATGGAAACGTACGAAACTATTAATATCTCCAAAACTATTGTTGGAACATATCTTAATTTCCTAAAAGAGGGAGATAAGATATTGATTTTGACATATGAGGGAAATATCTTAAGTATTAAAGAGAGTGCATCTGTAGTATTAGAGGTTACTGCTGCCGATGAGGCAGTAAAGGGTAATACTGCTAACTCTGCTACTAAATTAGTTACAGTAGAAACGGGTTATCAATTACAAGTTCCTCTTTTTATAAAGAAGGGTGATAAACTAAAAATTAATACTGAGTCAGGTACATATACGAGCAAGGCAAATTAATAGTATTTCAAGTAATATTTTTGATATAATTAGCATATATTTTGGTGGGATAGCTCAGTTGGTTAGAGCATGGGATTCATAAACCCAAGGTCGGTGGTTCGATCCCACCTCCCACTACCATTTCATTTTAAAAACTATTGATATGTCAGAAGAAAAAAAAGAGAGTAAGAATGTCGGTGTGAATATTATTAGGATTAAACCTCAGAAGAAAAAGATTTCAATAATAAGTATTATTGTTTTCATAGTAATGTCCTTTTTACTAACAATAGGGGTGAACTCTTTCTTAAATTCCTCTTCTAAAGGCCAAGAGGTTGCTTTAAGTGAGATAGTCCTCTTTATCTCAGAGGGTAAATATGAAGAGGTAATACTTAGAGATGATATGGTCATGATATCTCAAGGTAATAAAGTAGAGGGGCAAGAGGTAATTGAGAGAAAATATGCATTAATACCACAGGGTGTAGATTTCTATAGTATGCTTTCTGATGCGGATGTAGATATTAAAACTTTACAAAATGACTACTACAAACCTCGATTAGGAGTCACCTTTGGTGACATTATATCCTTTGTCTTTTTGGGTGCTGGTCTTGTATTAGTATATATATTAATCAAGAATATGCAGGCATCTGGTGGTAAGATTATGGATTTTGGACAAAGTAAAGCAAGGCTTCTGTTTGGAAAGAAAACGGGTATAAATTTCGAAGATGTAGCTGGTATAGATGAAGTTAAAGAAGAGTTAACAGAGATTGTTGATTTCTTGAAAAACCCTAAGAAATATTTAAATATAGGTGCAAGAATTCCTAAAGGAGTATTACTAGCTGGTGCTCCTGGTACAGGTAAAACACTTTTAGCAAGAGCTGTTGCAGGTGAAGCGGGTGTACCATTCTTTCATACCTCTGGTTCTGAATTTGAAGAGATGTTAGTTGGTGCAGGAGCGTCTAGAGTTAGAGATCTATTTACTAAAGCAAGAAAGGCTGCACCTTGCATCATCTTTATCGATGAAATAGATGCTGTTGCTAAAAAGAGAGGTACAGTTTTGCACTCTGGTGCTGGAGAGCAAACCTTAAACCAGATACTTGTTGAAATGGATGGCCTAGAAGATAGGGAGAATGTGATTGTATTAGCTGCTACAAATAGACCAGATGTATTAGATCCTGCAATACTTAGACCGGGGAGATTTGATAGGTTGGTTGTTGTTCCTATGCCTGACTATCAGGGAAGAAGAGAAATTATTCAGGTTCATGCTAAAAACAAAAAGTTTGAAGATGGTGTAGATTTAGATTTAATAGCTAAAAAAACAATAGGGTACTCTGGTGCTGACTTAGAAAATCTTTTAAATGAGGCTGCCATCATGGCTGCAAAAGAAGAAAGGAAGAAAGTTACCCAAGGGGATCTTTTAGAATCATATCTAAAAGTGAAATTGGGTAGAAAGAAGAAGGGAGCTATTGGCGAAGAGGATATTAAAATTACCGCATATCACGAGGCAGGTCACGCTATCGTTGCTAAATTTACTAAGTATGCAATGCCTGTAGAGCAAGTCTCCATTATACCTAGGGGTATAGCTGGGGGTGTGACTGTGTATCTACCAGAGGATGATAAAAAACATGTTTACAAAGATGAATTACTTGCAAATCTTAGATCTGCTGTAGGTGGGAGGGCTGCTGAGGAGATTTTCATTGGGAGAATTTCTACAGGTGCTTCTGCTGATATAGAGCAGGCTACATCTGTTGCAAAAGAGATGGTTACGCAATATGGTATGTCCGAAAATTTAGGTATGGTTAAATATGGAGATATGGAAGAGACAAAGCACTTAGGATATACGTATGGTGGTGGGAGAGATTTTAGTGAAAAGTATGCAGAGATGATAGATTCGGAAGTAAAAGGTTTAATAGATACTTCATATGAAGATGCTAAGAGGGTACTTACTGAGAAAAAAGAGTATGTAGAAAAATTAGTAAAATTACTTTTTGAGAACGAAGTTGTTTCTAAAGAGGAATTTGACGCTCTCTTTTTAGAGTAATTGTAGTTAAGTATTTTCTTATGTAAAATAGAGAGATGATAAAGGAATCTGACAAACAGGTGTTTTTAGCTATCGATGCTAATGCGATAGTACATAGGGCATTTCATGCATATCCATCTACATTACAAACGGAAGAAGGAATTCAAGTAAATGCTGTATATGGGTTTACGGTCATGCTACTTGAGGCATTGAAGATATTCGGACCTAAATATGTACTCTGTGCAATGGACACACATGCTCCAACATTTAGACACGAGATATATACGGAGTACAAAGCTACGAGAAAGCCAACAGACCTGTCTCTCATTGATCAATTCCCTCTTGTAGAGGAAATTCTTAAGGCATTTAATATCCCGGTAATTAAGAGAGAAGGATTTGAAGCAGATGATATATTAGGTGCTGTTTCAAAATATGTATCTGAGGGAGTATGGAATGGTGAAGATATCGATCTATATATCCTAAGTGGAGATAGAGATCTTTTACAGCTAATTAACGAGCGTACATATGTATGTTTGCCTAATGGTAATTTCAAAAATATCGTTGTTTATGATAGCAAGAAGACCTTAGAGAAATATGGATATTTACCGGAACAGGTAGTTGATTACAAAGCTTTGGTTGGAGATCCCTCTGATAATATTCCTGGAATTAAGGGGGTAGGAGATAAAACGGCTATACAGCTATTAAAGAAATATGGAACTCTGGATGAGATATACAAACATATTAACGAAGTAGAGGGAAGAGCTAAAACCCTCATTGCAGAGGGAGTAGAACAGGCAGAGTTTAGTAGGCAATTAGCAACGATTGAGAGAGGTTTAAACTTAGATGTACGTCTTACAGATTGTATTCTTAAAGATTTGGATAGAGGGTTATTAGATTTTACTTTCAAGAAGTACGCATTTAAATCATTAATTGGGAGATTAGATGAGATTTTTGGGAAAAAGATATTACCTACTAATCAATCTCAATTGGATATGTTTGGGAGCAAAGGAGAGGATATGAAATGGAGTAATGAAGACGAGGTGAGGGAAATAATAAAAAAGAGTGAGGAGTTAAGAGTTGTATATATTAATAATGAGGAGTCATACAGTGGAGAAGGATATATTTGTATTAGAGGGATAGACAAAGAGAAACACCCGAAGGATATCCTAATTAAACCAATGGATATCTTTGAATATATTAAGGGTAAAAAAGTCACATTCTATAACTTCGAAGAGCTAGTTACATATTCAAAAAATATTTCTATTGCCGATGTATCAACCTACTATGATGTATTACTTGCTGAGCATATTCTGCATTCAGAAAAGAGAAATGTGAAGATAAAAGATTTGGCTTTTGAGTATTCGACAAAAGTATTGAATGAAAAGATCTCCCCAATGGACATTCAATCGGTATTAGATACATTAGATGATACATATATTGAACAGATTAAAAGAATAGATAGCCTTGAGCTATACGAATACACCAAAAAAAGTATTGAGAGATTCTTAAAGGTCTCTGACAGACATCTTCTAAGTACATTAACCGAGATAGAGCTCCCTATCTCCGTTATTCTTTCACAGATGGAGAGTAGGGGTTTCCAAATTGATTGGAAGAAACTAGATTCAATTAAAACTGATATTGAGAAGGAAATAGAAGAGTGTAAGAAAGAGGTTTACAGTATTGTTGGACATGAGTTTAATATTAATTCTCCCAAGCAACTCTCTGATGTCCTTTATAAGGAGTTAGATTTACCTAATAAATCAAAAGGAAGTACAAGAGAATCAATATTAGATAGTATGTTGGGGATTCATCCGATAATTGAACACCTGTTGTATTTTAGAGAGGTAACGAAAGTACTAAATACATATATAGAACCACTGTATTCAAATAGTATAGTAAAAAGCGATGGAATACATTCAATACATACCGACTTTAAACAGACGGGAACAACATCTGGGAGATTTTCATCCATAAATCCCAACTTACAGAACCTACCTCTTGAGGGAGTATGGGCAAAAAGATTAAGAGAGTGCTTTATTGCTAGGGAAGGTTTTGAACTATTAGGTATGGATTACTCTCAGATGGAACTTAGAATTATGGCTGATATCTCCAATGACAAATTACTTACCCAGGACTTTGTTAACGATTTAGATATTCATACAGCAACAGCTGCAAGGGTATTAGATAAAAAGATGGTAGATATTACACATAAAGAGAGAAGTTTAGGTAAAACTGTTAATTTCGGAATGATATTTGGACAAACAGCATTCGGCCTCTCATCTCTTCTTGGTATAGATAGAAATCTAGCTGGGGAATATATTGCATCATATTTTGAGCATTACAAAGGGGTAGAGGAGTATATGAGAAAGATAGAGTATGAAGCATTTGAAAAGGGATATGTGCAAACAATGTTTGGAACTACAAGAAATATAGCAGGAATAAGGTCGCAAAACAGAAGGCTAAGAGCTGCATCTGCAAGGGAGGCTATTAATATGCCAATACAGGGTAGTGAAGCTGACATTATGAAGTTAGTAATGAAAAACCTCTATTCATTGATAGAAAAGAAATACCCAAAACAGGTTTATATCCTACTCCAGATACATGATGAAATAGTGTTTGAAGCGAAAAAGAATGTAATAAAGGAGTTTTCATCTGAAGCAAAGAAAATAATGTTAGAGAGCATACTGTTAGATGTCCCATTGGATGTACATGTATCAACAGGAGATGCTCTTTCCGATTTAAAATAAAAGAATATATTTAAGTTATTAAATAAAAAACATGTTTAAAAAAATAACATACCTTCTATCAATGATATTAGGGATATTTGTTGTTCTAAAGCTCTTTAAAGGAGAAAATACAACTTCATCTTTTAAATATCCCATTCAAGAGAAACAAAATCCTAAGAAAGAAAATATTACAAAAGAGAAAGTAGTACATACAAAATTAAATAGTAGGCAGAAAGATATTCTTAAGCTAATAAACAGGAGGAAACTCTTACTACCATCAGATATTTACGCTCTTCATCCAAATGTATCGACAAGAACATTAAGAAGAGATATGACCTCATTAGTTGAGTCTAATTTAGTTAGACAGGAGGGTAGTACAAGAGATACAAGATATATTTTAAATAGTTAAGGTATGTATAAATATTCAGAGCTTTGTAAGCTTTTTGAAAAATTAGAATCTATTCAATCTAGAAATGAGATGTCTTTAGAGTTAGCTAATTTTCTTAAGACATGTGATAGTACTGAAGTTGAAATAATCTCTTACATGATACAGGGTAGAGTAGCTCCAATGTTTGTTAATTCGGAGTTTAACTATTCAGAAAAAAGCCTAATTAACCTTCTATCTACTTACTTTTCGAAAGATTTAAACTCTTTGAGAAGAGAAAGTGGGGATATAGGGGATACGGTGTATAGGATTGTAAAAGAGAAAGATTTTACATCAAAAGGGCTTGATATAGAGGGCATATACGATATTTTATGGAAAATTGTTAATACCACTGGTACAGGTTCAATACTTACAAAGGGTAAGATTGTATTAGATTGTATAAATAAGTTAGATCCCCTAGAGGGTAAATATTTTATACGCACCATATGTGGCGAATTAAGGCTAGGTCTAAGTATTAGATCACTTTTGGATGTGTTCTCAATAGCAACTGTTGGAAATAAGGGGTTAAAAGAGAGTTTGGAGCACGCATACGGTGTATGTGCAGATATTGGGTATATAGGAAAAAGGG
>CAZAUH010000025.1:0-7450 GCA_964488325.1 uncultured Candidatus Saccharibacteria bacterium
GATTGTAAGGGTACCGTACCGCTATTACTAAATGAGAACTGTCCTGATTGTGGTAAACCATTAGTTGAGAGAAGAAGTAAATGGGGAAAGACATTTAAGGGTTGTAGTGGGTATCCAGAGTGTAAATATATTAAAAAAGAGTTTAAGAAAGAGATAAAAAAGGAGTAGTTCAAGACTTTTTAATATGTTTCCTCTAACATTTTTCTATGTTACCAAGAGAGAAATTTCTTAAAGGAGGAATATCAATTCTATCTGATATAGAGCTTGTTGAAATACTTGTTGGTAGTGGTATTAAGGGTAGAAACTTCAAACAGATTTCCAGATCCATTATGAATGTTATAAAAAGCTCTGTTAAAGAGGAGAAACTTTTAGATATAGATCAACTTATTAGTATCGGCGGAGTAGGTAAAGTTGTAGCTATGAGAATAGTGGCAGGTATAGAGTTGGGTAGGAGAATATATGGATTGTTTGATAAGGAGATTGTAAGAGTTACTGATTCTAATGGTGCATATGAGATATTTAAGGACATGAAAGATTTAAAAAGAGAGAGAGTTGATTTAGTATGTCTTAATTCCCGCTTTGAATATATATGTAGGGAAAGTATCGCGCTGGGTTCTTTGAATTGTGCACATCTTTCTCCAAGGGAGGTACTGTATACTGCAATTAGTAATAACTCAGCGTTTGTTTTGCTTGCTCATAATCATCCATCTGGAGATAGCGCACCTAGTCAGGAGGATATCTCTTTAACTAAGAGTATTAATGATGGGTTAGAGTTAGTGGGTATTCAATTACTAGATCATATTGTAATTGGTAAAAATGATTGGAAGAGTATATCGATATAGGGGGTTGATAAAAGGGTTAGGGGGATATATAATCAAAGCCGTATTTAATATATATCTCGCATATCTCTAAATATTTCCTGGATAGAAGATATTTCTACCCATAGAGATAGGTGAAAAAAGGAAAAACATTATGGAAAAAACAAAAGAGGTCTTAAAAAAGGTCGAAACTCCTAAAGCAGAGACTGTAAAGAAAAGCTATAAAACAGATATTCCTGAACTATTATCATTTCTTCAAGCAGGTGCACACTTTGGTCATAAACATAGTGCGTGGAATCCTAAAATGAAAAAATATATATATGAAGTTAGGAATGGAATTCATATTATAGATGTAGTTAAGGGTAGGAAACTACTTTCTAGTGCTCTAGAAGCTCTTGGGGGGGTAATAGACAAGGAGAATGTATTAATTGTAGGTACGAAGGGTCAAGCTGCTGGTATTATTGAAAAAATGGCCAATGAGAGTGGTGCATTCTATGTTACTAAGAGATGGCCAGGAGGACTTTTCACAAATTTTGATTCAATTAAAGGTACTATTCAAACCTTAGTAAAAATGGAAGAGAAAATTGCATCTGGAGGAGAGGGGTTGGTTAAGAAAGAGGTTTTATTGATGGAAAAAGATGTAGAGAGGTTAAACAAGATATATCAAGGAATCAAATTTATGGATCAACTTCCAAGATTTGTAATAGTGATTGATAGTATGGTTGAAAAGAATGCAATTAAGGAAGCAAGAATAGCTGGTGTTGAAGTTATTTCTTTGATTGATACTAACTGTGATCCTGATTTAGTAGATTACCCTATACCTGCAAATGATGATTCAATAAAGAGTATTAATCTTTTTGTAAATCTCTTTGGAGAGGTAATTAAACAGGGTAAAAAGTCTGAGGCATTAGTTGCTTTAAGAAAGAATCATAATGCTAATTTAGAGAGTATGAGAATGAGATTTGCACAGGAGAAAGAGAGACAGGAGAAGATGGAAGAGGATGAAAGATTAAGAATGAAAGCTATGAGAGAGGGGAAAGCGACTATTGCTACAACTGGAGTAGTTAGAGTTTTAAAAAAAGAGAAGAATCTTGATGAAGATTTCGCTGCAGCAGAGGCTGTTAAGGCAGAGGTTAATTCTAAAAAGATTGAAGATCTTGGTCTTTCTGCTAGAATAGAGAAAGCATTAAAAACTGGGGGACTTAGCACATTAGACGATTTAGTTGGTAAGACAAAAGAGGAGCTATTAGCTCTTGAGGGTATTGGTGAGAAAGCCGTGGAGGAGATATTAAAGGCTATAAAATAATTTGGTTAATATACTGTTATGGGTATAACTATTGAGGATATAAAATTGCTTAGAGCAAAGACATCTGCAGGTATGGGCCTTTGTAAAGAGGCTTTGACTAAATCAGGGGGTGATATGCAAAAGGCCATTGAATATATTAATAGTAGAAGTGATGTAATTAATAGATTACATAATCTTACAGGTGCAAAGATAGGGCATTGTAAATTAGCTTTTGAGGAAAGTGGTAAGGATTTTGAGAAGGCTGTTGCTTTAATTAAAGAGAGAGGTTGGGATGAGGCTATTGAAAGTGAGTGTGCAACAGTAGGAGAGGGTATCATTGAGACATATGTTCATGGTAAAGAACAAAGACTTGTTTCAATGGTAGAGGTAACATGTAAGACAGATTTTGTTGCTAAAAACGAAGCTTTTAGAACTTTTGTTCATGAATTAGCTTTACAGATAGCAGCTATGAAACCAATATATATTTCTAAAGAGAGTATTCCTACTGAGAAGTTGGATGAGATTAAAGATATTTTTCAAAAAGAGGTTGATGCTGAGGGAAAACCAGCTGAGATATCAGGAAAAATAGTAGAGGGGAAATTAGAAAAGTTCTATCAAGAGAAGTGTCTATTAGAACAGAAATGGTTTAAGGATGAGAGTAAGATAATGAGAAATCTTTTAGATGAGGCTATTTCTAAATTAGGAGAGCCTTTAGAGATTAGAAGATTTTTAATATGGGAGTTTGGTAAATAGGTTTTTCTTTTCAATGTATATTAATTCTAATCAGGTACACAAATGCTATAGGCTTGTTATTTAGGTTAAATGTGATAAAATAGTAATATCCTTAGATCTAAATTAATAGAATAAATAATGGAAAAAGAAGTAATTAATGAACAGAAATCCGAAAAAAATATAAGTTCATCATCATTAACAAAAGAGGAATTTTATTCTCAACTTACGGCTTCATCTAAGAAATTTATAGATCCAGAAGTACAAGAAAGTTTTAGAAATGCAAAGATTCTTGTCGCTGGAGTAGGGAGTGTTGGTAATCCTATCGCTATGATGTCTGTTAGATCTGGTGCTGAAAATATTACAGTAATGGATCCTGATGTTGTTGCTGCTGATAATTTATCCAGGCAGCAATATTCAATTCATCAAATAGGTGAGAACAAAGCTGATATGACAGTAAAGAATATGAGATCTGTTAATCCTTATGTTAATGCTAAGAGTGTTGATTGTGGAATGACCTCTGAGAATGCAAGAGAATATGTTGCAAATTCAGATATAGTAGTGGATGGAGTAGATATAAGAGCTTTGGATATGGTTTATGAATTACATAAATGGGCAGCAATAGAAAAGAAACCTGTATTAGTAGGATATGATTTAGCAGGTACTGCTATGGTTGCAGTATATAGGTATGATAAAGAAAATATAGCACCTCTTAGAGGAGAATTAACCCAAGAAAAGATAGTTGAATTTAATGGAATACATGATGCCTATAAAGACGGGAAAATTTCTAATGCAGAGTTTCTAAGCTATGTATATGATGCATTTACAGGACCAATAAATCCATTGAAAGTTCCTGTAGAACAGTTAACTGAGCTTATTGAAAGAGATCCTAAGGATGGTAGAACATATCAGTTGGGAACTACTGCCACTGTACTTAGTGCGTTAATGGTTGAATCTATGAGAAGAATTCTAGCTGGAGAGGAAATTAAGGATGTAATTATGATAGATATTCCAAGTGAAGTTAGAAGAAGTAATCCTAATGTAATTAGTAAAATACCTTTACTATTAAGGACTTTATCTGTTATTAATAAAAGGGCAACTGAAGTAAAAGAAATAATTCAAAAAATAGGATAAGATTAAGAGTATGAATGAATCAGAGTTCATAATTCAAGAAAGAGAGTTATTAGAAGGGGAGGTATCTGTTGGTCTTGCCGTAACTTCAGAGGAAAAAATAGGTAGGTTAGAGGTTGTTACAGATAGATATATTAGGGAAGGATATCTACAGGGAATACCTTTTGCAAGAGTCGATGTAAAAGCCGAAGATGTTGTACAGGAAAATGGTTTGGGACTTCTTTATGATGCTTTAGATGAAAGTCTTTTTGAAAAATTCATTAACGACGGACTGTTATTAAGATTTTGTGGTGGGCAACAGCTTTACCTAGATAAATATCATTGGCAATCAGCTCAATTTGTAGCAAAGACTTCCCAAGGATATGTTGGTTCTGTAAGATTAATTATGGATAATAATGAATCTGAAATTAATATGTATAAATTACCAACTCTTACTGATGAAAAAATACAAATAGAGGCAGAGTGGAGAGAAAAGGTTAATCATGTAAATGCAGAATTATCCCAATTTGCGAAATTAAAAGAAGCACCTGCAACTGTATCGGTTGCCTTATTAAGAATTGCTGCTCAATATAGTAGAGCGAATAATATAGAAGAGTGGTTAGCTACAACGGATAATCTTGTTGTTAGATTATTAAATGGTTATTACTTTAATTTTGGTCTCCCTAAAATCGGTCCATCTGTAAGGTATCTAGGTTCTGAGTCTACACCTGTTTTGATAAATATTGAGGAATCTATTAAGAATGCAGAAACAAAGGGGTCTAGTGAGGGGATGGCTAAATTCCTAAAGGGTGAAGACGTTAAGGGTTTTGAATGGTATACTGGAATGTAAAGTGTACTAATCTTTGAATTTTTGATAGATGGAATTTGAATTGATATTCCTAATTATACTTAGTGTGGTTTTACTATTTCTTGGTTTCGCAGCTTTCAAATCAGATGTTCGTTCGAAGACAAATATCTTTTTCCTTCTTTTCATTTTTGGTTTAGTTCTATGGGTTTTCTCAAATTACTTCTCGAATAATTTGGAGGCTTATGAATTAGTTTTAGTTGCTAATAGGTTTATTTTCTTTTCAACAACGCTTTTAGTATTTGCTCTATTTCTATTTGCCTCTGTATTCCCCAATTCTATATTAGTATTAAAACAAAGATACTATTTACTGACGGGTCTATTAAGTATATTTGTTGGAATAATTAGTTTTACGCCACTTATAGTACAAGGTGTTACATTGGAAGAGGGGTATTCAAGTATCGAATTTGGTCCTCTTATTGTGCTTTATGTATTAAATTTTATTCTACTCTTTGGTCTATTTGTTTATTTATTAATAAAAAAGTATAGAAAAGCAATTGGTTTAGAAAAAATTCAACTGCAGTATTTACTTTTAGGTGCAATATTTACTGCACTGGGAGCAATGTTAACGAACCTAATACTTCCGATTGTTTTTAAAATTTTCTTTCTTTCTGCTTTTGGTCCTACATTCTTAATTATATTTGTGGGTTTTTCATTTACTTCTATAGTTAAACATAGATTTTTAGGCATCAGATTCCTTCTTGGAAAAATATTATTCTTTATAGTCCTATCTATCTTTTGGTTATCAGGATTCTTTCTATTTGGATGGTTAGCAACTATTGTATTTGGAGGAATATTTAAAACAAATACAATTCTAGCTTCACTTGTAATTGCTCCAATATATGCTTGGATATATTTAAGATTTAATAACTATATATATAGGGTAATAGAAGACAGGATAGTATATATTGATCGACATCCGACAGATATGTTAAGTAAGTTCTTAAAGTCAACAAGTACCGAATTAGATGTAGATAAAATATCGGTATATGTTGTTAATACTGTTAAGAAGTACTTAGATTTAGAAAAAGTAGGAGTTGTACTTTTTGATAAGGAGAACAGTAAAGTGCTATACAAAAAGTTAGTAGGTTTTAAATTGGATAATGTTAGAGATCTTTTACAGGTAATACACTATTGGAAAGATATTGGAAAAGATCCTGTACTAGTATTAGAGGAAGCTAAAAAACTTGAGGATAAAGATCCTAAAGATGTGAAGAATAGGCTAGATAAGATAATTAAGTGTATGGAAGACGAGGAGATATCTGCTATTCTTCCATTAAATAGAAAAGTCCAATTGAATGGAATAATAGTTGTTGGAAATAAAAAGAATTCAGACCCTTTCTCTGTAGAAGATATGAGGTTTTTAGAAGATATTATAGCTAATGCCAGTGTAGCTATGGGTAGGGCAATCCTTTATAAAGAGGTTCAGGGTTTTAATGAGACTTTAAAAACAAAGGTTGAAGAACAGACTAAGGACTTGAAAGAGAAAGTAGTTCAATTAAATGAGGCAAGGAGAAAAGAACACGATATGATAGATATCATGGGGCATGAACTTCGAACCCCAATGACTATTATTAGAAACTATCATGAGCTTTTAGATAATCAGATGAGTAAAAGTAATAAGGGAAGTACAAGTGAAAAATATG
The DNA here is from genome assembly GCA_964488325.1 of uncultured Candidatus Saccharibacteria bacterium. GTDB lineage: Bacteria > Patescibacteriota > Dojkabacteria > SC72 > SC72 > UBA2259. Next base: position 6,454 of record CAZAUH010000025.1, read on the forward strand.
GAAAATATATGGAGATATTAGGAGAAAATATACAAAGGGAAATTACATTAATTAATGTTCTCCTCAGTGCCACAAAATTAGAAGATGGTCAATTAGAGATAAATAGGGAACCTGTTGATATTATCGATGTTATTGAAGATGGGATAATGGGACATGAGAAAGATGCAAAGGAAAAAGGTTTGTATATTAAATTTAATAAACCAAGAGATTGGGAGAAGTATCCCCAAGTATTTGCTGATAGGGTTAGAATACAAGAGATAGCAGACAATTTAATTAGTAATGCTGTTAAATATACAAATAAAGGTGGGGTTGAAATTCGGGTTTCATATGATAATAAATATGCAAAGATAGAGATACAAGATACTGGAGATGGTATACAGAAAAAGGATCTTAAAAAAATTGGACAGAAGTTTTATAGATCAAATCAATATACAGAAACAAGGAGTGAAAACGGTACTCCATTAGTTAGACCTGGTGGCTCTGGATTGGGCCTTTTTGTTACCTTCGGTCTAGTTAAAATGCATGGAGGTAGGGTATCCATAGAGAGTAAACTTGGAAAGGGTAGTACATTTAGCTTTACCATACCCTTAGTAAAGGGAGAGAAAGCTCAAAAAGCCGAGAAAGTGAGTAAGTATAGTGGGGATATGTTTGAAAGACTTGGTTTAAAAAGAAAGAAAAAGAAATAGTAAACCTTTTTAAATAGTAACTTTTTGATATTGAGAATAATATCATTTTAGAATATCATATGTATATAACTTTTTTTATTAAAGTATATGGATATTGATATATTCAAAATAGATTTAGATAAATGTATTGAAAATCTTTCAGAAGATCTTTCTCAGATTAGAACGGGTAGGGCTACTCCTGAATTAATTCAGGATGTATTAGTTAGTGCATATGATACACAGGCACCTTTAAAAAACTATGCTACTATTAATGTTGCAGATAATAGGTCTTTAGTTGTAATACCTTGGGATAAAAACATTATAGATGCAAT
>CAZAUH010000026.1:0-7370 GCA_964488325.1 uncultured Candidatus Saccharibacteria bacterium
AGCTGTATATGATTTAACACCTGTACCATACAAACCTATTAGATTCCATCCTTTATATAATGATATTGGTGCTGAGTCTGTTTCACTTTCATATTTTACTGGTTTACCAGGAATAGTTATTTCAACATTTTCTTTTGATTTAATAATATATCCCTGTCCTGGTAATAATTGGAAGTCGTTATTATCATATACTTCCGCATTTTGTCCTACAACTTTCCAAGATCCATCATATTTTGATATTGAGTATATTACATCTCCATATACACTATTTAATTGAGTGAGTAATCCAGCAGCTGTTCTGTAATCTTCATATGCTACTACAAATGGGAATGATACAAAGTTAAATCCTTCTTTTAGAGAGTATTTATAGCTTTTTTGTATTGTTGTTATTTGTATTTGAGCTCCTAGTGTACTTATTTTTGTATCTACTCCTTCATCATATTCACCATTTTCATTTTTATCTATGAAGATTAATACATTTCCATTGTTAGCTTTTAGAGATTCTTCAGATATATCAAAGAAATATGTGTCCCCATTATTTTCAAATGAATATATACCTTCTTCTAAACCAGAAATTAAGCCAGTTGTTTGATCAATGATGTAGGTTTGAGAATTATTGATTTCTTGTTTTCCAAAGACAGAAGCATCAAAATTAAATGAAAGAATTTTATTATTTACATTAATTAAAGATGAAGATAATGGTTTTGCGCAGTAATATGCATTTGCTGTAGGATATTTTGAACATATGGCTCCATCTCTTCGGCAGATTTTCCCAACACCAGAATTACCATGTTTGTTACAATCAGAGTTAACTTGTCTACAATGTTTATCAATTCCAATTTGTTGACCTTGATCTGGTCCTGAATTGCAAAAACATCTAATCTCATCACACACTTGACCAGCATAAATTATTTTTAAATTAGTTGCAATTGTATCATCAGAATCCATCTTCTTCCATTTCTTTCCTACACATTTGTAAACAATGTTGTTTTTCCTATCGAAACAATGATAACTACTGGAATCACATGAATATGGTATATTATTCAAAAAGTTCTCACATGATTTTGTACCAGCGCTACTCTCTTCCTCCCATTTCCCATTGACGCAGGAATAACATTTATTAATTTCATCATTGCAGTAAAATACTTCCCTAACACCTTTTGTCCAACAATATTGGCCAACATTGTACTCACATTGCTCGGAATAGTTACTATAATTTTGAGTCCCCGAAGTACAAGAACAGTCCTTTAATAAGTTTTTTGTAATATTTGCTTCTAATTGTGCAGCATTACACGAGACACCTGCTGGTGCTTTCCAAGTTTCATAAACATTGTTATATCTTAGGCTACATCCTGCACAATCGATAATTTCTTTCGAGCATTCTTTCGCATCCTGTTCAGAAGATTGGGGAGCATCTATACATGCACAATTTAGTTCATTTTCCATATTTGTTGATGGTCTCTCTGCTAGATTATCACAATCTTGAGCTGTCCACACTTGTTCTTTATATTTAAACTTTAAAGAACAGCCCCTACAGGTTTTAAGTTCTGGTTTATTATCAGAATCTTTTAGATAAAGAGCTCCTGAACAGTTCTTTTTATCTTGATAGCCTATTTTTTTACATATCCATTTCCAAATTGTATATCCATCATACTTGTATTCTTTTGCATTTTCATATAATTCAGAATCAACTCCACAAAAAGTTCCTGTAAGATTCGCAAGTATGAGATTATCGGAGCTTACAGTCTTGCTTTTTGATCCACAACTTGCTGAAGTATTAATAACAGTCTTTTTTTTACATGTACTCATATCCCATATTTTTTCATCAGCATCATTCCATCCAACATATCTTGCGGAACCCGATCCTCTATAACCACACACTTTGCATACCCCGTTACGAAACTCTCCTTCTCCAAATCCTTTAGTTCCACCATTCCATGAATCACATCTACCATTTTCTTGAGGTGGTAAATATCCATCACAAAGTCTTTCTTGAAACTTTTTTTCGCAATATTTTAAATCTTCTCCAGAACATGGTTTATTTAAATTTTTATTTCCTGGTATTTCAACCATACCACATGAACACCAACCCAAGAATACACACTCCTTTTTTCCATCATCAGGATCGTCATCAGGATTGTCTGTCTCTTTTAATACACAATTATGGCTGCCATCACATTTTCTATCACTTGAACAATTTGAATCATTTACACATTGTACACAGTTACCATTAAACAAATGTGGTTTAGTACCAGAACAGGTTGTGCCAGTTACACATTTTGCATTATAGCATCTTTCCCCATCATCACAATCTAGATCTTTTGAACATTCAGGTGGAACACATTTTCCCCCAGCACATTTTTTATCACCTAGGCAATCAGAATCATTACTACATTCAAGAATTAATGCAGAATAGGCATCTTTTTTTAAGTTATTGAAGATACTCGTACCCTTCACAGATGATTCAAAAATATTATCAGCATTTTTTATTTCGGGAATATTTATAACAAATGTTTCAGCTGGAGATATTATTGCTGCATTATTCTGCTTAGTCCATATTCCTAAGGACCCTAAATTTAGTGTAATATCAACTTGTAATCCACTTGCTTCTCCTGTGTATTTTCCTTTAAACATATTTCCCTCTTTATCAATTGCATTGGCCAAATCCATATACCAATTTCCTGTCTCATTCAGAGGGCTAGAAAAAACATTACTCATCTCTCCAGATATTTCATCATAATAATTAACATAAACAATTCCATCATTAACAATAGGAAGATCTTTTAATTCGACTTGATCGTATCCTTTCGCATCTCTAACAGCTCCATAAGCAGGATAAGGTGTTACTATTGATTCTGGTACAGCATATGTCTTAGCTATTACCTTATTATTAATATCTTTTACTTTTCTAAAAAGTAATGAGTCTCCTACCATAAATGAATACTCTTTCTCTGGATCTAACCCCTTTATCTCTATATGATGTGTATAATATCTTCCTCTTTCTGATACAGAAACATTAGTAACAATATCATTCATAGTAACTTCTAATCCCTCTTGATTCTGTATAGATTGTTGTGTAGCTTCTAACTCAGCCTTAGTTATATCTCTTGTATCAAAGAATCTCTCTTTAGTAATAGGAAGAATTAAAAATGGAAGTTTATTCTCTGGTTCAATGTATATTGCTGTAGCATCTGTCTTTATCTTTGTATCCCAGCTTACTGTAACAGAGCTTGATGTAATATTTGTAAAATGTACATTATTAGGTTTTATCCTAATATACTCAAATACAAATAGTGCAATAATGGTAATTAATAGGGCTAATATTGAGTATTTTAATACTCTCTTAAACCTATACACTCTTGCTACACTCTCTTCCATTGTTAATTATTAAAATGTTAATAGTAATATAGTACATTGGTGTTTTACTTAATGCAAGTGATAAAGGATATCGTTGACTTATTACTACAAATATAGCAAAATCAAGGTATGAAAATATTTAAAACAATAACATTCTTAATCTGTTTCTGCTTACTCTTTTCCAAACAGTCATTTGGTAATCAACCAGTAGAGATAATAGACAATAAATCACTAAATAATTTTTCTGTCTATGTTAACAACGAAGTTAAGGTTAGTAACAATGATTGTAACTTAGATTTGAAATCTAATGATGTATTAAAGATTGCTGGTAAGTATGAACCGAATAAAACAATTCAAATAACGGCATTCAATCAGATATATAGTGAACAAACAGATGAATATGGGGATTGGCTATTTCTATTTAGTGTACCATATATTGATGACGGGGTTTATGAAATTAAAGGAGGTGTAGAACAGGATAAAAACAATATATTACTATGTAATGTAACTCTTAATCAGTTAAACGTTACTGATAATGGAGAGGAGGATAATAAATCATTTCTTCCATATCTATTTATTATTGTTCCTGTAGTTATTGCTATTTCTGCTTATCTATTCTTAATAATTAAGAAAAAGAAGAGATGATTTACAATAGAAAGTTACTAATAAAAATATTTCTTACTATACTCATAGGTTTTTCCTTCTTCTTACTATTTTTTTCTAAAAGTGAAATACAAGCAGGTTCTGGATATTACTGTACATATAGTAACGATTCTAGTGGCGCCTTTTGTGATTCAGGGTGGGTAAACTCTTGCGATTGTAATACAGGTAAAAACAACCATTATTGTGCAACATATTATGCATATATTACCTGTGTTCAATACTCTACAGAGTGTACCCCTTATCCAAGGTATAAATGTTCCTATAATTTCTATACATATTCTTATCAAGATGGAGATTGTAATGGAACATGTGTTAACTGTACTCCTAGCTGTCCCAATTCAAACTGGACGAAAACCAATACTGGGTGTTCTACTACTGGAGTAAGTTGTACTAAATACTATAGTTACTGTACATCAAGATCATGTGGAACTGTAAATGATACCTGTTACTATGTTAAGCGTACAGTAACATTCAATGCAAACGGAGGTTCATGTACTCCAACAACTAGAACCCCCTGCCATAGCAGCTCTGCAGCAGGTCCCACCTCTTGTACTAGAACTGGATATACTCTTTCAAATTACTCCGTTACATCAGGAACATGTGGTGGAACTTTTACACCATCCACAGGTGCTTGTAGTAGTGTAACTGGAGATATTACAGTTCGTGCAAACTGGACCATTAATGTATATAGGGTTACTTACGATGCTAATGGAGGTTCATGTACGCCAACATACAGAGATGTTAACTATAATACAACCGCTGCTGCTCCATCCTGTACCAAAACAGGATATGTCACAACCAGTTTTATACGAACTGTTGGGTCCGGTGGAAATCTAGATTCTGCAACCGGTGAAGTAACAAATGTAAGTGGTAATCAAACCATTCAGGCTCAATGGGGGGGTATACCTACAATACCGACAGTTCCATATTGTAATGGTGCATCAAATCCAACAAATGTTACAACTGCTAATCCAACATTTAGTGCAATATTTAATGATCCCGATACCGGTGACACAGGAAACTATTATGAAATAGAGGTTAATACTCAATCTGATTTTTTGGGTACCGTTAAGTGGGATAGTAATATACAAAGTATGACTGCTACGGCCATTGGTGCAAGAAGTCCGAATATTACATATGGAGGATCTTCTCTCGGTTGGACTGGAACTACCTACTATTGGCGAATCCGATTTGGCGATAGTACAGCTTTAATGAGTCCATGGTCAAATACTCAAAATTTTACAATGCATAACAATGCAAATACTCCAACTGCAACAAACTTACAAACAGAGCAACTTACAAATCCTATTCAAGTTGTAGATACAACACCAGAATTTAGAGCTCAATTTAATGATGCAGATAGTGGTGATACAGGAATTCAATATGAAATTGAAGTTAATACAAACAGTTCATTTAGTGGAACAATTATGTGGGATTCAGGATTACAAAGTATGACATCTACTCCATCTGGAAGTTATTCACCTGAAGTATCATATGCAGGCAACACACTTACACTAGACGGAACAATATATTACTGGAGAATTCGATTTGGAGATAACTATGGTAGTGTTGGTTCATGGTCAGCAACTGCTAATTTTACTATGAACAATCCTCCATCTGCTACACTTCTTACAACTGAAACCTTATCTAACCCAACAAAGATATATGATATGACACCTGAATTTAGTGCACAATTTAATGATGTAGATTCAGGCGCAACTGGGAACTATTACCAAATAAATGTAAATACTCAATCTGATTTTATGGGTACATCTATGTGGGATAGTACTAAAACTAGTATGACACCGATATCAAATGGATCAAGAACATCTGAAATATCTTACGCTGGTACTGCTTTAACTTCAAATGGTCAGATCTACTATTTAAGATTTAAATTTTGGGATAGTGCTGGTACAGAAAGTGCTTGGTCGTCAACTGCTAATTTTAGAACAACTGTTGCTCCAAGCACCCCAACATCTTTACTAACAGATGGACAAACTAATCCAACCTATTTAACATCATATACTCCAACATTCTCTGCCATCTACTCTGATTTAAATAGTGATCAAGCTCTATACTATGAAATTAATGTTAATTCAAACAGCTCTTTTACTGGAACCATTATGTGGAATACAGGGAAATTATCAACAACTGTTTCAAGTGGTTCAAGATCACCAGACTATACATATGCAGGTACAGCACTAACTGGAACATCTGGAACAACCTACTATTGGAGAATTAGATTCTGGGATGTAGATGATAATGTAAGTAATTGGTCTGCAGTTAACAATTTCTCTGATAATCTAAAACATCTGTTTCTAAAAGGTTTACGATTAAAAGGATTAAGGTTTAACTAAAGTAAATGGCCAATTTTTTCATATTATGATAGAATTCTATGTCATCGGGGAATAGTTCAGATGGCTAGAACGCTGCGTTTGGGACGCAGAGGTCGCAGGTTCAAGTCCTGTTTCCCCGATTCTATTTATTCTCAATTTCAACAAAAACCCCATCTTCTGAATCAATATTAAAATCTTCACCAAATATCTGATTATCAGAGTATTTTAGATTTAAAAAAGTTCCTAAGGAATTTGACCAATTAGCTACACCTAATACTTCTATTCCGTTTTCCTCTATCTCATTTTTTAATTTTGTGCTTGTACCATGATTAACAGCTCCTATTAAATTCCATCCATTATCAAAGTCAAATTTTTTACCTTTGTCTCTTTTTTTACCCTCTAAAATCAACTCCATATCTTTATCAACAACAATCAAATACCCTTTATTCTCTTTTAATTTAAAATTGCTGAAAAGAATCGAACTTTTTGAACTCCTTTTGATAATCTTACGCCACTTTCCATTATCAAAATCGGCTAGAAGAATAATAGAATCATTTGATTTAAATATTCTTGATGCCAAATCATTAGATCTAAAATCTAAACCAATGAAATTCACACCTTCTTCTAATTGATACACTCTTGAAACCCTCTCTCCAACTTTCCTTTTATACATCTTCCCTGATTTAATACCTTCAATATTCGAAATTGAATATACAATTAAACCTAATACACAGGTAAATAGAAGAAAATATAATATACTGGGCAGTATATTATCTACTTTTCTCATTATCTTTTTCCTAATAAAATATATATGCTTGGAATATCCAATATCTTAATATTCTTACTCTTTCTCCACTCCTTTATACTCATCGTATTAATATATTCATTCTCTCCTGTAATATCTACAGCTATAGTTAAATCCGTATTAGGATAACAAACCTCTAACATATCATTAAAAAGAGTTTTATTTCTGTATGGAGCTTCTATAAAAATCTGTGATTCATTGTTCCTTGA
>CAZAUH010000027.1:0-7066 GCA_964488325.1 uncultured Candidatus Saccharibacteria bacterium
ATAGCGATACCTTCCCATCTATTCTTCCTTTTAATCATCTCTTGAAGTGCATCTATTAGCTCTCCAAGATTATGTGGAGGAATCTGTGTTGCCATACCTACGGCTATACCTTGACTACCGTTTGCCAGAAGATTAGGGAAGAGTGCTGGTAATACTGTTGGTTCGAGTCTAGTTCCATCATAGTTCGGAACAAAGGTTACAGTTCCTTTATTTAAATCTTTCAAAAGTTCAGGAGTAATTTTACCCATTCTTGCCTCTGTGTATCTCATTGCAGCAGCAGGATCACCATCAATTGAGCCAAAGTTTCCCTGTCCCTCAACTAGTATGTATCTTGTATTAAAGGTTTGAGCAAGTTTAACTAAGGTTGGGTATACAACACTTTCTCCATGAGGATGGTAGTTACCAGACGTGTCTCCCGCTATTTTTGCACATTTCCTAAAATGGGAAGTTGGTGAAAGAGCAAGATCATTCATAGCAACAAGTATTCTTCTCTGAGATGGTTTAAGACCATCTTTTACCTCTGGAAGTGCACGAGATACTATTACTGACATAGAGTAATCTATATAGTTGGATTTCATCTCATCAATGATAGAACGAGATGTAACCTCTCCAGGTTTAAAGGTTAGATCAAAATCTAAATCCTTTTCTTCCTCTATTTCGGTAGTAATATTAGAATCCCTATTTTCAACCTCAATATTTTCCTCTGCTTTTGTAATTATTTCTTCTTTACTAGACATTAATTATTTCGATATATGTTAGATAGCTTTGTTATTCAGTTGGATACCTATGTCAGCTTTAAGAATATCGTAATCTGTACAGATATCTTTTAAAGCTATATATGTATCTTCTGTCACATGTTCTACGGTTGGATCTTTTATATCTGTTCCAATTTCAACTAGACTGCCCTCTTCGCCATTCTGATCGTACATATGAGCAATAATATATTTTTGCATATCCTCAAGTCCAACTTTTGATCCGGTAGAACTTTCAATATAGTCATTTATTAATTCATATACGTGTGTATTGGGGTCTGTTTTTAATGTCTCAAGTATCTGTAAATTTCTATTTGGAATTCTTTCAGACAACTTTTTTGTAAATAGCAGTTCCATATTTTGGTTAAATTCAGGATCTTTTCTTATCTCTTTTTTAATCTCTTCAAACATTGTAATAAAATAAAAAATTAAATATCTAAAATAGCTTTCTTTGCATATTTTTGTATAAATCTTCTTCTAGGAGGAACCTCTGTACCCATTAGCATTTCAAAAACCTTCTCAGCTTCCTCACCATCCTCAATATGTACCTGTTTTAATGCTCTAGTATCTGGACTCATTGTTGTATCCCATAACTGCTCAGGATTCATCTCTCCTAAGCCTTTAAATCTATTAGCAACGGGAGTTTTACCAGCAGCCTTTGCCTTGTTAACAAAAACGTCTTTCTCAATATCATTTAAAAAGTAATACTTCTTTTTTCCAATTTCCACCTTATGTAAAGGAGGTTGTGCAACATATATGTAGCCGCCCTCTATTAAAGGTTTGAAGAATCTGAACAGCAAGGTTAATACCAATGTAGTTATATGTAAACCATCAACATCTGCATCACTCATGATGATTACTTTATGATATCGCAATTTACTAAGATCTAGAGTGGTACCAATACCTACTCCCAGTGCAGTTGTAATATCCTTAAACTCATTATTACCAAGTACCCTATCGACTCTATACTTATGGGTATTAATAATCTTACCTCGTAATGGGAGCACAGCTTGAGTATGTCTATCTCTACCCTGCTTAGCACTTCCTCCTGCAGAATCTCCCTCAACGATATACAGCTCGCTATCTTTTGGATCGTTACTAATGCAGTCTGCTAACTTACCAGGTAGTGTTGTACTTTCAAGTGCACTTTTCCTTATTACAGCATCTCTTGCAGCCTTAGCTGCAGCTTTTGCTTTGTATGAAAGAATAGCTTTATCAATAATGGCTCTTGCTTCTTTAGGATGTTCATCGAAATATACAAGTAACTCATCCCTTATTACTTTAGCAACAGCGTTCTTAACCTCAGGATTATTCAACTTTATCTTTGTCTGTCCTTCAAATTGAGGATCTGTTACCTTAACTGATACAACCGCTGTTAATCCCTCTCTTACATCATCTCCATTTAATGTTGTTGTAAGACCCTTTAGAAGCTCTGATTTTTGAGCATATGTATTTATAGCACTAGTTAGAGCTGTCCTAAAACCTGCTAAATGGGTACCACCCTCAGGATTGATAATGTTATTTGTATAGCACTTAACATTCTCATCCATACTGTTTGTATATTGGATTGCAGCCTCAACAACTATTCCCTCATGCTCTTTATTTACATAGAAAGGTACTTCATTTACTAACTTCTCATCAATGTTCATAAACAGAACATAAGATTTAATTCCATCTTCGAAATATAGATCAAAAATCTTTGGTAATTTACCCTCCTCGACTCTCTCATCCGTAATAGAAATTCTAAGTCCAGCTGTAAGGTAGGCATGCTGTCTACACTTTCTAATAATCTCTTTAAAATCAAAATCTGTTTCTGTAAATATCTGATCATCAGGTAGAAATCTGTGTTCTGTACCGGTTTCATTTTCTGGAACAGTTCCGACCTTTTTTACAGGTTCCTGAGGGATACCTCTTCTATACTCCTGTTGAAATATACCCCCATCTCTTCTAACAGAGGTAATCATCCACTCAGACAAAGCATTAGTACATTTCATTCCTACACCATGTAACCCACCAGATACTTTGTATGCACCCTCTTCAAACTTACCTCCTGCATGAAGATTAGTCATAACTGTTTCTAAGGTTGAAACTTTCGTTTGAGAATGTATTTCAACAGGAATTCCTCTCCCATTATCCTTAACAGAAATTGATCCATCTTTATGTAATGTAACCCATATTCTAGTACAGTACCCACCAATAGCTTCATCAACAGAGTTATCCAATATCTCTGTAAATATATGGTGTAAACCGACTCTATCTGTAGACCCAATGTACATTGCGGGTCTTTTTCTGACTGCTTCTAATCCTTGTAAAACCTGGATATTTGATGCTCCATAGTCACTCTTTTTAGGCATTATCTATCATTTTTAAATTAGTATGTTCAATATTGTTTTCAGAGTACAAGGTATATTCTATATATTATAGGTGCAAATGTTAAGAGGCTAATTGTGTTGTTAAATCAAGATAAAGGCTTTCTAGTATTAATCTCCTATTCCCATTTGCATCTATTTTCCTTCTTGCATTTAATACTTTTCCTATACTATTATATATCTCTTTCGTTCCCTTTTCTTGCTTAATATTTTCCTCCAAAATACCTTGTAAGTAAGAGGAATACTCTTTGAGGAATGCTAATGAGTTTTCCCTATCTTTTGCAATTTCCTCTATCGCTTTAAAAGCTTTTACTAGATCAACCTCGAAGATATTTTCGAATTTAAGTTCCTCTTTTTCGATCTTCTCTTCTTTAGTATAAATTTTTGAACACCGAGAAAGTACAGTTGGTAAAAGATTCATCTCGTTGTTTGTGCTAAGAATGTATGTTGTAGTATTGCTACTCTCCTCCAAAGTTTTTAAAAGAGAGTTTTGTGCTTGTGTAGTTAACTTCTGTGCATCAAATATTATTCCAATTTGGATTAATTCTTTAAATGGACTAAATACCATTTCTTTTTGAAAAGCTTTTACATCCTCTATTCCAATACTTTTTATATTACTACTCGAAAGGATATGTATATCTGGATTTTTGTTATCAAAAATATCTTCATTTAAATCTCTCTCCCATAGCTCTTTTAGAATACTTTTAATATTCCCCTTTATATTTTCTTCGTTATTTCCTACAATTAAATATGTCATTATAATAGATTTTATCATATATATGATGTAAATTGATTAAACATATTATGAATTTAGAAATAAAAGAGATATTAAAAGATAGTGAATCAGATGATTTTGTAAAAGAAAGTCCTAATTCAAATTTCATGCAATCTTGGAATTGGAGTATGTATCAACAGTTGGGTTTAGGAAGAAAAACATTTAGGTTAGGTTTGTTTAATGCTGAAGAGTTGGTAGCTGTTGCACTCTGTTATGAAATTAAGCAGACATTTGGAAAATATATTTACTGCTCTAGAGGACCGATACTTAAAAGATTTGACAATGATCTGTACAAGGAAGTTTTAAATTGTCTAATTGAGTATTTCAATGAGAAAGGATATATCTTTTTTAAAATTGATCCTGCTATTAAAGAAGACAATTCAATTTCTACAATACCACTTAAACTAGGTTTTAATAAATGTGTTAACTATGTACAACCAGAAACGCCATGGTTTACAGAATTAAAAGGTCAGACAGAGGAGCAACTATTGGAATGGTGTAAAAGCAATGGTATGGGAAAGAACTATCCTACATATATTCGTAAAGCAAGAAAAGAAGGTGTACATGTAAGATTCTCAAATGAGATTTCAGATTGGGAACAGTTTACTCACTATTTAAGTAAGAGTGCAGATGCTAAAGATTTTGTAATCAATGATAAGGAGTACTATTTAAAACAGTTAAGATATTTAGGACAAAATGGAGAGATTAGATTGGCAATTGCAGAATATGAAAAAGATCCTATTGCAATGTTAGTACTCTCTTTCTGGGGAAATGAGGTTTCCTGTTTGTATAGCTGTCAAACTGGTATGCATGACAAAATTAGAGGCGCAATGTTACTTCGATGGGAGTGTATGTTACAAGCTCAAAGAGAAGGGTTTAAATATTTTAATTCATGGGATGTTTTACCTGATGAAAAATATATACCTTCTAATCCAAGATATGGGTATTCAAATTTCAAAAGAGGATTTGGCGGATATATTGTTAAATATCAAAGAACAATGGATTATCCTTTTGATAAAAAGAAATATTTTTTGGTTCGAGCACTAGATTTTTACCGAAAGATTAGATATTACAGGGAGAGGTAATATGGTAAATTTATAGTTATAGGTCGTGCAAGCTTTACTTCATACTGCTATTATTATTTAAGTTTAATTTACTGCCTATATATTGTGGCCCAAGAATCTTTACTTACATACCTACAAAAACAGGGAGTTATTAGTGATGCTGATGCTAATCGTGTTCAGGTTGAAAGAAGTCGTTCTCCCAAAAATGAAGAAACAGTAATTAGAGAGATGGGTTTAGCAGACGACTTATCAATAGTAAAAGCTAAATCTGCACTATTTAATATCCCCTATGTTGATTTAAATGAGACTGCTATCCCAGATAGCATTATAGCTGAGGTTCCAATTGAAAATTTAAAGAAGTATAGAGCTATTCCATTTGAGAGAGATGAAAGCTCTGTTAAATATGCAATGATTGACCCGTTTGATGTTCAAGCTACACAGGCATTACAAAGAAGGTATCCTCCTAATACGAAATTGATTGTATATATTACAACAGAGGATGGACTTAACTATGTTTTAGATAGAAGGATTGGGGATGTAATGAGTACTGAAGTCACTGAAGCCCTTGAGGATGTTGATGTTCCGGTTCAAGAGATAAGTGAAGATCCGGGTTTAATAGATAGTATTGATTTAAAGAACGCTCCTGTTGCAAGAATTGTAAATTCAATTATGCAGTACGCTGTTACCTCAAAGAGCTCTGATATCCATATAGAGCCAATGGAGACAAGATTAAGGGTTAGGTTTAGAATCAATGGTGTAATGACAGAGAGACTATCTTTACCAAGAACTTTAGGCCCTGCCGTTATATCTCGTGTAAAGATTATGTCTAACCTTAAGATAGATGAGAAAAGGATTCCACAAGATGGTAGGTTTCAGGTTAAGGTCAAGAATATTAAGGTAGATATTCGTGTTTCTGTTATGCCTACTATTCATGGTGAAAAGATAGTTATGCGTTTACTTGAATCTGATACATCTGGAATTACACTAGAGTCTACCGGTTTAAGAGGTAATGGTTACAAAATCTTTTTAGATGCACTGAGTGTAACAAACGGAATAGTATTAGTTACCGGTCCTACAGGTAGTGGAAAAACAAGAACTTTGGCATGTGCTCTTATTAAAGTAAATGATCCAGGTGTTAACATTATCTCTTTAGAAAATCCAGTTGAGATTAGAGTTCCTGGTGTAACTCAGGTACAAATTAATGCTGATGTAGGTTTAACATTTGCGAATGGTTTAAGATCTGTTTTAAGACAGGACCCTGATATCGTTATGGTTGGAGAGATTAGAGACCAAGAGACAGCAGAGCTTGCAATTCAGGCTTCTCTAACAGGCCATTTAGTTCTTTCTACTCTACACACAAATAGTGCACCTGCTGCGATTCCAAGACTGTTAGATATGGGAATGGAGCCATATCTTTTAGCATCTACACTACGTGTTTTAGTTGCACAACGTCTTCCAAGAAAAATATGTACTCACTGTATTAGAGCTGTTCCAGCACTACCAGAAGAGATGGAAACTTTAGTAAAATCTTTATCAAGTATTAAGAATTTTAATTTAGTTAAGTATCTTAACCAAGTTATTGCTGCAAAAAAACAGAAGGGAGAAGATGGATCTTCAGTATTAAAAGTCCCTGAGGTTGGACCTGATGGTAATCCAATAATATATGTTTATAAAGGGTCGGGGTGTGATAGATGTGGGGGTTCTGGTTATTCAAGTCGTATAGGAATTTTTGAGGTCTTGGATGTAACAGATAAAATCAGTAGAATGATTATGGAGAGTGTAACTGCTCAGGATATAGAAAATGAAGCAAAGGAGAATGGGATGATTACTATGATTCAAGATGGATTTTTGAAAGTACTTGAAGGAATAACAAGTATAGAGGAAGTCTTGAGAGTGTCAAAAGAATAATTTTAGGTTATAATGGAAAACAATGGATAACAATACTGCCCAAAATGTTACTCTACAGTACCCTGATTTGTCTCAGAGTACAGGAGTTCCTGTGACTGCGAGTACCGTTACAAGTACTCCCCCTATTTTGGATTCTAATACCGTTTCTCAGAGTACACAGGTACCTTCTGAAGAAAAAATATTACAAGATTTAGCATC
>CAZAUH010000028.1:0-6897 GCA_964488325.1 uncultured Candidatus Saccharibacteria bacterium
TTAAAAGTGATTGAAATACTATTAAATTCACTCTTTGGCTCGGGTTCGATACTACTATATTCAGTAAAATTAGTCAATATCTCATCAAAGACCTGTTTCATCTGTTCGTATTGCTGTCGTCCCCTTTTTTGAGCAGTAATCTTTACAGGATGGCCCTTGTCTAGAAACTCTTTTGCTCTTCTCACTCTTGTATTCATATCACCGACATCAATAACGGGACTGAATCTAAATTCTTTTAGATCTTTTATTCTCCCTGCCTTGTTTTTTCTTAATTTCTTCTTCTGTTCATATATATATTTAGAGTAATCCATTATTTTACATACAGGAGGAGTAATATTTGGACCAACCTCTACTAGATCAAGTCCAACCTCTTTTGCCATCCTTCTTGCTTCATCGGTATCTACCTCTCCTATATTCTCCCCCTTACTATCTATTAACAAGACTTTTGGAACTCTAATCCATTCATTTACTCTTGTTCCAAAGTCTTTCTTAGGTTTCTGATTGTTAAAATCCATTTATTAAATATATATAAATAAAATTATTTATGTTTCTTGGTTCTAATCTCTTCTTGGAGATAGTCAAGAAACTCTTGAGTTTTCATTAGTCCTATCTCTTTGTTTAATCTCGATCTTATTGATACAGTATCTGTTTCTATCTCTTTATCTCCTATGATAACGAGGTATGGGATTTTAAGTTTTTCTGCATCTCTAATCTTTGATTGCATACTTTTAGCTCTTTCATCAAGTGAAACTCTAATACCGTTACTGTCTAGTGATTCATATATCTCCTTTCCGTACTTGTTATGTTTCTCAGAAATTGGAATAACAGTGACTTGATCCGGTGCTAACCAAAGTGGAAAATCTCCGGCATGATGTTCAATCAAAAATGCAAAGAATCTTTCGAAAGATCCAATTAATGCTCTGTGAATTACGAACGGTTGTTTCTCTTCTCCATTAGCATCTATGTATTTAATCTCAAATTTCTCAGCCATATTAAAATCTAACTGAATGGTTGAGATAGAGTCTTCTTTACCATATACATTTACGGCCTGAACATCTATTTTAGGTCCATAGAAGGCGGCATCTCCAGGCATCTCTTCAAATTGAACACCTCTATCAACTAATACTTTTCTAAGTGTTTCTTCAGCTATCTGCCACTTATCTAAATCACCTGAATATTTATCAGGGTTTTTCTCTCTATCAGAGAGGGATAGTCTAAATCTATATTTATTAAATCCAATATCTTTGTAAAAGATATCAAGTAAATCCAAAGTCTCATTAATTACCCCATCTAATTGCTCTGGTGTACAAAAAAGGTGTGCATCATTTTGAGTAAATCCTCTTACTCTTTGTAGACCATGTAGTTCACCAGTTTTCTCATATCTATACACAGTTCCGAATTCACCAAGTTTGTATGGTAAATCTCTGTAGCTTTTCTGTTCTAGTCTATATACCATCATACCTGCTGGACAGTTCATTGGTTTAAGATAGTAATCTTCCTGGTCTACCTTAATTGGAGCATACATTGACTCTTTATAGAAATTAAGGTGTCCAGAGATTTCAAAAAGTTCTCCTCTATTAATATGAGGAGTTAATATGTGTACATATCCGTGCTTTCTTTCAAGTTCTAACATGTAGTTTTCTAATATCCTTCTAATGGTATATCCTCTTGGTAACCATACTGGTAACCCCTGTCCTATTTCTGGGATGATGGCGAAAAGTTTAAGCTGTTTACCCAATATCCTATGATTATACTTTTCTGCATCTTGTAGCTTTTGTAAATAATCTTTTAACTCTTCTTTTGTTTCAAATGCAGCTCCATATATTCTTGTTAACATCTTTTTATGCTCATCACCTTTCCAATATGCACCAGCTGTCTTGATGAGTTTAATAGCTCCAATATCCCCAGTATCCTCTATGTGTGGACCTCTACACATATCTACAAATTCGCTATCTCCTGTAGCAAAAAAGCTAATCTCTTTATCAGGAATTTCATCTAAAAGTTCTAGTTTGTAATCTTGGCCAATCTCTTTTAGATATTTAATAGCGTCTTTTCTTTTCATAAAGGTTTGAGTAATCTGTAGCTTTCTTTTGATTAACTTTTTCATCTCCTCTTCTATTGGTTTAAGATCTTTTTCTTCGATAGGTTGAGAGAACTCAAAGTCATAGTAGAAACCGTTTTCAATAGCTGGTCCTATTCCTAATTTCGCGTCTGGGTACAGTTTAAGTACAGCATGTGCCAGTACATGCGAAGCTGAGTGTCTCATTTTCTCTATTTTATTTTCTTCATTCTGTTCCATATTTTTTTTAATACATAATTAAGATATATTGATATTTTGCAAAAAACAATTGCATGAAAACTTTGACATTAAAAGCATGTTTGATATACAACCTTTGTAATTTTTGATCCATTAAAACCGAATTTCTTGTACATTGAGAACATTTTATGACTTTTAGCAGTAATTTGCAATCTAATCTATTTAACAATGAAAAATGATATTGAATTTAAACCAAATTCATATGTCTCTATTCTTCTTATATATTTCAATTCTAATGAATCAATTGGATATTTTCTAGGATGTTTAACAATGAGTGCTCCTTTAAATGTTTTACATTTAGGATTTCTTATGCCTGGAAGAAATAGAGAACTTTGATTAATAATCTCTTCCATTTTCTTTAACCTTTTTGTGTTATACAGTTTATATGGAGGATCTAAAAAGACAAGATCATATGTTCTGTCGCTCTCCGCGTATCTAAAAAGGAAATCTTCAACCTTTGATCTAACTATATCTGCTTGAGGAAGAAATCCCGTATGAGCTACATTCTTTCTGATAATTAAATCTGCATGCTTAGAAGCATCTACAAATGTTACCTCTTTTGCTCCTCTGGATAGTGCTTCTAAACCAAAAGAGCCTGCTCCAGCATATAAATCTAATATAGTTGTATTGGCAATCTCCTCTCGTAAGACATCAAATATCCTAACTTTCATTCTATCTGTTAGGGGTCTTGTATTTCTTGGTATCTCTATTTTAAAATTTTTAGCTTTTCCTGCCGTTATTCTAACAAAAGTTAAGATTGTGGGTTCTTTACTTAAGAGTTTCTCTTTGAGAAATGTTTGTTCTCTTTGGTCATACTCTTCCCAGCTTTGAACTTTGTGTTTACTTTTTTCCTTTCTTAATTTTTTTGGTGAATCGAATTTTAAACTCATAGACGCTATTATACTAGTTTATCTTCACCCCTTCCATCTTAACCCCTTCAAATCTTAAATATTCACTGTTGTCCAAAAAATCAACAAAAGTTCCAGTACTTGACCATTCACTTAGATTGTCATCTGTATCCCAGAATCTTATCCTCCAGTAGTATGTTGTATTTGAAGTACCTGTTAAGGTAGTTCCTGCATATGTGATATCTGGGCTATACTGGTTATTTGGTGTTGATGTCATAGAAAGTTTTCCAGAATTCCACATAACGGTACCAGTAAATGAGTTATTACTGTTAACATTTATTTCATAATATACTGCACTATCAGCGTTATTGTCTGTATGATATGCAGCAAAAGATGGTGTTAGCGAGAATATTTTTGTTGGATTAGACATACCATCTACTTTAATTGAAGAAGGGGAATTGGGAGGTCCAGACATAGTAAATTGACCTGTAGAGGACCAGTTGCTTGCTGCACCATTACTATCCCAGAATTTAATTCTCCAGTAGTAGGTGATTCCATTTAGAGTAAGATCAGTATCTCCATATGAGATATCAGATGATCTAGTGCCATTTGTTATTGGACTAATAGCTGTTTGATTTGAATCCCACATTACAGTCCCACCAAAGTTTGAAGCAGTATTTACTTCAATTTGATAATAGTTACCTGTATCAGAGGGGTTTGTGTCAGTAAATACTGCACTAAACTCTGGAGTAGTATCAGCTACTTTGGTTGGATTCGTAGTAGATTCTGTTTGTAAACTACTTGGAGCATTTGGACTAGTATTCGTTCCCATAGTGAAGTTAGCGGTTGATGACCAGTTACTTACTCCTAAGCTATCCCAGAATCTAATTCTCCAGTAATATATTGTTCCATTTAGAGTAAGAGTTGTTCCATTGTAGGATATGTCAGCAGATCTAGCGTTATGTGCAACAGTAATAGCTGTTTGTGTAGAATCCCACATAGATGTACCTAAGAAATCAGATTGGGTATTAACCTGTATTTGATAGTGGGTAGTAGAGTCACCATTAGGGTCTGTATGTATAGCACTAAACTCAGGGGTTGTGTCTGTAACACCTGTTGGGTTAGTAGAACCCTCTGTTTGTAATGAGGTTGGAGCATTAGGTACACCAGACATAGTAAACTGAGCAGTAGAAGACCAGCTACTTGATGTATCATAGTTATCCCAAAACTTCATTCTCCAGTAGTATGTAGTTCCATTTGTAGTTAGGGTTGTTCCAGCATAGGAGATATCAGAAGACCTAGCTCCATTAGTGATTGGTCCAGTTGCTGTCTTAGTACTATCCCACATAGATGTTCCTAGGAAATCAGATTGAGTATTAACCTGTATTTGGTAATATACACCTGTATCACTCCCGTTTGTATCAGTAAACACAGCACTAAACTCAGGGGTTGTATCTACAACTTTGGTTGGGTTAGTAGTAGCTTCTGCATATAGAGAGGATGGAGCGTTGGGAGCAGTATTTGAGTACATAGTAAAGTTAGCGGTTGATGACCAGTTACTTACTCCTAAGCTATCCCAGAATCTAATTCTCCAGTAATATATTGTTCCATTTAGAGTAAGAGTTGTTCCATTGTAGGATATGTCAGCAGATCTAGCGTTATGTGCAACAGTAATAGCTGTTTGTGTAGAATCCCACATAGATGTACCTAAGAAATCAGATTGAGTATTAACCTGTATTTGATAGTGGGTAGTAGAATCACCATTAGGGTCTGTATGTATAGCACTAAACTCAGGAGTTGTGTCTGTAACACCTGTTGGGTTAGTAGAACCCTCTGTTTGTAATGAGGTAGGAGCATATGGTACCCCAGACATAGTAAACTGTGCAGTTGATGACCAAGCACTTTCTCCCGCATTGTTGTCCCAGAACTTCATTCTCCAGTAGTAAGTAATACCATTCTCAGTGAGAGTAGTTCCTGCATAAGAAATATCAGAAGACCTAGCTCCATTAGTGATTGGTCCAGTTGAGGTTTTAGTACTATCCCACATAGATGTTCCTAGGAAATCAGATTGAGTATTAACCTGTATTTGGTAATATACACCTGTATCAGGAGAATCAGTATCACTAAATATTGCACTAAACTCAGGGGTTGTGTCTGATACCTTTGTAGGGTTTGAAGAAGACTCGGTATACAAAGATGATGGTGCATTTGGGTTATTGTTACCAGCAGATGCCATTGTGAAATTTGCGACAGCAGACCAGTTGCTAACATTACTGTCAGTATCCCAGAATCTAATTCTCCAATAGTAGATAGTACCATTTTGTGTAAGAGTTGTTCCTGCGTATGATATATCAGAAGATCTGGCGTTATTTGCAACAGTAATAGATTGCTGTCCACTATTCCACATAGATGTACCTAAGAAGTCTGACTGAGTATTAACCTGTATTTCATAGGAAGCAGTAGAATCTGTATTAGGATCTGAATGTATGGCACTAAATTCTGGAGTTAAATCTGTAACACCTGTAGGATTAGTAGAACCTTCAGCAAGTAAAGAGGATGGTGTGTTAGGAGCACCAGACATGGTAAACTGAGCAGTAGAAGACCAGCTACTTGCAGCATCATATATGTCCCAGAACTTTATTCTCCAATAGTAAGTTACTCCGTTTGTAGTAAGGGTTGTCCCTGCATACGAGATGTCAGAAGACCTAGCGTTGTGAGCAACGGTAATCGACTGTTTCCCACTATCCCACATAGATGTACCTAAAAAGTCTGATTGAGTATTAACCTCTATTTGATATGAGGCAGTAGAGTTAGTTTGTGGGTCTGTATGTATTGCACTAAACTCTGGTGTAGTGTCTGTTACCTTTGTTGGGTTAGTAGTAGCTTCTGCCAAAAGTGAAGATGGGGCATTAGGAGCAGTATTAGAGTACATAGTGAAATTCGCAGTTGAAGACCAGTTACTTACTCCTAAGCTATCCCAGAATCTAATTCTCCAGTAATATATTGTTCCATTTAGAGTAAGGTCAGTGTCTCCATATGAGATGTCCGTAGATCTAGCATTGTGAGCAACAGTAATAGTTTGTTGTCCACTATCCCACATAACAGTACCAAGAAAATCTGATTGAGTATTAACCTCTATTTGATAGTGGGTAGTAGAATCCCCATTAGGGTCTGTGTGTATAGCAGTAAATTCAGGGGTTGTATCTGTTACACCTGTTGGATTGGTAGCACCCTCTGTTTGTAAAGAAGTAGGAGCATTAGGTACACCAGACATAGTAAACTGAGCAGTAGAAGACCAGCTACTTGCAGCATCATATATGTCCCAGAATTTAATTCTCCAATAGTAAGTTACTCCGTTTGTAGTAAGTGCTGTTCCGGCATATGAAATGTCAGAAGATCTGGCATTGTGAGCAACGGTAATTGATTGTTTCCCACTGTCCCACATGGATGTACCTAAGAAGTCTGATTGAGTATTAACCTCTATTTGATATGAGGCAGTAGAGTTACTTTCTGGATCTGTGTGTATAGCACTAAATTCTGGTGTAGTATCAGTAACCTTTGTTGGGTTAGTAGTAGCTTCTGTATATAGCGAACTTGGAGCGTTAGGAGCAGTATTAGAGTACATAGTAAAGTTAGCAGTAGAAGACCAGTTGCTTACTCCTAAACTATCCCAGAATCTAATTCTCCAGTAATATATTGTTCCATTTAAAGTAAGAGTTGTTCCTGCGTATG
>CAZAUH010000029.1:0-6415 GCA_964488325.1 uncultured Candidatus Saccharibacteria bacterium
ACTGCTAATCTATCTTTGTTTGTCATAGGGGCAATAATGACAATTTAAGTATATTAATATGCTACAGCATATCTAATCTAGATGTACATATTGATACAGTTATAGCTAAAATATATAGCCTTAGAATACATACTATATATTTGTGACAAGAGCGAATTATATCTTTCTTAATTGTACTATGAGATAGCAAGAGCATATTGATAATTAATTCAACTCATTGATGAGAAAATTTACTTGTTATTTGATTTCCATCTTAATTAACTTCGCATGCATTACAACTCTTTGGGTTGGCATATTACATGTAGAAAGGGTTAATATCTTATCTTTACTTGATAATTCAACCTCGAAATTAAACACACTCCTATTTTGTAAATAACTGAGAAAATTAGAATATGTAGTTTCATCATTAAAATCTATTACAAGATAGTCACTACTTGTAGGAATTTGATAAACAGAAAATACCTGCCACATGGTATTATGATGCTTTGTAGACACCCTAATAATATGATTGTCAAAATTTTCATGCCAATTACTCTTCATTATATTTTTTAGTGTGCTAAATAGGACAGTGTTAACTCTACTGTGAGCATATATAATATTGTTTTTATCAATTTCTTTAATATTATTTCTATAATCTAAAAACACCCATCCTGCTTTATTTTTCTTTTTACTAAAGGAATGATTTAAATAAAATGAATTATCTTCAGATTGAACAAAAGGATAATTAATATTAGTACCTAAAACTTGAATCCAACCTACCGTATCAGAATTAATCTCTTCTAACTCTTTTAAATCAACATCCATCAAAGGGATTTTAGTATATTTCCAATACAAGCTATCCTGATTAGAAGGAGGGTTAATTAATTGAGAGCTTTCGTTATCATCAAGTTCTGTTGTTTTGGCAACTTTATTAATCTTTTCTATTTCATTATCTATCTGTCTTGAATCAAGATACCACATACCAACTCCAATAATTGAGATGATTATACAAGTAGAAAATAGTATAGATAGAACTAATTGTGTTGTTATTTTAATCTTTTTTATTTTGAGTTTGACAGAAGTAATTTTAATTCCTATATTGATATTAGCATATTTAATATCTTACTCTTAAATTATGGAATTATTCCCGTATAAAGGAGTTCATATAAGGTTGATTCCTCAAATTTTATTAATTTTATCCTTCTTAATTACCCCATTAAATTCCGTTATTGCACTAGATGCACCATTACAGAGTTTAGATGTTAATGGAACTAATATATACAATGTTGGAGGAGGATATAATGCGGGTCATGGTATAGCAGGTATTTCTTTTGATGTTGAAACACATACACTAACAATGAACAATGCTATTGTTCAAACGATTAGTGCTTCAGGAGATTTAGATATTCATCTCGTTGGAACAAATAATATAACGGCAATCACAGATAGCTCTGCTCTTCTAGCGATGGGGGGAGATATAACAATAACAGGAGATCAAGCAACCTTAACAGTTAGCTCTGTTGGTGTTGGACAACCGGCAATAACAATAGGAGTCGGTGGAAGACTAACAATAGGAGCTGCGGGAACGGTAATTACTGTAACAGTATCACAAGGTATCTTGGTTAACTGTGAAGATACATATGTCGTCGAAGGTAATACCTTTACCCCTCCGATTTCCGAGGGACCAGGGGGACCTCCTCCAGGTGATCCAATTCAAATATATATTGGAGGCAATTTAGTAATTGATGAAACTGCCAACCCTCAAGTAACTTCTGCATCAGGGTCGGGGTGGTCTATTGAATATAGCGAATATGGGGGTTATCAAATAAACATAGATTCAACCATTTCTTCAACCCTTGGCAATATCTCTGGCATTGGTGATGGGATGATTAGTGTAAATGCCCTCGGGGGAGATGTAACAATTCTGGCAGATTCTGGATACTCTATTAATTTCGATGGAAATGTCGGGGTATTATTTGGACTAGGTGACGTCGGAAATGTTCAATTAAATGGTGGAATTTTTACCAATGGAATGGTAATAGGAGGGGATGGAGATGTGTTCATTGGTACATCAGAAACTCCAAGTGCTTTCGGAATTTCAGCTGAAAATGTATCTCTTAATTTTGGGGATATGACAATTAATACCTCTGGAACTGGTCTTTCCTACTATAATCCCACCCCCGAAGAGGTGGAAGGAATGGAAATACAGGTAAGACAAGGTGCTAATTTAGTTGTTCAAACGAGTAATAATGCTACTGAAAATGTAAATATGGCGACTGTATTGGGGGGAGGAATTCTTAATTTAACATACACTACTGCTCTGGGATTGTTTGTACCACAATCGGGATATTGGGAATGGGCAGAATTCACTGGTACCGAAATAGAAAATACTGATCCAACAATAGTCACTTGTGTTGAAGGAACCGATGCTACTAATAAATATACCTTAACCCTTTCTCCTAATAATTTTCTGCTCGAATCTACTGCAAAGGCACTATACCAGCTTGGTTTTAACTATGATGATTCAGAAGATTCAAGAGTTGAGAATGGGACAGTGAATGTAATCGCTGCTAATGGATATAAATTTGTATCAGGCGGCTTTTATGATTTCAGTATTGAGGAAGGTACTGAGGTTACAATAGAGTTACTTCCAAACTATGGCTATCAATACGTTTCGGGTGGGATAAATGGAATACCTACCTCCCCAGAAGCAGGGAAGGCATCATATACATTTACAATGCCAGCAAATCATGTACATATTAGTGCGATATTTGAACCAACTTCTGATATAGTGAGTGTGGAAACGACAAAGATAACAACTGCAAGTTTAGTTCTACCTAGTAACCAAATCAATGGTAATGCAGAGCTACTAATAGATGATGCACAAGGTGCTGAGGAATCTTCCTTTGAATCTTCTCTTGATGGGTTTGAGGTTGGAACATTCTTAGATCTTTCATTAAATGAGGTTATTTACAAAGGAAGTAGTGAAGAAGCTTGGAGAACAAACATAACAGAATTAGAGGAAGATACAACTATTACATTAGCCCTTTCCGACGATCTTAAAGGTCATTCAGAGTATAAAATAATAAGAGATCATGAAGGAACTATAGAAGAGTTAGAAGCAACATATAACCCAACTACTGGGACCCTAACTTTTGATACAGATTCTTTCTCAACCTATGTATTAGCATTCAATGATATTTCTAACCCAAATACATTTGACAATTTGTATATATATTTAGGATTAGGGATAGTAAGTATTTTCGGGATAAATGGGATTGCAATATACAAGAAAAAACACCTTAAAAACCATATATAATAAAGAAACAAACAAAAAGGGGCTATTACTAGCCCCTCTTCTTATCAATTTCATATCTAATTACCTACCACCATTGCCATTTGTCCCCCCATCACTATTCTGTACTCCCTGAACACCCTGAGAGTTATCACTTCCCTCTCCAGTATTTACTTCATTTTGAATCTGATTTTGAATCTGACTATCCTCACCTTGATTCTGTTCTGAAGTTTGGGTATTAGTCTCTACCTTAAGACCTGTTTCATTCTCAAATTGATTAATCTGATTTTGAACTTGCTCTTGATACTGATTTTGGAACTGATTTAACTCACCAGAGTTACTCTCGTCTCCATTCTCATTTAATCTCTCCCTCACTTGATTTAATACACCACTTTGCTCTTGAAGCTTTTCAGCAATCTTATTCATTACACCCAACTGCTCACCTGCTTGCTCATCACTACCTTCTAGTCTCAATTTAGCCATCTCCTCAAACATATTCTGCAATCTTAACTGTTGAGCTTCTACCTCTTTAATACCGTTTGACACACCATTTGCATTTTCCTCATAGCTCATCTGTTTTAACTCTTCCATTCTTTCATCCATTACTCTCATTTCAAACTCTGATTTTTGTAAAGAATCTACCGTTAATACTCTTCTAATCTGTTCCATAGCCTTATCAACTCCAAAGAGTGGGTCTCCTGGCATTGCACTATTAGAAGCGTAAGCTACTCCACCTAAAGCAGCAAATACTATAGCGATGGTTACTATTGTAACAACTGCTTTGAACTTAGTTTTCATAATTAAAGTATTTAATAAATTAGATAAGTTCGTATTACTATTACGAATATCTAATGATTTGGTTACAGCAGTATTCAACTTATCTAAAGTATCCTCTTGCCACTGCGTACTTGGCTTAGGTTTAAAACTATTTAATTTTTCTATTATCTCTTTCTCTTCCATTTATTTATTAACAATATATTTTAATTTTTTAATAGCCCTATGTATCATTACTTTAGTTGTATTGTAGCTCTTACCCACTATCTTAGATATATCCTCTATCTCTAAATCCTGTACATATCTCAGTAGTATGACCTCTTTCTCTTTCTCCTTAAGCCTGTCCAAACTCTTTAAGATATCCATTAACATACTCTCATCTTCAACAGACATACCATCACTTCTTAATGTCTGTTCTATCTCTTCATTAAAGGTAACTCCCTCTATTTTCTTTTTTCTATAGAAATCAGTTAAGTAATTTCTAGCTATTACATATACCCAATTCTTTAAAGAAGATTGCTTAGGATTAAAACTTACTCTTTTCTCCCATGCCTTTATAAATATATCCTGAGTAATATCCTCTGCTAATTCCTTGTTATACCCACATCTAATATAGAGATATCTATACAAGGGTTCATTTAACCATTTAAAAAGATCTTCTAAATCTTGTCTGTTTTCTAATTTGTTTATACTCATATACTATTACGAATATATATACTAAATGTTACACAATTAGATACCATTATGAAAAATATGCTTTAAAATCGGGGTGACACGACTTGAACGTGCGACCTCTTGCACCCCATGCAAGCGTTCTAGCCATCTGAACTACACCCCGTAACACTCATTATACTAAACATTTCAAATATATTTAATCTTTAATACTTAAAATATTAGTATAACTTGACACAATGTTTCATATATGGCACAATTCTCTTACAAAGATGTATTCATAGAGTCTAATGCTAGAAAGGAGTTTTTTACATTTCCAATAGCTATTAGAAAGTCTTTTCTTATACTAATTAAAGAGTTAATAGCATTTGGAACTTTAACATACCCTGAAAGTAGAAAACTATCAGGATATGAACTCTTTGAAATGAGAGTCAAAAAGAATGGAATATACAGATGTATATACTACTACAACAAAGATAATATTGTAATTCTTTCAGCTTTTAAAAAGAAAACTCAAAAAACACCATTAAGAGAAATACAAAAAGCAGTAAGAAGAAAAATTAAAATTAGTAACTACTAAGATGAAAAAATCAAAACTCATACCTTGGGAAGAGGTTAGAAAAGAAATGTTTACGCAAGAAGAGTTAAAGGAACTTGATATTAAAGCTGAAAAAAGGATTGCACTAAGACAAATAAGAGAGCTAAGAGAAAGCTTTAACTTAACACAAGATTCTCTATCCATTAAATCAGGTATACCTCGTAGTACAATTAGTAAGATAGAGACAGGAGAAAGGAATGTATCAATAGCGAAACTAATACAGATAGCTAATGCACTAGACAAAGATTTAGAGATACGATTTGTAAATAAGAAGAAAACTAAAACTAATTAGTATACTCCCTATATATCTATCTCCACTATTACTAAATTCGGACTCTGAGATGCACTCAGTTTAAATGGCTTCTTGTTACTAATACCACTAAATCTATAAGTGGAAGCCTCTCCAGATCTACTAACTGAAACCGTAATACCAGCTGGAAGTGAAATAGTACTACCCCACCCAGATACCTTGTCCTGTGTTAAAGATGGGAATGTAACAACTAATACTCCAGCATCATCATACTCTCCACTTACAGAAGGGATTGGATTCGAAGCACCACTTGAGACTTCAAAAGATAGTTTTACTACTCCACCAGATAAAAGATATGAATAGTTTGTAACCTTTGCACTCTGAGTAGATGTCATACCCTCAATGCTTTGTGCATCACTTGAAAACTCAGTACTACCATAGTCTACTGTAGGAGCAGTATATTTTGTATCATATGCAACCTTAACAGAGAACTCCCAACTACCCTCTCCAGAATCTATCATTTCTAATTTAAAAGTATTACTTCCTAATATTCCAATATCATATATCCTGATGTTCTCTGTAGATGTAACAGTCCTAATCAGACCAGTTATAGCACCCTTATCAACCTCAATACCCTTTGTATGAGAAATATTAGTTGTATCTTTAACAACATTTACAAGAGTTACTCTTACTACACCTTTGGTCGGAAGTGGCTCTAAAGTAAATAGTGGGTCCGTTGCACCATCTGCAGTAGAAGACATAGTAAATCTAAAATCATGATACCCATCACCCGCAGTTGCTTGTATTGAATCAATAGCATACTCATATGTACTTGTCTGTCCTAAGG
>CAZAUH010000030.1:0-6334 GCA_964488325.1 uncultured Candidatus Saccharibacteria bacterium
TAGAGATGCAAAGTTCCTCTGGTTCCCCTATATCAGTTAATTGTTACTTTGAACCAAAAGTTATTGATACTGATAGATGTTTTGCCTATGAGTGTAAAAATACCTTAAGAGTATTCCAGATTACATTGCATAGGGGTAACAAAAATTTAGGAGGTGTTGCAATGTCCTTAATTGATTTTGAAGATCCTGTAGTACTAAAAGATTTAGTGTATGTAGGAAGCCAGATTATTTTAGAAGAACCAACAGAGGTAAGAAGTTTGAAAGATTTATCATCAGAGATTGAAATTGACAATAATAAGTTTGTAATGACACATCAATCTGATGAAGTAAAAATAACAGGCACCTCTTTATTTGAAAATTATGCGAATAGAGTAATTAGAAGGAATAGTTAGAGTGTATAATAGGGGATGGTAAACAATATAGTATTAGGTACATCTTTTTCTCCAGAATATGCTAAACAGAAGGGTAGTGATAACCCTCTTGAATTATTAAAGATAATTAATAAAGAGTTAGGTATTAAGGATATTAGATTAGGGCTAAGATGGAATGTAGTAGAAAAGGATAAGAAGGTATCATTAAAATACTATGATAAATATCTAGAATACCTATTCAAAAATGATTGTAAGGTTTGTTTAAATATCGGTCCTATTAAAGTATTTAGATGGCCTGAAGAACATATACCCAAACATTTAAAAACAGAAAAAGAAGAAGTTATTACTCCTGAATCTGAAATCTCAGAATATTCCTATGAGTATCTAGATAAGTTATTAACCCTTCTTAAAAGTGAGTATAGAAACAAATTAGACAATGTAACATTTCAATTAGATAATGAAGGATTTTACAAATTTGGGAAAAGAGGAATTACAATGTCAAATGAGTATATCTTAGATTTATTAAATATACTTAAAAAACATTTTCCAAACAACAAAGTAATGTTTAATAGCGCAGGAAGAACTAATCTTAAAAAGATAATAGGGCTTTTTAATACTATTATTGAAAAGAATATCTACAAAGGCCAATCTCTTGTATTAGGGTATAACTACTATTTTAAACTTCCCAATATTCGACAAAGAGATTCTTTGATGTCTCTTTCACTTTCGTCAATGAGTATTAGAAAATTACATAAATATCAAAAAGAGATGGGATTTGGATTAGAGATATCTGAAGGACAGTTTGAGCCATGGGGTAAACAAAAAACACCAGGTAACTCATATATAGATTTTGAATATCTTTTGAACAAATGTAATAGATATTTTCCTAAAGAGTACAAATACAAATTACTAAGATTATGGGGAACAGAGGAGTTTGCTTTAAAGATATTAAATAACAAAATATCTGAGGATCATAAAAGAATAATGTCTTCGATAAAGGAAACAGTTTATATAGACGAAACAGTATAAATAGAACCTCTAAAATATCTCTTTATACTTTTGCTTTTGAGAAAGCTTTTATTGGATCTGCTTTGTTGAATTTAGATAGCAATATTTCAGGAATAATTTTTTTGAGATATTTGCTTTTTTCATAGCCTGTTTTGACTAATACCGGACCAATAAGACATTCCATAATTGGAGTAGGTTCAATTAATGCCACTGCAATTCCTGCAACAACTAAACCAATCATAAATCTTTCTTTTTCATATTCAATAACAGCTGGTTTTATTTCATTATTAAATGCATCTTTCCAAGTTTCAGATTTTTTAAATATTCCAAATTCATGGAATTTGTCTAAAACAGTTGGTTTCTCTTTATTCTCTTCAACGACCTTACTAACCTGTTCTTTATTAATTGGTGGAACATTCTCACCTTGAGGTATTTGAGAATTGATTTCCTGGGTTACTTGGATATATTCGTTTTCTTGATTGAAAGGTATTTCTTCAGTTTCTTGTGGTTGGCTTACAATTTTTAGTTCAGGGGATTCAGTTAAAACGGTACTTACTTCTCCTTCTGCACTATTTCCTTCAAATTCCATTATATTTAAGAAATAATATTAGATATATTTAGATGTTATATTTATACTATTACTAAGTCAATACAAGGTATTCGGGTATTGTTAATTATTTCCCCCAAAAAGGAATATCCAAGCAGTTCTTTCTCCTAAGAATTTACCCTCCCAGGCACATCTGATAGGGACTCCCTTCGATTCTAAATATTCTAATACTTCGGGTATTTTTCTTTCTGTCCAACCATTGTCACTCATATCATGAATAAATCTAAGATATGGTTCTGACTTTGATTGAAAAAATGATAGCTCACCATACTTCCATAAGGATGTCCCAATTCCTATATTAGGTTTGTAAGAATGAATAGCTCCAGCATAAACTGTGTATGGAGTATCGTTTAGTTGTGGACATGAAATTCCCGAATTAAGGAAAGCAGCCTCCTTTTTACTTTGAGGAATAATAATATGATCAGCGATAGTGTTACCATTCTCATCTTTTAGTCTTAATAGCTGTCCATCAGAAAAAAAATCTTGCTTTTCAATTCGGTATCCTTGTATTGATTCTTGTTCAATCATAAGTAGCAATTATATCTCTATAACAAGGAATATGCAACATCGGTTGCACACCTTAATGTAATATTAGTTAGGATAATATATACTTAATATCGTTTACCTATATTAAGAAATATATGTCATATATTGAGATTAAAGATTTGAAAAGAAGATACGTAATGAGTAAAGAGGTCTCTGTAGAGGCATTAAGGGGTGTATCTTTTAATATTGATAAGGGAGAATTTATATCCATAGTAGGAAGCTCTGGATCAGGTAAATCTACCCTATTAAATATTCTTGGAGGATTAGATTGGGGATATATGGGAGATATACTAATTGAGGAGAAAAATATTAAAGAGTATGACCCAAATTTCTATAGAAGACATATTGTAGGAACAATATTCCAACAGTTCTATCTAATTCCATCTTTAACTGTAGAGGAAAATATTTTACTTCCTATGAAATTTGCAGGAAGTAGTGCAGTAGAGGTAAATCAGAGATTAGAATATCTTTTGAATATGGTTGGACTTAAAAGTAGAAGAAAGCATTTACCCAAAGAGCTCTCAGGAGGTGAGGCACAAAGAGTTGCAATAGCTAGAGCATTAATTGATTGTCCTAAGATTGTACTTGCTGATGAGCCTACAGGTAACTTAGATAGTAAGACAGGGGAATCCATTCTTAACTTGCTTAAAGAGCTAAATAGAAAGGAAGAGATTACTGTAATATTGGTTACACATGATAGAGAGATATCTAAAAAAACAGAAAGAGTAATTACTTTAGTAGATGGTAAAAATGTTTAAGTATGCATTAGATTTAATACTCAGAAGAAAGCTAAGAACAGTTTTAACTAGTTTAGGGGTTATGATTGCTGTTATGTTAATGTCTTTCATACTATTTGGAATGACTGATTTAAAGGGAGCTATACTTAGTCAATTTAGTTCTGTATTTAAGCCAACAGATCTGTATGTGTCTTCTCAAGATATGATGGGTTTTAGTTCAATGATGTCTGCACCTTCTAAGGATACACAGAAGAAAGAGCAGGTTATTGTAAACGAGGAAATTAAAAACAAGATACAACAGATAGATGGAGTAGAGGATGTTTATCCAATGTTTATCCTTAGTGGTTTTGAAATATATCTAGAGGGGGATGATACTCCATATCCTACCCCATTTGTTCAATCTGTTAATCTTCCAGGAGATCATAGTATGTATAGAAGTTTTAAAGGTGATGACCCAATACTTAAAGATGATGGTATTTTTGTAAGTGAATTTGTTCCCTCATTTTTTGAAGTGTCATCTGATGAGATTATTGGTAAACAGATATCTATTAAGAGTGTTCCTAATACATCCTTTGTATCCGTTACAAACAAGAATATGATAAATAGAGAGTATACATTTACGGTTCAAGGTATAGTCGAAACTAGTAATGATGCTTTCTGGATAAGTGGGGATAGGGGATTGGATATTCTTGTAGAGATAGGGGGATTTAAGGATAGGGAAGAATATATTGAAAGGGTAGGATATTCCCAAATACTTATTAGTACGAATGAAGAGAAGACTTTAGAGATAGAGGAGTATTTAACCGATGAGTTAGGATTAAATGTAATATCTTCTAAAACCATTATTGAGATGATTTCTACAATAACGGGTGGATTAACAATTGCATTGATAATATTTGGATCTATATCAGCATTAGTTGCTTCTATTGGAATCATTAATACAATGATTATGAGTATATATGAACAGACAAGAGAGATAGGGATAATTAAATCTATAGGGGCTTCTAACTTTCAGGTGTTGGTAATATTCTTAATTCAATCTGGATTAATAGGGTTATTTGGTGGTGTATTAGGTTTGAGTATTACATTTTTAATTATGCAGATAGCAGATCCGTTCATTGTTAATGTTCTTAATGAACAGGGTTTTAATGCAATAGAGAAGTTCTTTCATTTTCAACCAATGAATGCTCTTCTAATTACTTTTCTAAGTATATTAGTTGGAGTATTAGCAGGGATATATCCTGCTATGAAAGCAGCGAAGCTTGATCCTGTTAAGGCTTTGAGATATGAATAGGTATCTTTAGATATGCTATAATATCACCACTTTATTTATGTTTTCTAATATGTATGACTGAATTAAATGATTTTGAATCAGTAGAATCAGAAGAGGGAATATCTTTTGAGGAGTGTTTAAATAAATCAACGGAGCTTTCACAGCGTTCGGAAGTTTTAAAATCCCCATTTGAAAAAAATACTACTATTGAGGTAGA
The DNA here is from genome assembly GCA_964488325.1 of uncultured Candidatus Saccharibacteria bacterium. Classification (GTDB taxonomy): domain Bacteria; phylum Patescibacteriota; class Dojkabacteria; order SC72; family SC72; genus UBA2259. The sequence continues at coordinate 4,760 of CAZAUH010000030.1, forward strand.
AGAAATGCCTACTGTTGTTGCTATTGCAGATCCTCATATGGTTAGTTCGCAGTCATCACTTGAGGGAATAGATGGTATGGCATCTTTTAAAAGAAGAATTTTGGGTAATATTAAGGTGGTACGCAATAGGACTAGATTGTTAGATACTATCGCTAGATTTACATTTAGAAGGGCAATGGAAGAAAGTGAGAACCATCTTGTTGATGATAGCATATTTATAATACTTGGAGACACTGTACTTGGAAGTGAAGCTAGTAACGCTTTTAGTGGCTTTAGTACATTGGAAAGTAGTATTAATGGACTTGATAAAGGATTGAAAGAGAAGGGTGGTAAGAATCTTTCAGTGTTCAATCTGGTTGGTAATCACTACTCTTTTACTGGGGTTGAGAGTTCAGATTACAAGGGTATGCATAAAGCATATGAAAGGGTTGATAATGAGACCTTTAGGGAGTTAGCTTCTGCTTTAGAAAAAGGATACTCTTGGAGTGATGTTATTACTGCTTGGATGAAGTATAGAAGTGGTTTGGAAGTTCCTCAAAGGGCTCTTCACCCATTGCAGAAATGGTATTTAGAGAAATTAACATTTGGTTCACAGGTAGGAAGATATATTCAAAAAGAAAAAGGTAGTGAAAAGATAGATAGTCAGGTTGTGTTTCTAGACAATCTTTTGGAAGATGGTGGCACTAGTAAAGATTTGTATGCCGCGTTGAAGGAATTAGAAATTGATAGTGACGATCCTTTGTATTATGAAATTAGATCTTATCACGAGAAAGAGGAGAAAGGACAAAGAGAGACAATAAGGGTTATGCTTGATGATTGTAGAGCTGGTATTAAAACCGTTGTATTTACGCATTTACCAGAATTAATGCAAAAGAGAGTAATTCATTATGCGAAAGAGCAATTTAATTGGAATGAAGATATTGCTAAGTCTTTTGTTGAGGAGAATATGCAGATTTGGGGAGGACATCGTCATTTGGGTGATCTTGACTTAATTAAACCAATAAAGGGTGTTGTATGGGTTAAGGCTATTACAAGAGAGTTTATATCTTTTTTAGCCCAAAAACCTGTTGAAATTAACAAAGGGAGGATAATACCATTTACTCTTAAACAACCTTTTTCTCAAAAAGATATTGACTATCCTGAGATAGTAATTGGGAAATTAGATAATCCTCGAAAGATTCCAATCCAAAATATTCAGGAAGATTTTAATAGAAGGATGGAAGCGATTAGAGATTCTAAATAGAATTACTTCCCAGAAGATTAAGATAGGAGGATTTCTCTTATCCTATGACAAAGGTTAACCAAAATATTATCCCCCATGTTATAAAACCAAAATAGTACTGTATTGGTAAAGGTCCTATCCATATAGGGTGCCATGATATGTATTCTTTTTTGAATTTTTTAATTCCGAAATTAGGATTAAAAACAAACCATAGGAAATCTTCAAAGATGATAATGAACATATAGAAAGATATAACTATTAATTCTTTACCAAGACTCCAAGGAATAAATATGAAAGCTATATGAGGTATTAGAAAAAGTAATATCCATAAATATGTATGATAGCCTGTTAGA
>CAZAUH010000031.1:0-5775 GCA_964488325.1 uncultured Candidatus Saccharibacteria bacterium
AGTGCACTATCTATATTTTCGTTGGCATGAACTATTACAGACATATTAACCTCCTTTTAATTAAACTCTGGAATTATATCATACTTCATTAGATTTCATCCATACAAACTATTTTGGAGTAAATAGCCCACTCTTTTCCCTTACTCTTACAAAGTATCCTCGATTCTGATATACATTAAAATCATTACCATATTTATTACCTTCACTATCTATAATACTTGTATATGCGCCATTCTCCCATTTACTTAAAGCATCCGCACCAATCGATTGTTCTTTCATCTGCTTTAATATCTCAAAACCTAGATATATGTTCTTTTTTGAATTATATATATTTACAAGATTCCAACCTTCATATAACTTAATCTCAAGGCCATTTTTTACCTTCATACCAGAATATGAGAATACCCCTCTAGCGTGAGAAATGATAGAGTAACCTTCACCTGGCAAAATATTGAAATCCTCTCCATAGCTCTTCCCATTGCGTAAAACATATGTTATGAACTTCCCTCCTCGATATGTTGCAATTGATGTTATTTCTGGATTTTTAGTATTTAAAAAGTCAATCATTTCACTTACTTTCTTTATTTCAGAACCATTACTATTTTCAAAAATTATTGGAAACGAAACTAAATTCAAACCTTCTTCTAATATTAATTCAAATGCATCTTTTGTTCTTTTATAGGTAACATTATACTCAACCTGAGACTCATATGGAGAAAGTACCGTTTCTCCTTCATCAAGAGTTCCATTTTTATTTTCATCTTCAAAAAAAACAATATGTGTACTATCTGTTTTAATAAAATCGGTTTTATTTGATGTTGATGCAACCATAATGTTATACGTTCCTTCTTCTAACTCTAAATCTTTTATCAAATCCCCTGGATCTTGATATTCATCTTTAGCAGAAACCTTAGATATATAACTAAATAAATCTTTCTTTACCTTTACACCTCTTTTTATAGATGCCGTTTCTCCATTTTTTTCTACAGCAATTGCAGCATGACGAGTTGCAGTGCAAGAGAAACACCCTCCAGGAGTATATTTACATGGGTTTAAATTATCTGAACAGTTCTCAGGAATCCCTCCATTACTATCTCTAACCTCTAAATGAAGATGTGCTCCTGATGTGTGCCCCGTATTCCCAGTTTTAATGATCCCATTACAATTAGCAGAACTTAAATGTGCATAAATAATTTTTTCACCTGTAGGTGTTGTAACAATAATGTGATTCCCATATCCCTCTTCATCATATTCACCCACCTTACATGTATATCCCGAAGACCATGTTCTTTTTTTATCCGAATTTAAATTTGAACCCGGTATTTGACTACCCAAATCAACATTAGACGCACCAACATCAATGGAGCATCGACTACGATTGATATGCGTATCTATAGCATTCGTTCCGTAATTAATACCTATATATTTGCCATTACTATCTTTTAAACCTGTACAGTAGGATTGTGATATCCCCTCTCCTGCAAGTGGCTTTTTATAATCTTCCAAATCTATCTCCTGACATTTGCCACCAACAAATTCACAGTGGCTTTGTTCATTACAAAGTGTAATTTTTTCTAGACTCGAACAAGAATCTCCACTTTGATTCTTAGGAACACATTTCGAAGATTCCCAAATACAAAAGCTATCTAATCCTTTACAGGTTCCTTCAGTTGTATATTTAGCACATGTTATTTCTTGAGGCGTATCTGTTGGTGCCACTTTACATATATCATTTTCCCGAAGACCTCTATTTTCACATCCATTTGTACAATTTAATAGATCTCCCTCTCCACAAAACCTTGTTTTTATGAACTCATTATTCGCTGATTTTTGACAATAGTTACTACAAGAGGAGTTATAGTTATTTAATAGATTAATAGCACTTAGACATGCACTTGTACCCCCACTTGGACAATTACACCAATAGTACATCCTCTTCTCCTCTGGACTATATACACATTCCTCTTTCGTCTTTTTATTATCCTGACCTCCTCCTGCAAGCTGTTTATAACAGAGTGCTCCTCTTTTGGTTCCACAAACAACCCCATTTGCATCTCTTTTTGTACATTGAGATGGCTTTTGTTCACACGTAATACCACTTTTACATGGAGTAAAAGAGTAACCCTCAGGACAAACAGGTACACACTCTTTACATGAGGTGGCCGGGATTTTTTCGGAAATCTTTTTATAACAAGTTTTATTTACAATACCACAGGGACCAGATTCTCCATCATCACATCTGGTAAATTTTGTACAGCTTATCGTTTTTTTATCACAATTCCACCCACTAGGACAAGAAGTTAAGGAGTAGTCACTTGGACAGTTTGGTGTACAAGATCTGCATATACAATTATCCTCATCGATAGGGGTAATCCCAGGAATTAAAACTGCCATAATTCCTTTTACTGAAGTTTTTTCCTCATCATTCTGAAAATTATTATCATATACAACAATGTTTTCAACTGGCTTTATATCTTTAAACTCTATTATCCTACTGCTATTTTCTTTTGAATTTATTATCTGTATTTCAAGATATGTATCCTCCTCTTTTGAATATTGGTCCTCAAATGTACTGTTCCAAAGATTAGAAAAATTTGCTGTCCAACCATTTTCTCCATCAGTTATATAGCTAATTTGTTGAGATTTATTTGTATCGTCAATATTGGTTAATTGAAAAATTAACAACGTATCTGATATTAGATTCCCATCTTGATTCATAACATTACCATATGCAATATCAGGAGTCTCTACTACTTCCCTTTGCTTCGTTGTTGTGAATGTATTGATATATTTCATCCTATTAAGAAATACTCCATTCTTAATTGCAAAATAGTACTGAGTTTCGGGTTTGAGATTTCCAACTAAAACATAATGAACATAGTAGTTCTCTCTCTTTTGTAAAACATATTCTAACTCACCAGTCTCCTCTTGATCCCTTATGTCATAACCTAACTTAGAACCGATAAACTGAGATAAAAATGTAATATTTTTTTCAGAATATATTAATTCTGTTTTAACAGGATCTGATGTAACCCAAGATATAACCGCACTCCTATCATTAATATCTGTTATATATACCCCTTGCATACCTTCTGATATGTTCTTGTTTTCAATATATTTGATTGTAACAAATATCAATAACGTGAATAGAAGTAAAAAGAAGAAAACAAAGAGAGAAATTCGGAAAGGTTTAAATTTTAGTTTAGAATCAACTTCTCTATCCATTATGTGAATTCTTTTCTTTGGAACTACAAACTAAGAGTTCTTCTTGTTAATATCTTTTCTCAAATTTACTTCTATATTTATAGCTACTCTCTTTTTTATGAAAAAATACTGTGTTTGGTAAGTTATATACAATACCACCAAGTATTAGAAGAACAACTCCTGCCCCTATCCTTCCTAATGTGCTATCAAATATACCTGTTTGTGGTATCTCTGGCTCTTCAATAATACAATCGGCTGTAATATTAGCAGATGCCTGCATTGTAGTACCATCAGATTTAGTCATAGTAACAACATTTGAATAGGTTCCAAAACTATCTTTATCAACTGTAACTTTGTACGTAAATGATTTAGATTTCCCTGCACCTATACTTAAAGGAGTTGTTGCATAACTCCATAGAATCTTACCTGCAGAGTATGCTCCAGGAGAGGTAATTCCAGTTGGTTCTATACCATTTTCTAATATTTTACTATCCAATACATCTCTTACCTTTGTTACCTGTTGGGTTGTAGTTCCCTTATTAGTAATAGTTATAACATATGTTAGCTCAGACTTAGGATTTTCTGTTCCTTCGTCAATACATTCTTCAACAGCCCTTTTGCTTATAACAAGGTTAGACTTAATAGTACATGTACATGATGATTGATTACACTCAGGACTGTTCCATAAGCAGCTGTTACCACTTGGATTTCCTAATTCACACTGTTCACCTGTAATTAACTTCCCATCTCCACAGGTTTCTAATATACCACCACTACAAGTACAATCATTTAAACATGTCTCACCAGTCTTACATCCTGTAGGAGTTGCTTTAGGATCACACGCTTCTGTACCATTCTTTATTCCATCTCCACAAGAAATAGTTGTATTCTTCTTACACTTTATTTTTACATAGTATGTATTGTCACAGTCTGGACACGTACATTTTTTTTCATATGTAGTACAACCCGTCCCAGAAGTACACTTTGAATATCCACTCGGACAACTAATTGTACAAGGTATGTCGGTTCCACAGTTATTTGGAGGAGCCTTACATTTACAAACACCTCCTGCTACCCTATCGCAGTAATTAACTTGATTCCAAACACAATGTAAATTACAATCAGAACCCTCAGTACACTCTGATACGGTACACTGGCGAACAACATCCCCATTCCTATCTTTACATACATTTGGCTTGTAAGTACATGTACACTCTTTCACTAAAGTAGTTCCATTACATTCGGGAAGAGTAGTACCAATTGATTCGTAACAACAGTTACAAGAATTCTCTCCTGCCTCACTCTCCTCTGGTGCAGTAGTCTCTCCTTGATTAATTCTCCATATTAAAAATCCTAATGCAACTGAAAGTAAAACAACACCTAGTGCTACTACAATCTTAGAAGTTTTATTTAATCTTAAGGCCATTTAAATTGTAACTAATTTTTTTATTAATAAAAGATTACCCTATTTAAACAAACTCTTCAACTGTTCAATATTGACTATATCCTTAATCATTATTAATACTATTAAAAGTATAAGAAAAATGAAACTAATATTTATAATAGCAACCTCTATTTTCTGATTTAAATCTTTTCTAATAATAGACTCTATTAAAAGAATAAAGAATCTACCACCATCTAGTGCTGGAATAGGAAACAGATTAATTACTGCTAATGATAACGAAAGGTCTGCAAGAATACCTAAAAATGTAATAAACCCTAATGTCTTGAAATAATCAATAATAAAATAGATACCAATTGGACCACTAACTGTATTTGAAAGCTCTGAGTAATCCCCTGTCTCTTTCGCTTTAGAAAAAATAGCTGAAAGAGCACTACCTGATAACTTAATAATATTAATTGAATGACTAACACCTGAAAAAACTTTTTTCTCAGAATAATCAATATATATATTATAGTTATAACCTGTATATACACCCATCTTCCCCTTATCACTAACTAATACATCAAATAAATCACATAAGTCTTCCATATTACATGCCGCTACACTAACGACCTTTGATTTATATTTATCTAATATCTTCGTAAGATTAGAATAGTCATCTATACTCTCCCCGTTTATTGCTTTAATATATCCCTTCTCATACATTCCAGAATCTAGTGCACCACCCTCCTCTGCTAATTGATACGGAATATCTGAAACTCTTTCTCTTGTAATAGTGGCACCAACAGGTTTGAAATCCTCATATGTACTCCCTATACTCATTTTCCACCCATTACTTGAAAGATATATTGTATAGAGGATGACAGCTAGAATAATATTCATAGTTACTCCTGCTAACATAACAAGCATCTGAGCAAATTTACTCTTGTTTTTCAAATTGCCCGTCTCTTTCCTATCCTCTTTCTCTTTGGTAGGATCACCATCTCCTAATATTTTCACATATCCACCGAAAGGAAGAGCTCGGATACTGTATAAAGTACCATTCTTTCTTTTAGAAAAAATCTTAGGACCATACCCTATTGCAAACTCTAAAACCTTTGCTTTAACTGCTCTAGCAGCTAAGAAATGTCCTAACTCATGTACAAAAGTAAGAATACTAATTACAA
>CAZAUH010000032.1:0-5579 GCA_964488325.1 uncultured Candidatus Saccharibacteria bacterium
GTTTTAATCCACCAACAGCTCTACTTCTTCCCTTTCTAGTATGAGCATTATGTCTAGTTCTCTGACCTCTAACAGGAAGACCAATCTTATGTCTAGTACCTCTATAACTTTTGATATCTTTTAATCTCTTAATATTCCTAAATATTTTCTGTCTTAACTCTCCCTCTACTTCGAAATTCTTATCCAAATATCCTCTTATTAGATCTAACTCTGTCTCTGACAAATCTTTAACAAATATCTCAGGATTTATCTTAGTTTCTTCACATATAGTTCTCGAAGATTTCTCTCCAATACCATATACATTCATTAAAGAGACCCATAATCTCTTATCATTTGGTATTTCTAATCCTGCGACTCTTGCCATTTACAAAAATATTAATAAATATTAATTAACCCTGTCTCTGTTTATGTTTAGGATTCTTTTTACAATACACATATACACGACCCTTACGAGTTACTGTATAACAACCATCACATCTCTTTTTTACCGAAGCCTGTACTTTCATCTTATTTAGTTCTATATGTTATTCTCCCCTGCGTTTTATCATATGGGGTCATCTCTATTCTCACCTTATCTCCCTCTAATATTCTAATGTAGTGCATTCTCATTTTACCAGAAAGATATCCTAAAACCTCTTTTTTGGTTCCATTAACATCAATCTCAACTACAAACTTTGTATTCGGTAAACACTCTTTAACTACCCCTTCAAATTCAAAAACTTTCTTTGTCTCTACACTCATAAATAAAGGTTTGTAAATAAATAGAGTCGAAGTGATTATATCAAAGCTTTGAACTTTTTTCAAAGGTTTATACACTATTTACCTTGAAATTCACTAACTCCACAAATATGGAGTAAGCATATCAAAAACAGCGATATATTACAACCCCAACCTCTTCACTACATCATTATGTATTACATCAATACTTGGAGATGCATCTATCTCTATTAATATTCCCCTCTGTTTATACTTTGCAAGAATAGGTACTATTGTTCGATTGTACTCCATAATTCTACTTCTTATCCTATCTTCCGCGTCATCCTCTCTTTTTATTAGTTTGGTACCACATTTATCACAATATCCTTTAACACTTTCTGGTTTATATTTCTCATGATATGTTGTATCACAATTTGGACACACTCTTCTTAAAGAAAGTCTTGATAGGACATCCTCTTCTGATAGAGTGAAATGAACTACATGATCTAATTTTCTTCCGAAATTACTTAAAGTCTCATCTAGCATCCCTATCTGCCCAGAATCTCGAACAACAGAAACCAATGCCCAGTTTTTTTGATTATCATATCTTAATATCCATTTATTCAACATAGCATACACTAGTTCGTTAGGTACCCATTTCCCATATGACCAGTAGCTATATGCCTTTATTGCCTCTATATCGCCCTCTTTATACATTGTTCTAAACATCTCTCCTGTGGCTATACTCTCAAATTCATATTTTTCTACAAGTAACTCTACTTGAGTATCTTTACCACTACCCGAGAGACCATGAAAAAGTATTGTTTTCATACATTAATATGTTGATATATTTATATATATTGATGATATCACAAAAAAGATATTACATGTATCTAGAGTAATCTCTTACCACTATCATTGAAGATACCTGCCTTCTAATATCTAATACAACACTAACCATAATTAATAGACCTGTACCAGTAATAACAGTTACTGTCATAAAATTAAGATATATTAGAATATTAGGAAGTATAGATATGAAACCGAGGAATAGAGCACCGACAGCTGCTAATCTGAATGCTACATGTTTAAGATATGCAGATGTATTTTTTCCAGGTCTAATACCAGGTATAAAGCCACCCTGTTTCTGAAGATTTTCAGCTAAATCATCTGTCTTAAATACTACTGTAAGGTAGAAGAATGCGAAACCAACGATAAAAAGAAAGGTTGATATATTATTAAAATATGGATTATCCAAAAGAGTCATAGCCTTAGTAGTAATATCTATAACCTTATCACCCAGATCTCTACTTAAAATAAACTTTCCTATTAATTGTGGGAATGACAGAAGTGAGACTGCAAATATAACTGGCATAACACCAAACTGTGTTAATTTGATAGGAATATAGCTATCCATTGCGCCACCTGTTCTAACTCTTCTAGAGTACTGAACTCTTACCCTCCTTTGTGCCTCTGAAATATATACAACAGAAACTATTAGAAGCAGAGTAACTCCAATAAATACAGTCTTTTGCAAAGGATCCATTAATCTAAAATTACTACTAATAGTTCCTGGAATACCAGCAATAATACCAAGGAAAATTAAATATGAAGAACCACCACCAACTCCACTTTCAGAAATCAATTCTGCAAACCACATTACTGCAACAGAACCCGCAGTAAGTGTTGCTACCATAGCGATAAGTTGAATAGGCTCTAACTGATCCACTAAACCAAATCCTCTAAGTGTGGAATATATAACAAATGATTGCATTATTGCGAATGGTACTGTTAATAACCTAGTATACATACTAATTAATCTTCTACCCTCAGGCCCCTCTTTCCTTAACTCTTCTAATTTTGGAATAACGGTTCCAAGTAGCTGCAATGTAATAGATGCATTAATGTATGGACTAAGTCCAATAGCAGCAATTGATGCTGTTTCTAACACACCACCAGATACAGTTGAAAGTAAATCTCCGAAATTACTTCCTTCAAATAGCTGAGTAATTGCATCTGCTGGAATACCTGTAACAGGAATAGCTGCTAATAGTCTGTAGGCAAGTAAGATAATGAAAGAAAATATTATTTTCTTCCTTATCTCTTCTGAACTAAATATTCTCTTAACAGTTTCTAAAATTTTGTTCATTGTAATAGACGTTACTTAATAGAACCACCTGCTTTTCTGATTTTCTGTTCAGCATTTACAGACAAAGGAATGCCATCTACTATTATTTTCTTAGTTATATTTCCATCACCTAATATTTTAACAGATGATGTGGTTTGTGCTATTAAAGCCTTTTTCTTTAAAGTATCTAAAGATACTGTATCTCCATCTTTGAAGTTTGTTTCTAATATATCTAGATTTATTGCAGTAGCATTTACTTTCTTAACTCTATTAAATCCAGCAAATTTTGGCATTCTTCTAAAGAATGGTACATTACCACCCTCAAAAAACATTAATGATTTATGCCCTGCTCTAGATTTTTGACCCTTTGACCCTCTAGTTGAGGTATGACCTCCAACACCAGATCCGTATCCTCTACCTAATCTTTTACCACTTTCTGTTCTATTGTTTCTTTTTGGAATATTTTCTAAATACATAATTATTTATATTTACTTTATTTCTTATACTCTTTTCTCTGATATCCTCTCCCACCACGAACACTCTTCTTATCTTCTTTCTCCTCTGCTCTTTTTTTAGCTCTTCTCTTTTCCTCTTTAATCTTTCGTTCTTTATCACTCTCTTTCTTTAACTCAACCCTATCTCTCATATTCTTCATTCTTTCTAATACTCTACTATTTCTTAAACTCTTTAATGCCTCAAATGTTGTATATGCAGAAGCAATAGGATCAGTTGTACCAATTAATTTACCATATACATTGTCTATACCAGCTAATTCTAATACTGTTCTTACAGATGATCCGGCGATAACACCAGTACCTGGTCTTGCAGGTCTAAGAATCACTCTACAAGCACCTTTTTTAAACATCAATTCATGAGGTATTGTATCCCCTGCTAACTGTATCCTTGTTAATTTCTTCGTAGCAATTCTCTCTCCTTTTTCAACAGCACTCTTAGTATCAGCACCTCTTCCTAATGCGACTCCAACAGAACCGTTATGATCCCCGACTACAACCATAGCACTGAATCTTAATCTCTTTCCACCCTTTGTTACTTTAGCAACTCTTCGAATAGAGACTGTCTTCTTATCATATATTCTCTCTTTTTTTTCTTTAAAATACTCTGACATTAAAAATATTTAACTAAATCTTAATTCCATTACTTCTTAATTCATCAACAAAGGTTGCAATTAATCCATGATATCTATATCCACTCCTATCAAACACCCCTACCTCTAATTTCTTTTTCTTAAAGTCTGTTGCAAACTTCTTAGCCATTTTCTTTATCTCTTCACTATTTTTTTTACACATCTTACTCATTAGAACAACAGATTTGTCATCATCCGCTACACCACTATAGAAATATCTGTTACTTTTGAAAACAAATATTCGTGGTTTAGTAGAAGTACCACTCAATGTCTTTCTAATATGTAACTTTCTTTTTTGTCTATTATCTTTTTTATTCATATTTATTTAGTTGCTGTAACACCTGATTTAGAACTCTTTCTTCTAACATACTCTCCCTCATATCTAATACCCTTCCCCTTATATGGCTCTGGAGGTCTAATGGCCCTAATCTTTGTACCTAATTCTCCAATCTTTTGTTTGTCATATCCCTTTAAAACTATACTAGTCTCTTGTGGTACCTCAATTGTAATACCCTCTGGACTTTCAACTTTGATAGGATGGTTCCATCCTAAACTCATTACCAATGTAGTACCTTCCATTCTTGCTCTATATCCTACCCCTATAAGCTCTAATTTCTTCTCATACCCATGCTTTATACCATAAATAGCGTTAAATATTAACATTCTAACGGTACCGTGTATTGATTTACTCTGTTTCTCTTCATTAGATCTACTTAGAGTTAGCTGATCACCCTCTATCTTAACAGTTAAAACCTCAGGCAATGCAATCTTTGTTTCTTTCCCATCACCTGATACTGTGACATAACCATTCTCTACAGTTACCTGTACTCCTTCTTCAATTGTTATTGGATCTAATCCTATTCTAGACATCTCTATTACCAAATTTTACATATTAATTCACCACCAAGCTTCTTACTCTTAGCCATAGCACCTGACATCATTCCTTTTGATGTAGAGATTATAGCTATACCTCTACCATTCATAACAGGAGTAATATCTTTACTAGCAATATATATCCTCTGACCAGGTTTACTAACTTTCTTTAATGTTTTTATCATAGGTTCCTTACCGTCATACATCAACTCAACACTTAAACCATCCTCAACCTCTTTGTATCCTAATATCATTTTTTCCATTTCTAGTACCTTAAGTACTTCAACACTCATTTTGACATTAGGTACTATTACTGTCTCTTTTCTTCTCTCTATTCCATTTTTTATTCTTGTTAAAAGATCTGCTGTTAAATCGTTCATAGTTATATATATTAAATTACCAAATAGCTTTCTTAACTCCAGGTATTTTACCCTCACTTGCTAATTTCCTAAAGCATATTCTACATATTCCATAATGTCGAAGATATGCCCTAGACCTACCACAAAGTTCACACCTGTTATACACTCTTGATTTATACTTACTCTTTTTCTTTAATTGTCTTGCTTTGTACTCCTTAGCTTCTGTTGACATCTTTCTTAAAAGGAAAACCAAATTTATCTAAAAACGCTTTACCACTCTTATCATCTTTTGCATTAGTTACAATTGTTACTTCTAAACTCCTTATCTTTCTAATATTGTTAGCATCTATTTCAGGAAATACTGTATGATCCTCAATAC
>CAZAUH010000033.1:0-1066 GCA_964488325.1 uncultured Candidatus Saccharibacteria bacterium
GTAATGAATGTAGGAGCTGATGATAGGGTAGCTACAATGGCAATATTGTAAATATACAAAACCCCTTTCTAATTATCCATATATGATCTAATCTTAATTGTACTATCGTTTAATATTGGTACATATTCACCAATTGATTCTTCATTTTCTATTTTCTTTAGTAATCTTAAAATGTTCTTATCATTTTCAGTTACTTTTCTATTTAAAATCCTAAACTGATTCTCTATCAATATCTTTAACTGTTGTAATTCATCTATATTCGTTTTTATCATATCCTTTGCCATTAATAATTTATTAATATATTCTTACACACCCCAATATATATTTCCTGACCTAATATCTGATATTTACTACTTGTATATTTACTACTATTACAATTCATACTATCTAGTATCCATAAAGTGTTTTTTAAAAATATAATATATGTGATAATGTATAAATATATGAGAACAGAAGAAAAAGTTAAAAAGTTATTAGATATATATCAACTAATAGGGTTTGGACTAATATTAATTACTCTAGTACTAATTGCTATACCTCTCTCTCCATATGTTTGGTATAGATTAAATCCAGGCGCAGTAAATAATGACGAAGAAAAGATTGTTAAAGAGGTAGTAGAGGAGGAAATCGTTGTTGAGCAACCTATCAAGGAAGACATCGTTCCACCTTTTGATCCAAATCTACCTGAGGGATACTTTGTATTAATTCCAAGTGTAGGGGTTACCTCTCCAATATCAGCTACAAAAGATTACAAAAAAGCACTTGTAAAAGGTACCTGGATAGTTAGTGATTACGGTACTCCAGAATTAGACGAATTGCCAATAATATTAGCTGCACATAGGTTTGGATATACTAGTTGGAGTACACAAACAAGAAATAGAATATCATTTTACAATCTCCCTAAAACAAAAGTAGGGGAAAGAATAAGTATATATTGGAATCAAAGAGAGTATATATATGAGATATATGCAGGGAACGAAGGAACCTTTATTACAGATTACGAAGCAGATCTAATCCTTTATACATGTAAATACTTTAACTCGCCTGAAAGAATATTTAGATATGC
>CAZAUH010000033.1:1166-5555 GCA_964488325.1 uncultured Candidatus Saccharibacteria bacterium
TGGGTAGAAAATCCTCCACAGGACACGTCAATTGTAGAAAAGGTGGTAGAAAAATTTAAGCCTTCAACTTCAAATACTACTCATTGGTGGGTATACCCTGAAACGATATATACAACAAAAAGAGATGGGAACGATTTGTTGGTATTGGTTAATAAGCAGTACAAATTACCAAGTTCATACGCTCCATCAGATTTAGTTAAAGCAAATATCTCCGGTATTAGAAGAGGAGACAATTACTATCTTAGAAACATTCTCATTCCTGATCTAACCAGTATGATCAACGCTGCTAAAGCAGAGGGTATAGATTTAAGTATGGTTTCAGGATATAGGTCATACCAAACACAGGTAAATACATATAAATATTGGTTAAGTAAAAATAATAACAATGTGGGATATGTCGATACCTTCTCAGCAAGACCTGGACATAGTCAACATCAGTTGGGAACTGCTATTGATTTTAGTAGTAGTGAGATAGGGGATAAGTTAGGAGATTCCTTTACAAATACAAAAGCAAGTAAATGGTTAACTAAAAATGCATATAAATATGGATTTGTACTATCATATCCTAAAGGATATGAAACTACTACGGGATACAAGTTTGAAAGCTGGCACTATAGATACATAGGAAAAAAGTATGCACTAGAGATTGTTAACAGTGGACAAATACTCGAACTGTATTTAAGAGGGAGTAACCCATAGTATAGACATGGGGGTTAGTATGTAGTATAATACTACTGCATTTAAATTAACTAGCCCTTTATATATGAGAAAGTTAATCGCAGTTGCTTTAACCTTAGCAACAACTTTCCTTGTAAATGTTCCCTCTGTATTAGCAGATGGTAATAAATATGGTCCTTATAACCCATATAATCATAAACCTATACCAACTGGTTTTGAAGATACCTCCATTTTCTATATAGCAGGATTATTAACATTTACAACTGGAATGATTGTATTAGCTATAGTTAAAAACCTAAAGGCAAAGCAATCTATCTAATTAGGTAGATTGCCCCTTTGGGGGCATTTGCTTAAATGCACGTTTGTTTCATCATTATTTATTTATTACATATCAATGAAAATATCTTTGGTTATACCAACATACAAAAAACAGAGAGAGGTATTAGACCAGTTAGAGAGGTTGTATGGATACCTTTCAAGAGTTAACTCTGATTTTGAACTCATCTTCGTAATTGATGGGTATGTTGATAACACTAAGGATATTCTTACTCAATATATTAAAGAAAACAGATTAAAAAAAGCTCAAGTAATTGGGTATAAAGAAAACAAGGGTAAGGGTTATGCAGTAAGATACGGTATGAAAAGAGCCACAGGAGATGTAATAGGGTTTGTAGATGCTGATACAGATATTCAGATTAGATCATTAGGCTATGCATTAAAAGAGATTAAGAAAGATTCTGTTATGGCTGTAATACCTTCTAAATTACATAAAGATTCTAACGTAGAGATGTCTTTAAATAGAAAAATCTTTTCTTACGGTTTAATATTAATAAATAGAATGCTCTTAAACTTACCTAAATCTATTGATGATGTAGGTTGTGGTTTGAAGTTATTTAAAAAAGATTTAATTAAAAGAATATTACCTAATTTAAAGGTAAACAGATTCGCTATTGACTCTGAGATTGTAAACGAGATAGGAAAAGTTGGATATGAGGCTTCTGTTACACCATTCTTTTTAAACAAAAACAGGAGTGATTCTACATCTGCAAACATAAAAGAGGTAAGTAATATGATCAAAGATATTTTAATGATATCTATGAAAGAGAGTAGGGTATTTAATACATTTGTATTAAAAGAGTACAGATAATATTTAAGAGGAGGGGGGCCTCCTCTTTTTTTTATTGACATCTCATAGTCAATATCTTACTATCAAAATAATAAGTTAAATATATTAAACAGATGGAAGTTGAGAACAAAACAGAGGAACAAGTTATGAAAGCAATTGAGAGTGCATATGA
Source organism: uncultured Candidatus Saccharibacteria bacterium (assembly GCA_964488325.1). GTDB lineage: Bacteria > Patescibacteriota > Dojkabacteria > SC72 > SC72 > UBA2259. Next base: position 3,143 of record CAZAUH010000033.1, read on the forward strand.
TGAAAAAATAATAAGCAATCCACATTCTAAAGATATTGGAAGAGTTAGAGATTCTCAATATGCGAAATATTTGGCATATTACGAAGACAGTGTAAGAGAGATGAATCCTCAAAGTGAGAATGTTAAAAGATATTCTGAAAATATAATTGGAGAGGAAATAATTAAAAATATGGAAGAGGTTGCAGCTAGAAAAATTTCCTTTAACAAAGGCAATAGCTACCCTGATGCACATATAGATTTAGTTAAAAAAGGTATTACTCCAGTTGAGAGATATCATTCTAGAAAAAAATATCTTGAAATTGATAAAATGCAAGAAGCAGAAAAAATAAGAAGAGAGTATCTTGAACAGGAAGCTAAAAGCAAGATAGAAGGAAATTAATAGTATATTTTTAATTTCTTAAGAAACTCAACATAATCATCTAAAACACCCCCCTCTCTTGGATTAGTTTCAACTATTAATCCAGGTATTTTTTTACCTCTAAATTGCATATCATGTAACCATTTACCCAACTCAATATTTTCTTTAATATCTCTCCCTAAAGACATATGAGTTCTGACATTATCCTTTGTTCCTTCCTGTCCACTTAAAGATATATATGCCGGTAATATGCTATTAGAATCTAGAGTATCTAGTACCTGAAGTAAACTTTTCTCTTCGTTAATTAGCCCACCCATATCCAGATCTATACCAAATGAAAGGGATGGGTTATCTCTCTGTATTGATTCTAAAATGTTAAGAAAGGAGGATAGGGTCCCATCTCCAATTTTCATATTTGGTTCTATTACCCACATTACATTCTTCCCTTTTTCCTTAATCTTACTATTAACCTCTTTTATCTTTCTTAATGCATTATCAATTGATACTGTCTCTATACATGTCCTAATTTTAACTGGATCATATTTAATATATTCAGAGGCTTTAATAGTAGATCTTTCCTGTTGCCTACCTGTCTTTGCCTGTAACATAGCATATGCTAAATCCTGAGCTAAAATCATCTTCCCATTAAAACCCTCTTCGTCTTCAGTAATATCTTTCTCTATTTTTTCTTTTAAAAAGTTCATACCCCATTTAATAGAGTAGGGGTAATCAATAGATTTAATCATATCTCTCATCATTTTTGGATTTATTGCGGAAGCTAGTACAGATACACCAAATGTGGCCTGGGGAATTTTTTCCTTGGTAACATCTTTAAACTCTTGGGCATTTCTCATTACCGCTTGGGTATATAGCTCTTTGGATACTAGGTCTTCAGCAAGAGCGATAGAGGCTCCTAGGGCTCCACCTTTACCTTCATATCCCAATGTTGTTGAGCTTACTTCTATTTCTAACTCTTTACTCTCATCCATAGTGTATATATAATTGTCAAAAGAAAAGTATTATTCAATAATGCAGTATTAACACTTGGTAATCCGTCTTTTTTGTTTGTTATTTATTCCCCCTTTATTGCTTTAATTCTTGCTTCGATAGAATCTATACTATTTGGATCTTCTTTTGGTTTTTCATTTTTCATTGTTGTTGCATAATCATTAATGAACGTAAGTGTCCTAAAAAGTAAATCCTGGTCCTTATCTGAGAGATTTCTAAAAGAAATCGGTTTACTAGTATTCCATTTATCAAATTTATCCCCACTATTCCCAAGCCAGGTAGAATCCTGTATACCTTTTTCTGAAAAATATGTTCCCCCACCGAAAGTCAGAAGACCCTTTATTGCTTTTTTACCAATTGAATAGGGCTCCACTGTCATAGTCTCTCTGAGTAAAAGTACAAATTTCTCAAAAAGAACCTTACTCTCTGGTTTCAAATCTTCTGGTATGCTTGGATATCTTGCTAAATAATTAGCAAGATCCCGTGTTGGAAGTATACTCATTCCTGATAATAAATATTTTTTCTCATCTGTATCATCACCGACCTCAACAAATGCATTGGGAAATTCTTTTCTAAAAATATCAGCAATACTCTTGTCATATTTTTCTTGTTCTGTTAATTCCGTTCCTCCGTCTTGTTTCTCTTCATCTGGGACCTCTCCTTCCTTAGCATAGGGATTTATTCCTGTTTCCTCTAAGTTACTATTTGGAACTATATTACTTGGAGCTTCACTTAGCTCCATTCCTGGATAATCAGACATAATAATTAAATGATCAAATTAAATCTATATAAAGATATAACAAAACATATTGTATGTCAAAAGAGTAGGAGATATTGCTCAAATTATCAGCTTATAGTATAATATATGTATCTTAATATAATTGCTCATTAAGAAAGTAATCTGAACCCACATCAATAGACATATTGATATTTAACCCAACCTATAGTATAATATAAGTAGTTAATTGTTAATTAAAGTCTGCTCTTTAATAAATAATAAATTTTCATTTCAATACACATAAGTGTTCATAGAGAGATATTCTCTTT
>CAZAUH010000034.1:0-5382 GCA_964488325.1 uncultured Candidatus Saccharibacteria bacterium
TTAAATCATCTACCCAGGAAGATCTAAAAAAACCTTGAATAGCGGTATTATGTAAATCCATAGTAATAATATGATCAGCACCCATTGTACCCTCAAGTTCCCATGCTACACGTGCAGCAGTAATATCCTCCCTACCCCACTGTTTATCTTGTCTAGCGTAAGGGTAAGATGGAATTACAGCAGTAACATAGTTTGCATCACACCTTTTGCAGGCACCTAGTACAGTGTAAAGGGCTCTTAAATTTTGATCAACTCCTTTTGCATTGTAATGATTCTCAATATCTTGAATAACGAAGACATCTTTACCACGTACACTTTCATTAAGAACAGACTTAACCTCTGTATTTGCAAATACAATCTCTTGAGAGTCTAGTAATCTTATTTTTTTCTTTCTATTCTTATTTATCTCTTTAAGTACCTTCTTTGCAAAAAACAATCCAGATTCACAGGATATTATGCATAGATCTCCTCTGTAATGATTCATGAGTTATGAATACAAAATTATAAGTTGAATATATATCTTTTAATTAATTGTGGCAAGTTATATCATTCTTTATTTTTAATACCCCATATTAAATCTTTTATTCTAAAAGTATCCGCATTTTTAATAATGTGGTAAATTATTAATACAATGTTTGATATTGACACATCATATTTTAGAATAATTCTTTTGGCTATATCAGCTTTAATACTCTTTCTATTTGGTATTGATAATTTAAGTACAGAGTTTCAAGTATTAGCTTCGGATAAATTTAGAAGGATTGTATCAAAGCTATCAAGAAATAGAATAATTGGAACAGTAGTTGGTGCAATAACCACAGCAATTATTCAATCAAGTACAGCAGTATCAACAATTGCAGTAATTCTTGTAAATACAGGAGTTATTTCATTTAGAAATAGCTTGGGGATAATACTTGGTGCCAATATTGGAACAACTATTACAGCTCAGTTAGTATTAATTAACTCTTCTTCATTAGCTGCTCTTTTTATTATATTCGGATCAATTCTAAAATTTGCAGGTAAGAATTTCAGAATTGTAAGTAAGGCGATCTTCTATATTGGATTTGTTCTTTTTGCTCTTAATATTTTATCAAGTGTATTAAAACCTTTAGGTGTTGATCCTGATATTGTTAATATGTTTGCACAGTTATCAAACCCCATTTTTGCATGTTTAGTGAGTGCAATATTCACATCATTAATTCAATCTAGTTCTATATCATCAGGAATAATTGTATTACTTGCAATGGGTAATCTTGTTCCTATTGAAGTCGCGATACCAATGATTTTTGGGGCAAATTTAGGTTCAAGTACCACTGCATTTTTTGTTTCATCTAAAATGGGTCTGTATGCAAAACGAACAGGATTTGCTCACTTTTTAGTTAATCTACTAGGTGTAATTGTTTTTATGCTCCTTTTGGATCCATTTATTAATTTAGTAAGTCTATTCTCAAATTCTGTAGCTACTCAAACAGCACTAGCTCATTTTCTTTTTAATGTAATTAGCTCTATTGTATTTTTAGTAATACTTACTCCATTTGAAAAACTAATAAGAGTAATTATTAAAGGAGATGAAGAAGAAATTGTATTTAAAACGAAATATATTAATGGTGGTAATGATGATCCTAAAAAACATATAAGGAATATTAAAAAAGAGCTAGTATATTCAATTGAAAACACAATTAGAATATTTCAAGGTTCGCTTGGTATGTATTACGATTCAAGTAAGCAATCAATAATGCAGATACAGAAATATGAAGCTTTAAATGACTATTTAGATGAAGAGATAACCCATGCAATAGTGGGACTTTCTAAAAAAAGATTATCTAAAACAGATGCAAGAGAATCTGTGTTATTAGTTAGGGTCTCTAACTATATTGAGCAGCTAGGAGATCTAGGACAGGATCTATCTTACGTATTTACGAAGATGCATGATTATGGTGCAAAGGATCGCGATGTTTGTATAGATCAATTAGCTATTGTAAATAGTAGATTAGTTAATTTAATGAGGAATCTAACTCCTGTGATTATGAAACCTAATAGTAGGAATATTGATAATCTTAATAGATTGGAAATTGAATTAAATAGTAAGATTGGAGAGCAGTTTGATATACATGTAAAAAAGCTTCAAGAGGATGACTCGTATACTGGTAATGTCTTTATCGATGCTATATCTTTAATGGAGTTAGCTACTGCAAAGGTAAGAGAAATTAGTTCACTAGTTAAGAATATGTAATCTTATTTAATTTTCTTTTCCATATTTAGATTAATGAAAAATCATTACTATCAAAACATTCAATTTGGAAGAAGCTTAGGACATGCCGTAGATGGTTTAAAAGCAATATTTAGGGATGAGCGTAATTTTAGATTAGATTTATTCTTTACAATAGTCGTAATTATTGTTGGGATACTGTTTAAAATCTCTCATTCAGATTGGATAGCTATTAGTTTAGTTATATCTATGGTTTTAATATCGGAAACTATTAATAGTGTAATTGAGGCAATATGTGATACTGTATCTACTGAGTATAAGGTGAATATAAAGTATGCAAAGGATGTTAGTGCAGGTGCAGTTTTAGTTAGTGCGATTGTTTCAATAATTACCGGATTAGTTGTTTTCTTACCATATATTATTACTTTTATTAAAGACCTAAGTAATTTGGTTAATTAATATTTGTGGGAGGTTATAAAAAGCGAAAGAAGAAGCCTTACTAAATAAATAGTGGAAATTGGTGAGATTTCGGCTTCAACTTTCTATTAATTACGACCATGTAATTAAGTAGGTAATAATATCATGTGTCTTACTTGTATGTCAACATATTTCCTAACAGAATAGTTATAGGCCACATATGGTTATGTTTCTAACACCTCAATTTCATTGTTCTATCAAATACATGATGCTATAATCCAGCATCATTTTTTGTTTATTACCTATGGAAAAGGACCTTTTTGAAAATTATATTGAACAATCCGATGGACAGATAGAACTTATTCAACAAAGGTATATGTTCGGATTAAATAGGGTTGAAATGAGATATTCTAATAGCGAACAGATTTCAAATATTCAATGGTTAGATATAGGTTCTAATATGGGTTACGGAGTTTCATCAATAGCAAATACAGTCGATATTATTGCATCAGATATTGATATAAGATATTTACAATCTAATGATGAAGACCAGATCTCAAAAGTAGTTCTGAATTCTAGGAATTTACCATTTAAATCGAATACCTTAAACGTAATTTCATGCTTTGAAACTATAGAACATATTCCTTTAAATGAGGTGGAACCTACTCTACTCGATATACATAGAGTACTAAAGGAAGATGGTATTTTCCTTATTTCAACTCCCAATAGGGTAGCCAATGGAAACATAAAAATGAGTACAGATCATAAGCAGGAGTTCTCTCCTGAGGAGTTATCATATATCTTAAAAAAGAATGGGTTTAATATCCTTGAGAAATATGGTCAGAATTTTATTAAAAAAGATAATATCTTACATGAGATATTTTTAGGATTGAGAGAAAATGAATTTGTTCGTAAATTGTATTACTATTTTCCTCCTAGTATAGTAAAAAAAATTAGAGACTGTTCTATTAGTGCTTTCGGTAGTGGGGAGGTAAGGAGTAGAAAGAAGAATGAACTAGAGCGAATAATATATTTTGTATGTAAAAAACAACCTAGATATTAAAAAACGAGAATAAAATATGGAAAAGTTAAGTAATACGGAGAGATTAAATAATTATGAGGAGATATGGGTTGATAGTTTACCATCCTCTGTTGATAGAATTGCAGATGAGATATCTGATAAAGAGGATTTAGATAGTTTTGATTTCTGTTTAGTTGATATTGATGGGGTATTAATTACTAACAATTTAGTTAAGTTGCCCTTTTTAACACACTTTGTTAAACCTCAGATTAACCAAGAAACAACAGATGCTTTTTTAAGATTAGTTAACCTATTTGATGGTTCTCTAGTTATTTCAACAAATAGAGGAATAAGTGAAGAGAAGATTTTTAATTGTAAAGAAGTTTTAAGGAGTGTAGATAACTTAATACAAAAAAGTGGACAAAAGATACCAATCTTTACAGGTCTTTTCAAACAGGTGCCGGGATTAATAAAAGAGGATATTGCTAAGAAATATGTAAAGAATGATGTTAGAGAACTATTAAATGTTGAAACACTTAAAAGACCTAACTCTGATATCTTAGTTCACTATATTGGGAAAAGAGTATGTGAAGAAAATTCAAATTCTATTACTTTATATTCCATTGAAGATTTAAGTATAGCATCTCTTAATAGAGCTACATTTCTTAAATATTTAGCTAAGCAGTTAAAGAATCTCTATGATATTGATGTAAATATAAGGAATTTTGTTGTTAAGAGATAGTTTCAAAAAGCAAAAAAAGAAGCACTTACTAATTAAATAGTTGAAATTGGTTAGATTTCTGCTTCTTTTCTCTATTAATTACTACCAAGTAATTAAGTAGAGGTATGTTACACTCAATATTAGTATATGTCAAGAAATAATATTGTTGTAAATAATTAATATAGTATGTATCCTGAAACTAAATAAATTAGGTAATTAAACAAATGATTAATGTGTTTTTTGTTATTATTGTTTTACAAATAGTATTTTTTGTTTATGCTGCATTAAAGAAAACAGATAAGGTAACGGATCTATCATATGGTTTAACCTTTATAATTGCCTCTATATTTACATATATATTAAATATAGAGTATGTTTCTCTTTTTAAAACAATTCTTCTTCTTTTAGTATCCATTTGGGGAATTAGATTATCTGTATACCTATTCATTAGAATATTAAAAACAGGTAAAGATAAGAGGTTTGATGGAGTAAGAGAAGATTTTAAAAGATTTGCATCTTTTTGGATACTTCAAGCTATTTCAATATTTATTATCCTTCTTCCTACTACATATATCCTAATTAGTAATGAAAATATGTCTCTTAATTGGATATCCTCTATTGGATTAATATTAGCTGTAGTTGGAATCCTAATTGAGGGAGTTGCTGATTCTCAGAAGTTTATATTTAAAAATGAAGTTAAAAACAGGGGAAAATGGATTAGTACAGGATTATGGAAGTACTCAAGACACCCAAACTATTTAGGAGAGATCATGATGTGGGTAGGTGTCTTTGTATATTGTTTGGTATATATAAATGGTATTGGATTAATCACTATACTCTCCCCCATATACATAACAGTATTATTAGTAGCTGTAAGTGGTATCCCTACTTTAGAGAAAGAGTATGATAAAAGGTATGTAAACAATAAAGAGTATGGAGAATATAAGAGAAAGACGGGGAAATTATTGCTAAAGATAATTTGACAATATTTACCAAATGATAGATATTAATATA
>CAZAUH010000035.1:0-5141 GCA_964488325.1 uncultured Candidatus Saccharibacteria bacterium
TTAATACCATAGTTAAGCCTCTTACGTTACCTGTAAGGGCATTCATAAAGCCGGTTAGAGGTGCATTCATAGTACCAACCAATCTTGATAGTAATACCTCTCTTGATGGAATATCTGCTAATTGCATAACTCTTTCAGCAGTAAGAAATTCACCTTCATATACACCACTTCTAGGGGAGAGTAACTCCATGTCCTTTTGTACTTTCTTAACTAACTTTGCAGGTTCTGTGGGATCTTGTTCAAATGTGATTATTGCCGTTGGTCCATCAAACTCTTGTACCTGTAATGGTTGTTTTGTATCTTGTAGTGCTACTTTAAAGATACTGTTTGATAAAACAGAGAAATTAGCTCCTACATTCTTTAACTCTATTTTAAGTTTGGTTACAGTAGCTGTATCTATCTTATCGGAGTTAACTAAAAGATATCCAGATTTACTTTCTATCAGGTTTTTATATCTTTTTAATAGCTCTTCTTTCTGAGTACGACTTTTAGACATCGTAATATATATTTAATTAATATGAATGACTATTTACCTCACATGGATTTATTTTTATACCATGTTTCTTAGGTTAAATACTGTAGCGATTATATATTATGAGAGTAGAGTGGTCAAGGGTGTTACAGGAGGAAACTATTTATATACTCATAAAGAGATATATTTGAAAGCATAGCTTCCTCCTGGTGAAAATTAATCTACCGAGTATAAAAAATTACCAGTTGGGATCTTGAAGCAAGGCATGTGGGATTGGACCAATTAGTATTTTGTTACAATCCTCTTCTCTGCAAGTTGGTTTTCTCTTCTCTTCTTGGACTTTCTGAATTTTTATCAGAACGATTTTCTTTCCAATTTCTCTAATGAAGAATATCTTTCCACTTTTTGTGTAGTACTGTTTGTTGGGATTACCATCTTCAACTTTAATAATCTTGTATGGTCTCCCATTGTGGTATAAATAGTTTCCACTGATTATAATCTTCTGAATTGGAGATTTCGAATTAGGAAGATTATTTAACTTTTCTTCCTCTGTTTCTATCTCACAATCGTGACAATACTGCTTAAAGATACAAGAGTCACACATTTTTGCTCCTTTGAACTAATCCTTCTATTAATGAGCCATAAGGGTCTCGGTAGACCTATTCACAATGTGGATTATATGCTTAGAAAATTTTTATATCAAGGAATAGAGTGTTATTACTTTGTCTTTTTCGTAACTATCTCCTTTATTTTACCTTTTTGAACCATATTTATAGCCCTTGATGTTAGAGATAAACAGTCTAAGGTAGGTTCTTGGCTACCATAAAGATTACAATCTAGTTTCTGTATATATCTATTTCTAATATCTGCTCTTAAAGAAATAGGAGTAGTTCTTAATATATCAATAAAAGATATTCCTCTTTGTATGATATCCATTATCTCTGCAACTTTTTGCTGTTTATTTGGGAATTTCTTGAGGGGGTCGCCTTGTTGGTTATATGGATTAACAGTATATCCATTTTCCATAAAACTAATTTCAATAAAGTTTCTTGGACTGGAGTATCTTAGAGTAGGGTAGAAAGGTTGATCTCCTCTAAATCTAGACCACTTCAAATCTGCTACAAGATAGTTTTCAATAGCAGTGCCAGGTTTTAGTTGTGTAATACATATTACACCATCAGTATCCTCTTTCACCTTGATAATGTCTGGAGAATGGTCAAATGCTTCTACCAAATCTTGTTCTGTAGAGGGGTAAATAATATCAAATTTGTCTTTTTCTACCATGATAGTATTGAATATATTAAATTAACTTTTGGGCAAGTTTATTAACTATTCAGCCTTTTTATACTCAATCTTGTAACTAGGACCCATTGTTGGAGCAATATGCATTCTAACAATAGATTGGTTGTATGGTTTACCTAATACTTCTTCTACTGCAGATACTGCAACATGCACATTCTCAATTAGTTTCTCATCGTCCATATCTAATTTACCTGCTTTAATATGAATTACTCCAGAGGTATCACAAGCAAATGTCTGTTTTCCCTTTTTGTATTCACTTACGGCTGCTGCTATATTATCTGTTACTGTACCGTTCTTAGGATTAGGCATAAGACCTTTTGGTCCTAACTCTTTTCCAAGTACTGCAATCTTTGGCATTACAGATGGTGTAGCAATAGCAACATCAAATGTAATCTTGTTTTCTTTAATGTCTTTGATAAGTTTGTCTAAACCAACAAAATCAGCACCTGCGTCTTTTGCATCTTTTTCTTTATCTGGGGTCACAAACGCCGCTATAGTAACACTCTTAACATCTGTAGAGTGGGGGAGTGAAACTGCACCCTTTATAGATTTAGGATCCTTGTCTTTAGGTAAAACAATATCAAAATGTAATTCTAAACTACCTACAAACTTACTGTAAGAGGTCTTTCTTGTCTCTTTAACACCCTCTTCTAAAGAGTATGACTTATTTCTATCTAAATCTTTAACTACTTTTTTATATTTTTTTCCTCTTGTCATTGCAATTATCTTTTAAGGTTATATTTCAGTCTCAATACCCATCTGTTTTGCTGTACCAGCTACTATCTTTGCTGCTTGCTCAGGATCAGATGTGTTTAAGTCAGGCATTTTAATTTCTACAATCTTTAGTATCTGTTCCTTGGAAAGCTTACCTACCTTTTCTAAATTAGGTCTTGCAGACCCTTTCTTTATTTTCAACTCTCTTCTAATCAACTCTGATGTAGGAGGAGTCTTTGTGTAGAAATCAAAAGATCTATCATCATATATTGTTATTACTGCAGGAGTAAGAATACCTCCACCTTCACGAGTTTTCTCATTGAATTGAGCACAGAACTCCTGAGTAGAAATACCGTATGGAGCTAATGTTGGACCTATTGGAGGTGCTGGTGTAGCCTGTCCTGCTGGTATTGTTATCTTAATTATTGCTTTTACTGGTTTTGCCATAATATATGTTAATCAAATATTTTAAAGTTTACTTACCTGAGAAAAATCTAATTCTACAGGAGCTTCTCTACCAAGGAAAGATATGAGGACCTTTATCTTACCTTTTGAGTTATCAATTTCTTGTACACTACCAATGAAATCAGCAAATGCGCCATCTGTAATCTTAACAGCCTCGCCAACGCTGAATGAACTTTGGTATGAAGGTTGTTCTACCTCCATAAACTTCATTATAGCTTTAACTTCACTTTCAGGTAAAGGTCTTGGATATTTATCTGTTTTTACAAATCCTCTTACACCCTCAGTATTTTTAACAATATCCCATGTATGAGCATCTAACTCCATTTTCACTAGTACATATCCAGGAAATATCTTATCATTCATTACACTTTGCTTACCTTTTTTAACAATGATTTTCTTTTGTGTAGGAACTAATATCTCCTCTATTTTGTCTTGTAATCCTGTTGCTTCTATTCTTTGCTGCAACTCTTTCTTAATACTATTCTCATATCCAGTTCTAATATTAAGAACATACCATTTTGCTTTTAAATTTTCTTTTTTCTTTTTTTCTTCCATTAACTATATTATTTATATCTTAAGAAACTGTGCTAAACCCCACTGTGCTAATAGGTCAAAACCTAATATTATGAGCGCAATTATAGCACAAAAGATTACAGTATATGCTGTAAGTACTAACAGCTGTTTTGGTGTTAGCCATTCTGTTTGTTTTAATTCACTAATAATCTGTTTTAATATATTCATTTCTATTTCTTTTTTAAACAGGCCCACTCCGATTTGAACGGAGGACTACGGTTTTGGAGACCGCTGTTTTACCAGTTGAAACTATGGGCCCTTACTGTTAAACAGCTTAAATTATTTTACTTTAGTCTCCTTGTGCAAAGTATGTTTCTGACATGAGTCACAATACTTTTTCTTCTCAAGTTTCTCCTTCATATTTTTACTTTTGTAGGCTGTGTAGTTTTTGTTATTACATATACCACACTTTAAAGCTACAATTTCTCTTTTTTCTTTGGCCATTTCCTTGGGGTTTCAAATTAAAAATAGGATATTATGGGAAATACAAAGTATTATATTGAAATATTGATAATAGGTCAAATATATTTCTATTGTTTTATCATGTTTGATATACTTTAGATACAGATAAATTTTTTAAATCTTAATTATGGGTATATTTGGAAGAAGAGAGGAAAAGAATAATGAGATTGAACAGATACTTTCTACCAACGAAGAGGTGATAAAAAGTGTTGTGTCTGAAATAAAGCAAGAAGGTCAGGAGAGTACTATACCAAAGGATATACCAGAGGTTGTTGTTCAAGAAAGGATTCAAGATTTGAGCGAAGTCAAAGCTAAGCAGGCAGTAGAAAAGGTTGGTGAAATTTATAAAGGATTAGATGATAGGGTAAGTAGGAGAAGATTTCTAGAGATATTAGCCACTGGTGCGGCTGGTGGATTGTTAGCTGCATGTACGAGGGGAAGTAGTGAGAATAATGTTAATCTCCCAAGTTTGCCAATGGAAAGTGAAATGGAAGAAGAGGAGAAGGAGAATTATGAGAATATCTATGTTAAAGATCCAATTAGACTTAATGCAAATGAATTCGTGAAAGGGGTATCTGAATATCCAAATGCAATTATTGAGAGATCTCAGATATCAAAAAACGATAGGGGAGAGCCTCTTTTTATTAGGTATGGTGGGCAATTTAACGAGGTTACATATCTTCATTATACAGGACAGATTCCTCCTGTTGTTGGTGAGATTCTTCCATTTATGTATAAATTACCACAGGATATGAAGGGTAGGGTGGTTGATATTGTACCTTACGCTATTACTGTACAAAGTGAAATTAAAAAGATAGATTTTAATGATAGTCAAAATCATTATGTTATACCAATTGTTACATCGGGCAATGATAGTGGAATTGTTCAGAGAATGGAAAATGGTCCTTCAAAAGCTTTTGAAGTTGTTCCCGATGGTGTATCTGGTAATACCAAAGGTTTTCTTTCTTGGGCTATATTGACAGAGATAGGGAATGAACTTGTTTTAGAGGGAGTTTCAATTGGAAATTCTGGAATCTATATAGATCAAAGTAATGTCCCAGAAGAGATACAGTCATTATTAAGAGAGAATTAAAATGGAGCTGGATCTGAGAGTCGAACTCAGGACCTCATTCTTACCAAGAATGTGCTCTAA
>CAZAUH010000036.1:0-4955 GCA_964488325.1 uncultured Candidatus Saccharibacteria bacterium
CAGCATCCTGTTTAGCTTGCTGTGCAATATTATCTTGATTCTCAAAGAAGTTAGTTCCATTTTCTGAGGTAGGAGTAAGAGGTCTAAATCCTTCATTAGCTTGGTTGTTAGAATCTATTGCTTCTTGTTGAGCAGTAGGTATATTTGTATTCCCCTCAGTTTTTTCTTTCCCTAAGGCTTCATCCATTTCTTTTCTTGCACTTTCAATCTGATTCTGAGTAACATGAAGACGAGCATCAGGCTGCTCACTATTAGTAAATTTCATTGAATCATCTCTCCAAGTTGCTCTATCAGCACCATGTGTAGATTCATTTATAAAATCGACTCTTGGTTGTTCAATTGGAGTTGAGCCATCTCTGCCTTCACTTCTTCCTGTAACTAAATCTGCTCCTTCTTGATCCGTTATCTTTATTCGTATGCCATTAGGTGCCTCATATACCTCTTTCCCATTCTCTATTCTATCTGGTTCTCCATTCGCGATTTTATTTTTTAATTCTTGAATTTCCTCTGGTGAGTTCATCATAATATTAATAGGGCAAATATATTAAATATTTTATCTTAACACCTATTATATTAATAGGCAGATTTCTATATTTAGGTTAATATTTTATTAATAAAATGTCAATCAAAATATTCTTTGATATGTATATCTTTTTGATATAATCTATACATAATGAAATTACCTAAGGTTAAATTACCTAAATATGAGAGTATTGTAAGATTTCTTGAAAAAAGATTCCCTGAAATACTCTTAATATTAATACTTATATTAATATCAATACTATCAATACAGGTTGGTAAAAATGTTTTATCTAATGATAACTACTCTCCTGAACTAAACCCTACCCTATCTGTATCTAGATATTTGGAATCTCCAGCATGGAGAGGATACAGAGTACTTGGGTTTGCATCTGAGAGTGAACAGGCGGATGTGTTTAGATCTGTTTTCTATTCTGTATTTGATAACTTCCTTCCTAGTTGGTTAATTGGACAGTTGTTTTACTTTTTCTCAATGGCAATTGGTGCTATTTCAATAGCATGTTTAACAAGGATATTAATAGTTAGAAGTAAGTTAAAAAGATATGCTAATTGGGGATATCTTTTAAGTGGGGTAACATACTTCACAACTCTCTGGACTATGTGGCTTTTCTATCAGAACATGGCTCCATATATTGTGAATTTTGGATTTCTTCCGTTACTTCTTTTGAGTATATATATGTATTCACAAAAGAAGAACTGGAGGAATCTTTTAATACTATTCTTTACATCCATACTTTTTACAGCAACTAGTGTAATAGCTACACTGTTTGTAATTGATTTAATATTCATAATTCTATTTACCATATTTGTTAATTTCCTTTCTAAATATGGAAGAAGGAGAGAAATTAAAAATATATTTATTACATTAGGAGTATTTTTCATTACTCAGCTTTTTTGGATATTACCATTTATTCACTACACTCTATCTACAAGTGGAGATATTGTCGACTCATATACTAATAGGACAATTACCGCAAGTGTAATAGATTTGGAAACAAGTATGCAGACTATGATAAATTCAGCAAGACTGTATAACCGAACTCTGTTTGAACAGGATGGAAACCAGAATGTATTCCCTATGGCGGAGCTTTTCCAAACCTATGACTTTTATAAAGCGATTGGATTAATACCTGCACTACTTTGTGTAATAGGGTTAATATTTGGAATTGTTAAAAAGAATTACAAACTAATCTTTTGGGGAGTATTAGGAATAGGTTCACTCTTTTTAATTAAGGTAGTTAATCCACCATTCGGAAATATATTTTCATGGTTACAGGAAAACATACCTTTGTTTAAACAGGTTTTGAGATGGCCTTTTTCCAAATTAGGACAGATATATTTAATATGTTTAACAGTACTTTCAACATTTGGAGCAATATATTTAATTAAGTTTTTCGCATCTTTTTTTACAAAGAAATTGCCTAAACGTCTCTTTATCCTTTTCTCTTTTGTATTACTTTGTATATTACAACTAATATATTCAGAGTATATGTTCAAAGGAGATATTTTCGCTGACAGGGCATTGGTTACTGTACCACAGGAATATTTTGAATTAAAAGAGTATCTTGTAAAAAATGATCAAACAGGAAGAGTATATTATGCACCACCATCAAATAATAACTATTTTAGAGAATATGAGTGGGGTTTTTGGGGTTCCCAATTTATCTCTTACATTATTCCTAATCCAATAATGGATATGTCCTCTGCCGTAGGTTCTAAAGTTGGGGAGAATGCGCTACTAGAAATATCTAATGTTGTGAGATCAGAAAGTAAAGATGAACTTCTTTCGCTACTTCACAGATATGATGTTAAGTATGTTTTGTTTGATAGTAGTATTGATATGGAGGGATATGCTTTCGGTATTGATGAAGAGAAAACTAAAGCTTTGTTTTCTGGATATGAATTAGTATGGTCAAGTACAAATCTATCTCTTTTCAAGGTACCACAGTCATTAGAAAAAATATATACTGAGTCTCTTTCAAGTATTCGGTCAAAGGATATATTTGTTAAAGATATTCCAAAATATCCTACCCTCTCTCCTTTAGATATGGAGATACAGAATATTAGATTAGAAGAGAATGATATCGTTGGAGAGTTTGAATACAAAGGATACAGTACATACATGTACTCTAATCTATCCAAGGATTCTTTAAAGAGTTTGCCCTCTGAGGTGTTATACAGTAACAACAATTTATACATTTACCCGTCATATCCATATGTCGAGGGAGATTCGTCGGTTAAACCGTATCGTTCTTACTCTGGTGATTTTGACTATTATTCAGTTGGTAATAGCTCATTTAGAAAAAACACACTTGCAGAGGGTATTACAATAGAGAATAATTTTGAATCTAGTAACAGTGTGTTTGGAATCTCACAGTCTGATTTTAAATCTATTGATATGCTTCCTTTACTTGTGCAAACTAAAGGAAGTGATTGCTCGGGAGGAGAGGTTGTAGAGAGTACCTTTGTCACACCACAGAAGGTATCTTCAGGATTTAGTGTAAAGGGTACAACAGACTCCCCTTGTGTATATACAGGCATTCCAATTGATACTGAGGAAAGAAATATTGTTAGAGTTAAAATTAATTGGGAAACGGAAACTGATAACTATCCTGGATTTTGTATTTATTCTAGTACAAGAAAAAAGTGTTTGAATAGGGAGAAGTTTCTTTCTTCAGATACTTTATATGGTGATATAGATATCCTTATGGATTCTGTAATTGAGAAAGGAGAAGACATATTTTTAATTTTGTATGCTTCGAATACATCTAAAGATACAATATCAGAGGTAATATTTAGAAGTGTATCAATACAGTATGCATCTTTATCAAAACCACTTTCAGTAAATGCCTCTTCAGACATCTGGCAAGCCAGGGATATCTTTTTGGATGATGGGAATCTGTATTCAGTTCATATTCCTGTTGTTACAGGTAGCACAGGATATACATATGATGGGAATGACTCTTTATACACTATCTGGCAACCTAACAGATCAGATTCTGAAACAAAAGTTCTTGATGTTTCAATTAAATCAGGTATGTACCAAAGAGTAGAAAATGATTACATTAATCAAACAGCAAACCTATTTGTAACAGATCCAAATTCAAAATATCTTGTATATTGGAAAGGAGAAAATATCTCTAATATCCCCTCTTCACTTTGTCTCATCTATGACAAGGAAGACAGATGTTGGTTTGCAGATATGTTTACTGATTCAAAAACCGCTTCATATTTAAATACATTTAACAGTAGTCAGAATGAAAAGCTTTTAAATGTAATATATGGTAGTACTAGCTATAAATTAACAACAGAAAATGTATTAAAAGAGTTCTCTTTTATGAAGTATCCATTATCTTGGAATGGATTGATGTATGTACAAGAAAAACAGAACAAATTTAAGGAACATGAGATGAGCAATATATTTACCTCTCCTAATTCAACATATTACAAGATTGAGAAAGAAGATATTCCCAATACAGATGAAAATATATTAGTTTCGATACCCCAAGCTAAATCATCTGGATGGTTAGCTGTAAAAAGGAATGGCATTTTGTTAAGTTCAATGGGAAAAGATACAAGGGTAAGTATCAACGATTGGAAACAGGCATGGGATGTTTCTAATACTAACTTTGATTCTATTTCTGTAATATATTGGCCAAACCTACTATCATACTTTGGATATTCGTTGATATTACTTTTGAGTATATACCTTACTATTAAATTCATTGAAGAGAGAAAAAATGGAAACAAGTAATCCTTTGGTATCAATAGTTATACCTGTACATAACGGAGAGGGGTATATTAAAGAATCTATAGATAGCTGTTTAGATCAAACATACAAAGATATTGAAATACTAGTGGTAGATGACAAATCAGAGGATAGGACTTTGGAGATATTAAAGGGATATGGAGAGAGGATTACAGTATTACCTGTAGAGAAACAGAATGGTTTAGGTAATGTAATAAACGTTGGTATCAGAGCTTCTAAGGGTAAATATATAGCGAGAATGGATGCAGATGACATCATGTATCCTACTCGTATAGAAAAACAGATAGAGTATCTTGAATCTAACCCTAACTGTGTAGCAGTTGGTGGTCAGATAGATATTATTAATGAGAATAGTTCTGTTACTGGTCATAGAGAGTACGCTATTGAGGATAGAGATATTAAAAAGAATAGATTTCTTTTTCAACCTTTTGCACATCCAGCAGTAACACTTAGAAAAAGTACTGTAGAGGATATTGGTTTGTATCCTGAGAACATGTGGAAGGTGGAAGATGTTAAATTTTTCTTAATTCTAAGTACTAAGGGAGAGTTTCATAATGTTAAGGATACTGTACTTAAGTATAGAATGACTTTTAAAACAGAGTCTCAATCTAAGATGTTAGATCATTTTAAAAAGACAAATGAGATT
>CAZAUH010000037.1:0-4944 GCA_964488325.1 uncultured Candidatus Saccharibacteria bacterium
TTCTAGCTTGACTTGCATTATTTATTCTTCCTGATACCCATATCCTTACACCCTTTGCACCTGCCATCATTGCCTTCTCTTTCGCACTTGCGACTAAAAGTTTTGATGGTTGTCTTCTTTCAATACCATCTGCAATTCCTCTTGCAATTATTCTTGCAGATATATCTCCCTTTTTAACCTCTCTTATCTTTACCTCAACATCCATCTTAGTCATATTCTTTAAATCTTTCTGTAATACATCAATACCCTCTCCACCTCTACCAATTGCGACACCAGGCCTTGCGACAAACACCTCTATCTCGATCTTATTTGTTGTACCATTAATTAGGATAGTATCTATACCTGCATCTTTCATTCTCTCTGTAACAACCTTTCTCAATTCTAAATCTTGTGCTAGTACTTTTGGATATTGTGCCTTAGCAGAGTACCAGACAGAGTTCCATGTCTTGTTTAAACCCATTCTAATTGCATTTGGATTTACTTTTCTTCCCATTATTTAACCTCTAATTCTAAATTAATATGTGATCTTCTTTTTAATATTCTTGAAGATCTACCCTTTGATGCATACCTTCCTCTTTTAAAAGTAGGTGCTCCATCCACAGAGATATGACTAATCTTTAATTCTTCTTTATCTACACTGTACAACTCTCTTCCACTTGCTATTCCACTTAGTATTGCTTTCTTAATATAGGTACAACCCTTTTTATTCGTTAGCTGTAAAATATCCAAAGCCTCAGCAACATTTTTACCCCTAACTAAATCAGCCACTAACCTTAATTTCTGTGGTGATTGTGCTACATTCTTAACTTGTGTTTTTGTTTTTTTACTATCCATATTTTTATTCTTTTTTACCCTCTTCAAATCTACCACTACTACCATATACCTTTGCCAACTTACCCTTCTTAGCATGACCTCTAAATTTCCTAGTAGGAGAAAATTCTCCTAATCTATGACCTATCATTGATTCTTCTATTAATACCTCTTCATGCTTCTTACCATTGTGTACTCCAAAGGTTAATCCAACCATTTCAGGAGTTATTGTAGATGCTCTAGCCCATGTTTTAATTGGCTTTCTACTACCACTATCTAAAGCTTTCTTAACTTTAATCTGTAATTTTTCATCTATATATGCTCCCTTTTTTAGTGATCTTGACATATATGTATCCTTCTAAATTATTTCTTAGCAAAAGGTCTTTGTACCGACCTTCTTCTTTTTATTATTAACCTCTCTGTTCTCTTATTCTTTCTTGTCCTTGTACCAATTCTGTTACCCCAAATATCTTTAGCCGTACCTATTACACCCTTACCCTCACCACCACCGTGTGGATGTTCAACTGCATGCATTGCCATACCTCTAACAACCGGTCTCCATCCTAGGTTTCTTTTTCTTCCAGCTTTCCCTAATTTAACATTTACTCTTTCTTCATTACCTACCTGTCCTATTGTTGCCATACTATCTGCAGGAACCAATCTGATCTCTCCTGATGGTAATTTTATCTGTACATACTTTCCTGTTGGATCAATACCCTGAACTATTATTGTCTGTCCTGCGGATCTTCCAAATGAAGCACCCATTCCAACCCTACTTTCAACACAGTGAACTATAGTACCAGATGGAATATTTTTAATCCTCATCGCGTTACCAGGTAAAACATCAACCTTCTCTCCAGATACCAATACATCTCCTGTCTTAATTCCTCGAGGTGCAATTATATATCTTTTATCACCATCTGCATACTGTAAAAGTGCTAAATGTGCACTTCTATTTGGATCAAAATACAAACCTAATACATTTGCATTTACTCCGAACTTATCTCTTTTAAAATCAATAACCCTTACTCTTCTCTTAAAACCACCACCTCTATGCCTTATCGTAATCTTTCCTTGATTATTTCTACCAGATTTCTGGTTTTTAGAAACAGATAGCTTCTTTGGTCCACCAGATTTCTCTAGCATAGACCTATCTTCTAATCTTGTTCCTCTTCTACTTGATGTTGTTGCTTTAAATATTCTTACTCCCATTATTGTATATTTAAGAATTCATCTATCTTGTCACCTTTTTTAAGTGTAACGACTGCTTTTCTTTTATCACTTTTTCTAAATGACTTATTACTCTTCCAATCTTTTGTTCTCTTACCAGGTCTTATTGTAATATTTACATCCAAAACCTTAACTTTGTATTTCCCCTCTACAGCACTCTTAATCTCTATCTTGTTAATACCACTATCAACAAAGAAAACATATTTATTACTCTCATTTGCAAGAGAGTAACTTTTCTCTGAAACTACTGGTTTTAACAATATCTCCTTATTTTCCATTTATTAATCTACTTTCTAAAATATTAACAGCCTCTTTTTCAATCAATATCTCCTTACAATTAACAACATGTTTAACATTTACTCTCATAGGAGTTAAGATTTTCATATTTTTGTTATTTCTTAATGCTAACCTTATCTTCTCATTATCAGATATTATCAATGTCTTTTCGGTTATACCCTTCATTACTGTACTTCTAATATCTTTCAACTCCTTATTTAAATCTGTATTAAAAAATTTAACAGCATCATTTCTATTTCTTTCAGAAAGAACAATACACATTGCCTTTCTAACCATCCCCTTATTAATACTCCTTTTCCAGTTCTTGATATTTGGACCAAAGGTGACACCACCTTTAACCCATAGAGGAGACCTTATTGATCCAGATCTTGCCCTTCCTGTTCCTTTCTGTTTCCATGGTTTTTTACCACCTCCTGACACATCTCCCTTTCCTTTTACAGAAGATGTCCCTTTTCTTTCGTTATTAAGGAAAACAAAAAGTACCTGTGCAATTAAATCTCCATTGTATGGAACATTCCATACCTTTGGATTTAATTTAACCTCTTCTGTTTTTTGTTTTTTAACCTTCTCTTCCATTATTAATTCTCCATGTATACTTTTATTAAATCTCCATTAGAACCAGGTATTGGACCACTAATCAAAAGATATGTATCTTTAATTCCAACAACCCTTTTATTCTTAATAGTAACTTTCTCTGAACCCATTCTTCCTCCCATTCTTGTACCCTTAAACACTCTTCCTGGATCTGCACCTGCACCTATTGAACCTGGTGCTCTTAATCTATCTGATTGTCCGTGTGTTCTAGGTCCACCTTTAAACCCATGCCTTTTTACTACACCAGCAAACCCCTTACCTTTAGATTCGCCACTTACAGTAACTAAATCTCCCTCATTAAAAGTCTCTGCTACCAAATCATTTCCAATCTTTAATCCTTCAGGTAACTCTCCATCTACAACCCATTTATGCATAGGAACATATCCTAGATCTTTGTACTGACCCGTTTGTGCCTTAGTAGCCTTCTTTCTATTACCTAATCCCAATTCTATTTTTCCAATCTTAACATTAGCAATCCTACAACCAGCAACATCAACAACAGTAACAGGTATTGCCCTGTCTTTTACATATATTCTTGTCATCCCTTTTTTTATTCCTAATATTGCTTTCATATATCTATTATTGAATTTCGATACCAACACCAGCAGGCATTTGAAGATGCTGCAATGCATCTATTGTCTTTGGGGTCGGATCGATGATATCTATTACTCTTTTATGAGTACCTATCTCAAAGTGTTCCATTGAACTCTTGTAGATGAATGGAGACCTATTAACTGCTAACTTCCTCTTTCTTGTTGGAAGAGGAATTGGACCAGCTACCTTTGCACCTGTACTTATGGCAGTCTCTATAATGCTTTTAGAAGATCTGTCCAATACTACAGCGTCATATCCTTTTAACTTCACTCTAATTTTTGCACCTATTTCACTCATTCTATCTTAAAGAGCTAAATTAAATTTTAAAGTACAGGGAGGATTTCCCTCCCTGTTTACTTTCTTACTTAAGAACCTCTGTTACTATACCCTTACCAACTGTAGAACCACCCTCTCTAATTGCAAAACTCTGACCTTTTTCAATTACTACTGGAGCCATTAACTTAACAGAAAATTCTGTATTATCTCCAGGAGCAACCATCTCTATTCCCTCTGCCAATGTTACTTCACCAGTTACATCTGCTGTTCTTACATAGAACTGTGGTTTATACCCAGTTATAAATGGAGTGTGTCTACCACCCTCTTCTTTACTTAGTACATATACCTCAGCTTTAAATTCTGTATGTGTCTGTACAGAACCTGGTAGAGAAAGGGTTTGACCTCTTTCAACATCAGTTCTCTTTAGACCTCTTAACAGTATTCCTACGTTATCACCTGCTTCACACTCTTTCATTGATTTGTTGAACATCTCAATACCAGTAGCTGCGGTCTTTTGTGGTTTTCTACCCATACCTAATATCTCTACTTCAGCATTTAGCTTTAATACTCCTCTTTCAATTCTTCCTGTTACAACTGTACCTCTTCCCTCTATAGAAAAGACATCTTCAATTGGCATTAAGAATGGTTTCTCAACATCTCTTGGAGGAATCTCCATATATTCATCTACTGCTTTTATCAATTCTCTAGCAGATGCTAATCCTTCCTCTTCTCCCTTTTGTGCACTTAATGCATCTCCAATTATTATTGGAGCATTTGCATCATATCCATATTTCCCCAAAAGATCTGATACATCAGCTTTAATTAATTCTAATATCTCATCATCAGCACTTCCAAATTTGTTTATAAAAACAACCATCTTAGGAACACCAATCTGCTTTGCCAAAAGGATATGCTCCTTTGTTTGAGGCATAGCACCATCATCTGAAGATACTACTAATATTGCACCATCCATTTGAGCTGCACCAGTGATCATGTTTTTAATATAGTCCTTGTGTCCTGGACAATCTACTAATGCGTAGTGTCTTGTTTCAGTCTCAAGTTCTACATGTGCTACTGCAACTGTAATAGACTTTGCTCTTGACTCTGGATCTTTATCCAGTTTATCAATCATTTTTTCTTTCT
>CAZAUH010000038.1:0-1175 GCA_964488325.1 uncultured Candidatus Saccharibacteria bacterium
AGAACTAACTCTACAGCATCATCTAATGTCATCATAAATCTTGTCATCTTAGGATTAGTTAATGTAAGAGGACTTCCCTCTTCTATTAATTTATAGAAAAGAGGAATAACTGAACCTCTAGAACCCATTACATTCCCATACCTTGTTACACATATAGTGGTTTTTGTAATCTCTGTTCTTGCCCTTGCGATGGCAGCTTTCTCCATTAATGCTTTACTCATTCCCATTGCATTAATAGGGTATGCAGCCTTATCTGTACTTAAACAGATTACTTTTTTAACACCATGATTAATTGCTGAGTTAACTACATTATCTGTACCTAAGATATTTGTTTTAACAGCTTCCAAAGGAAAGAACTCACATGATGGAACCTGTTTTAATGCCGCTGCCTGAAATACAAAATCTACCTCATCCATTGCATTATCTACAGTATTAATATCTCTTATATCTCCAATATAGAATTTAATCTTATCATTAGCATACTTCCTTCTCATATCATCCTGTTTCTTTTCATCTCTAGACAGTATTCTTATCTGAGCAATATCTGAATCTAAAAATCTTTTTAATACTCTATTACCAAAGGACCCAGTACCACCAGTTATTAATAAAACCTTATCTTTAAAAATATCTGAGTGTTTCTCCATTGAATTACTTTAATAAAATTTATTTGTAAATTAGGAGGTAAGAACTATTTTATACAAACCTTCTGTCGTTATTTTAACATAAATGGTAATTTCTTTTAAGCCCATTTAAGAGTTCTCTCTACTTATGTATTTATTTGAAAAAACATATGTTATATTATTAATATATAACTTATATATTAAACAATAATGTTTAAATTAAAAGTAAGCTCCATATTACTATCGTTTCTCTTACTACCATTACTATTTATATCCCCTACTAATGCTGCTAAATTCGAGACAGGAGACTATACACTAGATAACCAATCTATTGTAGAAGATGACCTATATATCTCTGGTGAAACAATAAAAATAAATGGTGTAGTAGATGGAGACCTAGTTGTATTTGCTGAAAATATTATGATAGATGGAACTGTAACAGGAGATATGTATCTCTTTGGAACAACCATCTCTGTATCTGGGAATATATATGGGAACTCAATACTAGGAGGATCAAATATAAGTATGGCTGGAACATATGGAGGAAATATATAC
>CAZAUH010000038.1:1275-4883 GCA_964488325.1 uncultured Candidatus Saccharibacteria bacterium
GGAAGATTCATATCTCTACTAATTGGTAGACTCATATCTGTAACAGTAAGGTTAATACCAATTGTAAGAGGTATTTACTCTCTCTCCTTAATTGCAATTACCGTAGGAGCTGTAGCTAGAACAAAATATGAAGCAGTAATGCTTTCAAGAAATAGTACGAAGAAAAAGTAAAAAATTGAAAAACAAAAAAGGGAGCATATGCTCCCTTTTATTTCATAATCACTTAACCTACTTTAACATCTCATCAATAATAGCTTTGAATGACTCATATGGATAGGCACCAGCTACTAATTTACCCTCTACATTTCCATCTTTATCTAATACACCTATTACGAATCCTGGAGTACCCTGTACGCCTGCACTAGCTCCATCTGCCATATCTTTTGCTATCTGATCCTTGTATCTATTCTCTGTCATACATGTATTGTATTTAGCCATATTAATTCCTAATCCCTGTGCAATAGTTGCTAACTCAGCAGTAGATGCTTTTTCAAATATCTGTTTATAGTATTCAAAGAATTTGCTATTTCCACCTATCTCATTAACACATAAGGCTGCATTTGCACTATCTATTGCTATCTGTCCATGGAAATCCAATGGAAAACTTCTTACAACATAAATGATTTTCCCAGTATCAACATAGTCCTTTATTATACTTGGTTCAGTTTCAGCAGTATGTCTTGAACAGTAAGGACATTGGAAATCAGTATATTCAACTATAGCAACTTTAGCCTTCTTAATATCTCCTAAATATGGGCTATCTCCAATAGTTGTTGTTGCAGCGAGAAACTCTTCTTGTGCAGCAGGAGGGGTATCACCATTTGTACCTGTATCTGTACTGTCTTTTCCTTTATTTGTAAAGAATATAGCTCCAGCTATGATTAAACCTGCTACAACTATAGCTGCAGGAATAGCAAATGTATCAAGATTTATTACAATCTCATCGTTCTTTTTACTCTCTTTTACTATCTTTTTCTCTTCTTTCTTTTTTGCTTTTGGCATATATTAAATATTTAAATATTAATTATGGGCAATATATCGCAATCATATTTTATATACCTAAATATGTCAATAAAATGATAGAATATGATTTATGGAATTAAATGTCATAAACAGAAGAAGAAAAAAATCTAAAATGTCCCTCTATATATTACTTTTCTTAATACTTTGTATGACAGGATATCTGTGTTATACCCTCTTTTTTAATAAAGAAAATGAAATAGAACAGGAAGAGAATATCCCTATAAAAACAGAGGAAGAAGAACAACCAATCGAAGAAGAAGAGATACCTCAAGGACCTGTATATCAAGAACTCTTTCCTGTATTAGATGGGCAACAGACGTATGTTGTTGTACCAACAAGAATTAAAGAGGATAACCCAGCTATATTGATAATATATAGTCATGGATCAAATACTACTGTAACACAGAACATGGAAGATCAATTTATGAAAGATATGCAAGGATATGGAATATTTTTTACAGAGCATAACTACATCTTCTCTGCTTCTAATCAACACGGTGTAAACTGGGGTAGTAGTGCTTCTATTCAAGACACTCTTAATCTTAAAAACTGGATAGATGAAAACTATGATATTGAGCCTAAGGTATACCTAATTGGTTTTAGTATGGGTGGTTTACCTACTATGAATTTTGCATCTACATACCCAGACCTTATCGCTAAGATAGCCCTACTAGCTCCAACGGTTAAATCTTCGCAGTGGAATCAAGAAAGGGCTGACAAATTGGATGGTATTGATATTAAGCTTTGGCATGGGAATAAGGATGTTAATGTTCCTTACTCTTACTCTGTATATTTTGTAAAAAAATTAAAAGGGTATGGTAAAGATATTGAGTTTATTACACTAGAAGGTTTAACACATTTTGATTTAGATACAGAGTATATGAATGAAATATTAGAGTTTTATGAATCTAATTAAAGCTTAACTCCTCTTTTATTCTATTCATCTCGTCTTGAGAGAATTCTTTTCTATGATCTGCCTCATCAAATACTTTAGTGTCCATATATATTGGTTTGATATGAACATGAATATGAGGTACCTCTTGGCCTGCTCTTTGTCCATTGTTCTGATTAATTAATATCCCTTCTGGGTTATATCTATCTTGAATAACTTGAGAAACTTTTTTAACAATTTTTGACATATATTCATACAAACCCTCTGAAATATCTAAAATGTTTTTAAAATGCTCCTTGGGTAATACTAATGTATGTCCTTTACTAAGTGGTCTAATATCTAAGAATACCAATACCCTATCATCCTCATATATCTTGTAACAAGGTATCTCTCCTTTTACTATCTTACAAAAAATACAATCATCCATAGCGATTACAAATGATATATTATTATCCTACTCCAATATGTTAACTTCTCAGTATTAGTTTTTAGGTACTCTAAACTTACAAACCCAATATCCTCTAATCCTTCTTCTTTAATATGAACATCCATACCATCTAAATCATATACATATACAAAACCAACATGAACATGATTAACAGGGTTATCATCTTCTATATATACCAATCCTAAATATGTTTTCTTCGTTATTTTACTTCCTAACTGCACCTCTTCATGTAACTCTCTATCTAATGCTACCTCTAATATATCCTGGTCTTTCTTTACATCTATTTTTTCAATATGACCACCTAAAGGTAATGGACATAGAGAGTTTAATCTGTCTTCATTTTTATCTACCTGTCTATGTAAGAAGTATTTATCTTTGTACTTTAATATTACCTGTGCAATTATCTGTTTATACGAAGAATCTTTCTCTAAATCTCTCCTTAATCTAAACTCACTCTCTTCTTTAAGTAATTTCAAGTACTTCTCTTTATCTGTAGATATGAGGCCGTTCCATTTATCAAACTTAAAAAGAGTATCCTCTTTAATACATAGTATGTCTTTATCCATAATAATTATTTTTCAATTACAATTGCAGTCGCAGGACACATATCATGGGCTTCTTGAACTTTTTCTTCTAATTCCTTTGGTATTTCTTTTCCTTTTAATTCCGTCTTAACATCTACCTTCCCATCCTCTTTCATCTCAAATACCTCAGGACATACTGCAACACATGAACCACAAGCAACACATTTAGTTTGATCTATAGATACCTTCATAATACATAGGTATGTTTAATTTAAGTACTTTTCATTTTTTCAGAAATACAAAGATATTGCAAATATCTTTTATGCTCTAAACCTTACTAAATCGTTTCCTACTATATCAAATTCATACTCTTCAGAAAGATCTGACAGAAGTATACCTGAGCTTAATAGAAGTTCAGAAGGTCTAACACCTCCCTCAAGTGAAAGTGCTATCTCATCTTGGGATACACTTAGTACTTCACTTAACATATTTACTATCTTTGATGATTCTGAACTAGATTTAAAATGTAATGTTTTTAATTTTAGTTTCTCACTTTCAATATTAAACGATGCGTTATATCCACTCTGTTTAACTACATAGCTAATCATTACAGGTTTAAGTGCTGATACAAATGCGAATCCCAATACTGATACGAATATTGCGAGGACTGCTAATCTATCTTTGTTTGTCATAGGGGCAATAATGACAATTTAAGTATATT
>CAZAUH010000039.1:0-4714 GCA_964488325.1 uncultured Candidatus Saccharibacteria bacterium
GTTGCCATAATTCCAGGACCACCAGCGTTAGTTACAATACCAATCCCCTTTCCTTTGGGTAATTTAGCTGCACTTACAACCTTAATCATATCAAATAGCTCTTCAGAACTTTCTACCTTAATCAAATTTGCCTTTTTTATGGCAGTTAGAGTTGTATCATAGGATGTAGCAAGGGAGCCTGTGTGGGAGGAGATTGCTTCCTTGGCTTTCTGAGAGCTTCCAGGAGCTATGATTATCATAGGCTTCGATGATTTCTGAGCTATTTCTACAAAATCTTTACCATCTTTAAACTCTTCTAGATACATTGCAATAGATTGTGTATCTTTATCCTTTTGTAAGTATTCAATTAATTCATTTTCAGAAATATCAGCCTTATTACCAATAGATATAACCTTTGAAAAACCGATATTATCTCTAACTGCCATATCTAGTATGGCTGTACAGAATGCTCCAGATTGAGAAATGAATGCGGTAGTACCTTTCCCAGGATTCTTTCTTCCAAATGATAGATTAAGATTAATACTATTATTTATTATTCCCAAAGTATTAGGACCAATTAATCTAATCCCAGCATCTTTTAGTTTAGAAGAAATCTTTTCCTCTAACTCTTTTCCTTCCTGTCCTGTTTCTTTAAATCCAGAGGATATAACAACAACGGTCTCAACCTTTTTTTTAATACAATCATCAATAACAGCTTCAACAAATTGCGAAGGAATTACTATACAAACCATATTTAAACTACCTCCAATACTTAATACATCGGGATAACATGTCTTCCCATCTATCTCTTTGTATTTTGGATTAACAGGAAATATCTTACCAGTATATCCACCCTCTATAACATTATTGTATATTACACTTCCTATTTTCTCTTTCTCTTGAGATACACCTACTACTGCAATACTTTTTGGAAAAAGAATTGTATCTTTCATATTATTGTAAATCATCTAATATATCTTTTGTATTATACACTTTTACTTCATCAACTAGTTCTGTCTTTTTATCAGCCCTATTTTTTAGATTTGAATAGTAATCTTTCATTTTACCATTTCTATATATTACCCCTGTATATATTTTCTCTTTATCAATTACTCTTTTTCTAGCCAATTCAATATCATCTATTTGCTCTATTTTAACAATTTTACTTTTTAAAAATTCTAAACTGTTCTCTGGATTGTATGTTGGACAAACCTGTACTATCTCTATAACACTAAAACCTTTATGCTTTATTCCTGCCTTAATTATCTCTGATAGCTGTAATGGATCTCCTGAAAAACCTTTGGCATAGAAAGATGGAGAAAGGCTTAATACTAACTCTCCAATATTAATAGCTCCCTCTGTTTTACCATCAGGAAATGCGTACATATTTTTACCCTGCTTTGTTGTTGATGTAATTTGGCCAGTTGTTAATGCAAAATTCTCATTATTGTGTATCAAGACAGTTATATCATAGTTAGATCTAATACCATGTATTAGATGATCAATACCCTCATGTAAACAACCACCATCTCCTATGTCAGCAATTGTTGTCATCTTTCTATTCGCTAAATGAGCCCCAATAGCGAATGGAATTGATCTACCATGTAACCCTTTTACCCTAAATCCCTCTATCTTATCTCCTCCATTTCCATTACACCCTATATCAAAAGACAGCATTACTTCACTTGGATGTTTTTCAAGCTCTATTAACGCATTTTTTAATGCAATATGAATATTAAAATTTCCACAACCTGGACACCAAGTGTTTTTAATTTTTGTATTGTAAATATTTTTATCTATTTTCATCTATTTGAAATATTCTAAAATATCATCAACAAAAAAGGGTCTTCCATCAAATTTGTTTAATGTATTAGATATGTAAAAATCAGATTCCTCTTTAATGACTTTTCCAAGTCCACTACTTTGGTTATTCTCAATCAACACTATCTTAATATTCTTTCTATTTAATTCTAAAATCTTTCCAAATTTAAGAGGATATATATATTTAAAATGTAAGTACCCTATTCTTCTCTTACTTATTTTCATCGCATCAAGTACTGCATTTTTTGTACTTCCCATACCTACGAAGACTACTGTAGGATCTTTGGGTCCATAGTATATAGGTTCGGGAATCGTCTTTCTCAATGTATTTATCTTTCTCATTCTTTTCTCTGACATACTTACAATTGTTTCTTCATTTTCAGTACTAATTCCATACTCATCATGTTCATCACTGTTAGTTAGATATGTATTGTTTTTGTATTTGGGTAACCATCTTGGAGAAACGCCATTTTTAGTAAGAAGGTATCTCTTTGTTCCATTTTGAGTTAAACCTCGTTCAATTGCTTGAGGGTTTGGTAATTTGGGTATATTGAATATAGATTCGGCAATATGTTTTTCAGTAAGAAGAATAACGGGAATTTGGTAAGTTTCGGATATGTTAAAAGCTTGTTGTATGAGCTCAAAAGAATCAATTGCGTCACTAGCACAAAGCACACATCTTGGAAACTCTCCATGTCCAGAGTTGAGAGCAACGTTTAAATCAGATGCACCACTCCATGTAGGTACACCGGTTCCGGACCCTGCTCTTTGACCTAATACTATTACAAGAGGTATTTCAGTCATACCGGAGCATGAAATACTTTCTGTCATAAGATCAAAGCCACCTCCAGAGGTAGCTGTAAATGCTCTTGTACCCATATACATACTTCCCATAACCATTTGAGCTGCTGTAATTTCACTTTCGGCCTGTTTAACGATAATACCTGTTCTTTGATAGGTTTCACCTAAGACTTCAAGTATAGAGGTAGCAGGGGTCATAGGATATGCGAAATATGCTCTACATCCTGCAGAGATAGCTCCTAGAGCAATAGCTTCGTTACCTGTTAATACAATAGATTTACCCCATTCCGTATTTTTAATACTTGGCATTACTTTAATTCTACTGTTTTGAATAGATTGCATATCATATCCTGCCTTAAGACATCTTTTTTCAGCATCAATATCAATACCTTTCTTTTTAGAAAAATACTTTATTAAAACTTTCTCTAATATTTTTAAATCAATTCCAAACATCCTCCATATACATCCAAGGATTACAACATTCCCCATTATCTCTGGTGCTTTCTGTAGTTGTGTAATACTTAAAGTATCGATATATATAACTGTAATTTTCTTTCTTTTAATATATGCTAATTCTTCTTTACCGAATTCGAAATCAGTTACTGAATGAAGAATGAATCCATTTTTAGATACGGTTTTAACATATTCATTTAATGCTTCTGAAGAGATACAGGCTAAGAGATTACATCTTTGTGAAGGTGAAAGAATATCGTGTGAAGAAAAATCAATCTGATATGAAGCGTATCCTCCCTTAATAATTGAGGGATACTCCCTGTATGCAAATGTAACATAACCAAAATCTTTTAATGCTTTACTTAAGAATCCTCCTAATGTATTAATTCCTTGACCTGATTGGCC
Source organism: uncultured Candidatus Saccharibacteria bacterium (assembly GCA_964488325.1). Taxonomy (GTDB): domain Bacteria; phylum Patescibacteriota; class Dojkabacteria; order SC72; family SC72; genus UBA2259. The sequence goes on from CAZAUH010000039.1 coordinate 3,460, forward strand.
ACCAAATTTGATTGAAAATCTATCCTTCATTAGGCAGTTTAATAATTTAGGGATTCACTATTCAGGTTATCATTACTAAAATATATTGTCAAAAAGATTACAAAATATACTAAAGTACGATAGAATGGGAGCTATGATTGATAAAGTAAAAATTACAATTGAATCAGGTAAGGGTGGGGATGGAATTATAGCCTTTGATAACAGGAGAAAAGCAGATGGTGGTAGTGGTGGTAAGGGAGGAGATGTATACCTTGTTGGTACTACAAATGTTTTTGATTTCGGTAAAATATCAAAGGTTAAAACATTTAAAGCTGAGGATGGACATATTGGAGAGAAGAATAAAAGAACAGGAAAGGTAGGAGAGGATATTGTAATAAATGTTCCATTGGTAACAAAAGTATTCAATGAAGATCAAACTGAGATAATTACAATTGCAAAGGAGGGATACAAAGTAAAAATATTAGAAGGTGGAAATGGAGGGTTAGGAAATTTCTCTTTAAGGGCAGAGGGCTGGGATGGGAAACTTTCTAGAACAAAGGGTGTGGAGGCTCAATCAAAGATATTAAATTTAGAGCTTAATCTTAAGGGAGATGTAATATTTTTAGGATACCCAAATGCGGGGAAATCTAGTATTGTTAACTCTTTAAGTAATGCTAAGTACAAAGTAGCGCCATATGAATTCACTACACTTGATCCTCAACTTGCTGTTATGGATAGATATGTATTAATTGATTTACCAGGATTGATTGAGGGAGCTCACAAGGGGAAAGGTTTAGGTGTTGATTTTCTTAAACATACTAAATATTCTCAATTACTTGTTCACTGTATTAGTTTAGAGAATGAAAATCTAATTAAGGCTTATAAAGATATGAGAAAAGAGTTTGTAAAGATATCTGAGGAGTTATACTCTTTACCAGAATTAATTGTTTTTACAAAAGCTGATATATATTCTAATGAACAGTTAGAAATGAAAAGAAAGGAAATTTCTAAAGAGTTTAAAGATTTTGTAATAATGTCTGTATTTAGAAAAGAAGATATTAAATACTTAAAAGAGATATTAAAAAAGAGATTGAGTTCTGTTTCTAATACCGTTATCCAAAGCTAATTTTGCATTCCATTGTAAATCAGGTTTATCACTCATACTTTCTACTAACCACTCTAGATACTCTCTATCCACTCTCTCTATCTCTTCAAATGTTTTACCCATATATTTACCAAAGGACATCTCTCTCATTACTTGTGGTTGTTTAGTAAT
>CAZAUH010000040.1:0-4557 GCA_964488325.1 uncultured Candidatus Saccharibacteria bacterium
GACTTCTCCATAGTACTCATAATTGGTATAAATTTTTGTTCAGAATCTCTTCCCTCTAAAATACTCTTTCTTTTTATTTCATCTGCAATAAAAATCTTATCTAAAGATATGTCACTCCAATGACGTAATGCTTCGAGAAATTCCACTACCGTTAGAGTTCGAAAATCTTCAAGAAATTGATATTTTATTGAATAATCTTTTTTATTAAAAAGGATTACTCCTACTTTCTCTATAGAAAATATGTTTTTTATTGTTCTTTTAACATGTATCACAATCCTGTCAACGGTTAATTCTACATTACTTACTTGAGAGAAATTATTTAATATTTCATCATCATTTGCACCAGTTTTAAATAGTGTTTTTATAAGAATATTTAGCAGGGGATTAAAAATAAAAACGTAGATTAATATTGCAATCAGAGAGAATAAAACTATTTCAATATATTTATTTGATAAACCAAAATATCCTTTTTCATAAAGAAGTATAAAGATAATTCCACTAATAACAAGATAAAAAAAAATTAATATAAAATGCACACTTTTTTCTAATATCTTCTTTATAGTAAAAAATCTGCTTTTTAAGATAGAGTAAGCAAGAGCTGTAGAGAAAGGAATTGCAAATAAAGGACCATAAACAAAATACTGAGTATCTCCTGTTATTATTGGTAGTCCATAATCTAATATCACCAAAGGAACCATCATTAATAGGGCTCCTAGGATATAAAAATGAACCTGTGCTTTCTCATATCCCACAAAGTGCTTACTTTTTTGTAGAAAATACATTGCTATAAGAAAGATTCCTAAGGTATTTGGTATTATATATATCCAATAGCCACTTCCCATTTCTGCTATAGAGATAAACTTTTCTGGATAGTACACAGCAGAAAGAATTACAGAATCCTCAATCATCAAAACATATGCACTAGGTAATAGGGAAATAAATATTGGAATAGCATAAAATAAAAAATGAGCTTTTACTTTTCTAGGAAAATAATAGGCAAACATCATTTGGGCAATTAGCATTAGATATGAAGCTAAATAGACCATTTTTAACCAAAAAGTTGCTTCAAATATAACTGGATTATTATATAAATATGTTAGAAATGCCCAAAGCGCAATAGAGAAAACACTAATTGCATATACAATGTTATTAGCATTTTTATGATTCTTAATTAGAACAAAGATACCCAGCAATATATTTAGAAAAACAAAAAACAGTGTAATTATTCCTATTATATTGATGGGCATTTTATTTTTTCAATATACTACAAAATTAGTTTCTTGCATTAACTAAAATTCTTGATCTTCTCAAAACCAATGGATCTTGTTCCTTACAGATTCTCATCATTGTACCACCATCTACTTTTTCTTCTCCATTTTCATATAAATCACTTCCTATCTTTTTCCAACCAAAACTCTCATATTCCAATGGTACCTCTAGTACTTCTGCCTGTAATCCAGACGAATTAATTGTATCAACCATTACATTATGATAATCAAAGGGTGTAGTCTCAACAACTTTATTAGCTTTTGATAGTGCAGTTGCTGATTTTATTGCACCCATGACTTCAGAAAATCTAGCTCTGTTAGAATAAAGCAGTTTTCCAAGCCATGCGTATGTTCTTGCCGCTCCATCACTAATGACTCTGTCAATTAAAATCATACCCGTCTCCCTATCTACATTAAAATGATATTTATGAGAGTAGTTATAAGGAGCTTTAAAAGAGGCTTTCTTTTCATATGCCTTTCTCAGATCTCTTACTTGAGAATCAAGGATTTGTCTTAAATGATAAAAAGCTGGTATTTCAACTTTAATATGAGAATCTAAACCTAGAGCCCCAATATAAAGACCGTAATCACCAATATTTTCTTTAATATTATTTGTTAATGTCTGTGTAAATTCTTTACTTACATATTGCAAACCATTATCTAAAAGAAGAGCATCAAAATTAATTGGCAATTTGCTTTCTTCTTCAGAAGCAATTAGTGCATCTTCTACTTGCAAAACTATCGTTTTATCTCTTGAATAAAGCTCTGCAGGAACAGACCCTTTTACGATATGAATACTATATCTATCATTTTCCGGTAACAATTCATTCCAGACAGAAAAATTCATTGCTGCTATTGCAATTGAATCTGCAGCAATATCCGTTGTAATTAAATTCGCTGAAAGTCCCTTTTCTGCCAATCTTGTCATCAAAGATTTATCTGCAACCGCTGCACCACAAAAATAGGACCTTATTTTAAGAATTCTATCAGGCTCCTGTTCATTAACATTTTCTAAGTGTTTTACAATTTCATCTGTATAACCAATAATTGGTTCAATTGTATCGGGAATCATTACTCTTCTCAACACACCCATAACATAAGGTTCCTCATCTGCACCAATTTTCCATGGGTCTATTTGAAAACCAACTCTAGACATTTCCCTTTTTAAACCACTTGAAGCAAGAGCTATTAATTCAGAAGTCTTAGGAGACATTGTGTATGGATAATTTGGACCAACATTGTTTCTAAAATCAACATCCCAACTTCTATCATACTCATAACATTCTTGTATAAACTGGGGATCTACCTCAACAACATAGCTCTTTTTACCATCTTCAAACTCCTGAGTTACCAGTCTTGTTGCCCCACTAGTTTCTTTTTCTCCATTATTACTCTGATTCCTATTTTCTTCTTCCATCTATTTGTGAACTAATATTACATAATTATGAAATTATACTAATAACGCAATTTTTTGTAAATTGGAATTGTTATTATTATCAAGGATATACTTATCTACATTTTTATATTTTAATTTCTATTATAATCTTTGTGCAGTTGATAATACTACCCTTATATCCTATAATTATTTATCTCAACTCAGAAAGGAGGTGAGTACAATGTTTGCAGTGAAATATTTCACTGAGATGGATTCCACTGGACCAGAAAGCACATCGACAGTGGGAGACGAGTCCGGACAGACTGACTTTGATTAGTTGTCACCGGGCAAGCCATCGGAATGGAGATACAGTAGCTCTCTACATTCTTACATTCATAAAAAAGCTCTGTATCTCCAGCTCTTTCACAATATTTAAGGAGAATAACATGTCCAAAATTCTAGTAATTACTTCATTACCCGACCCCCATATTGAAATTGTTAAGAAACATCTTCCCCAAGGGGTATCAATTCAAATTTTTGACCCAAAGGAACTGGCTTTATCTGGAGAAATAACAATCTCGCAGAAAGGATTTTTAAAGAAGCTCGGAGAAGAAATTCCACTTTCAATTTGGTATCGAAAACCTAAATTTCTTCAAATTGAAGATTTAGAAGGGATGAGTATTCCAAAAGATTATTTCTCATCTATACTTTCACTTCATGAAGAGGGATATTCGCTAATATTTGCAACATATCCTAATTGTCTTTGGGTCTCGAATCCATATGCAATTAAGAAAGCTTCGAATAAGCTTACGCAACTCTTAACTGCAGATAATTTCGGATTTAAGATTCCTAGAACAATATTTTCTTCAGCACCAAAAGACATTGAAGAATTCAGATCGCAAGTTGGTGATTTAGTAATGAAACCACTTGGTCTCCCTTATGCAAAAGTAAATGGCGTTAGCACTTGGCTATATGCAACATTAATACCATCACGGCAGAAAATGGATTATGAGGGACTAGGCATAACACCAATGATATTCCAAGAAAAAATTACGAAAGTATTCGATTTAAGGGTTACCGTAATTGGTGAACAAGTATTTGGATGTAAAATAGTTTCAAAAGATTTAGACTGGAGATCATCACAATCAAAATCTGATACTATTTACACTCCCTTTACACTAGAAGATAGCTTTGCTCGGAAATGCATAGAAATGACTAAGTACCTTGGTCTCAATTTTGGAGCATTTGACTTTGTACAGTCCATAGAAGAAGATCTCTTTTTTTTGGAGATAAATCCGAATGGTCAGTGGGGTTTTATTGAAGAAAAAACAGGATTACCTTTATCAAAAGCTATGGCAGAATTACTCGTCGGTTCCCCTTAAGTATGCTGGGAGGTAAATCATTTGATAGAATATATCAAATAACAAGATTTACTTCCCAGCAAAAAACACTAAATATGAAAAACAAAAAGGATATCATAAATAAAATTCTTAAAATGGCTGAAAGAGAGCAATCTCTTAGAATGAAGTACCTTAAGACAAATAGTGAAGAAGATTTTCAAATGGTTAAAGATGTTGACAAAATAAATAGAGAAGAATTTAAAAAGATTTTCAAAGAAATAGGATATATTTCTTCTGAGTATGGAAAACATGTTCAACTAGCAGCTTTCTTAATAGTTCAACATATGCCTAAGGATGACACTTCTTTTATGAAACAGTATCTATCCTTAATGAAAGATGATTTGGGAAATATCAATCCCTTAAATTATGCCCAATTAGTTGATAGGGTAAGAATATATGAAGGAAAGAATCAATTATATGGTACACAATTTACTTCTATTGAAGATAAAAAGGATATATACAGATTACATAAGGTATATAATTCAAAAGAGGTAGATAAAAGAAGAAAAGAAAT
>CAZAUH010000041.1:0-4487 GCA_964488325.1 uncultured Candidatus Saccharibacteria bacterium
AGTGTATCAATTCTAGTAGAGAGTATTGATGATTCTGTCGATAGCTTGAAAGCTGTTAATGGAGCATACTTAGGACAGATTTCCAATATATATGATTATGGACAAGGTAATGACAGAGTAGTTCAGATTACTGTAAAGGTACCAGTTGAGAGCTTTGAAGCCTACTATAACGCACTAAGAGAGTTAGATGGAGAAGTTACATATGCGAATGTATCAACTACGGATGTTACTGAGGAGTATATTGATATTACTTCTAGGTTAACTAATTTGAAAAATACTGAAGCACAGCTTAATAAAGTTCTAGAGAAAGCGAATACGGTTACTGATATTTTGGCTGTTCAGAGAGAATTAAATACTGTAAGGGGAGATATTGAGAGTTACGAACAAAGCAAGAGATATTTTGATAGTCAAACAGATTATTCCTATATGTCTGTAACATTTGCATTAGACAAAACAGGATTAAATATTGCTGAAGATGAGTGGAAGCCATGGGGAGAGTTTAAATCTGCAGTTAAATCTTTGATTAATGTGTTGAAAGGATTTGTAAATGTAATTATATGGTTGGTAGTATTCTCACCATTAGTGTTAATACCATTCTTTGTAGTTAAATACTATGTTAAGAAAAGAAAGGCTAGAAATACAGTAAAGATGGTATAATGTAGTGTGTAAGTATCATAGATGATTGCGCTAATCTTTTGATTAGTGAGGAAAGTCCGGACTCCATGTCAGCTGTGAACATATCACAGTAAGTGCCAATGAAAGTTGGGAGGGAGTGATCTTTCGGAGAAAAGGGCAACAGAAAGTTATACCGCCTAAGCAATTAGGTAAGGGTGAAATGGTAGTGTAAGAGACTACCGGGTATTGTAGTAATACAATATTGCGTGGCAACCCCCCTTGGAGCAAGGTTAAACCGCATAGATAGATGATCATCTAAAACAGAATCCGGCTTATTTGATACTTACACATCAAATATGGGAAACTCTTTAGAACAAGAAGATTCTGATTTCGAAAAAGAATGTGATGAAATAATCCTTGATGAGATATCAAGACGTATGTTTTCTGGAGATATTAAGGATAACGATTACTCTTCAAAAACTGGTTTAACATCATTAGAATATTTTTTGCTGAGAAATTTTGAAATATCTACTTGGAAAGAAGTGTCTGATTTAAAGAAGAAAGTATATGGAAGGGTTATGAATCTAAATGGTGGTAGCAATATGTCTGAATTTGAATCTAGGCCGTTTTAAGATTCTTTCCTATTCCATTGAAAAATTGAACTTCATCCATAGTATTTTTACCCTCTATTTGGAATTTTTTCATTCGTATTACTTTGTTTTTAGTTTTAGTCGAGACTAATACCATTTTTTCTTGAATAAAAACTGTTCCAGGTTTAAGTTCTGATTCCTTTGATACTATTTCTGCTTCCAATATCTGTATTTTTTTGTTATGAAGGTTTCTATGTATATTGTTAGGTGTAAACCAAGCAACTGGCCAAGGTATCATTGCTCTTACTAGTCTCTCTATGTATTCTGGCTCCATATTGTCCCATTTAATTTCTGCATTCTCTTTAGATATATCTTTTTGCCAACAGTATGTTGCTTTACAGTTGTCCTGTTTAATTGGTGTAATTTTGTTGTTAATCCAATCGTCAAGTATATCTCCTAGTATCTCGGCTGATTTTTTTACTAGCCTTTCTCTTAAAGATAGGTTGGTATCATTTTTAAGTATTGGTTCTTTAAATATTTTTAATATATCACCCTCATCCATACCTGCAGACATTAACATTATTGATATACCTGTTTCTTTCTCTCCATCAAGAATAGCTTTTTGAATAGGGACAGCACCTCTGTATTTAGGAAGAATTGAGAAATGAACATTGATTGATTTGTATTTAGGATACTGTATAAAGAATTCAGGAAGTATCTCTCCAAATGCCTTACATACAATTAACTCTGGCTTGAAGATATCTAAAGCCTTTTGATACCTTTCAACATTTCTCTCTGTATGAAATACCTCTATGCTGTTTTCAATTGCATACTCTTTTACTTTTGATGGGGTTAATATCTGTTTTCTACCAACAGGTTTATCTACTGTTGTAATTACTCCAACAATATTAAATCTAAGATCTTCATTTAGAGCTTTAAGTGTTTCCACTGATTCCCAATCTGTTCCAAGAAATAGAGTGTTAATGGGTTGTGTATTTAAATTTTTCATACCTAATTTTACTGTAATACAAGCAAAATTGCTATATAATCACTAATTAAGTATGAATATCTCAGAATTTAAATACAATCTACCAGAAAAATTAATTGCAAAGTATCCTCCAAAAGAAAGAGGAACAAGCAACCTATTAGTCTTAGATAGAACAAATGGGAATATTGTTGGAAAGAAATATTTTGATATACCAGAATATATAAGAGAGGGAGATATTGTTGTATTAAATGAAACGAAGGTAATAAATAGTAGGACATATTTTTTAACACCAAAAAATAAAAAGGTAGAAGTACTGTTCTTAGAGGAAAGAGATAAAGATACGTGGTTTTGTTTAATAGGGAGAGCAAAGGATGTAAAGATTTTAGACAAATTAGTATGTGAGGAGATATTAATAGAAATTGTGCAAAGAGAAGATAATGGTTTTGTTATTAAATTTCTAAAGGGTAATTCAAATATACTCTTTGAGAAGTATGGACATACTCCACTACCTCCATATATGAAAAGGGATGATGAAAAAAGTGATAGAGAAAGGTATAACACTGTATTTTCATCTACACCTGGAGCTGTTGCAGCCCCTACAGCAAGCTTAAATCTAACAGATGGCATATTGGATAGAATACAGAAAAAAGGTGTTAAGATAGTAAAAATCGAACTAAAGATTGGATGGGGAACATTTGCTCCAATTAGGGAAGAAAACATTGAAGACCACGTTATACATAAGGAGTATATTAAGGTTTCAAAAAAAGTTGCAAATCAAATAAATGAGTGTAATGGAAAGATTTGGGCATTTGGTACAACAGTAGCAAGAGCACTTGAAAGTGCATACTCAAAAAAAGAACAAAAAGTACTACCATATTCTGGATATACTCAGCTATACATATATCCTGGATATGAATGGAGGGTTGTTGATACTTTAGTTACTAATTTTCATATGCCAGATTCATCATTAATTCTTTTAGTTAGTTCGTTTGCCAAAGCAGAGAATATTAAAAAAGCATATGCATTTGCTGTTAAAAAAGAGTATAAATTTCTTAGCTATGGAGATAGTATGCTAATAGGAGATAACTTAAGTAAATAACATATGGATTTAAATATTTTAAAAAACAGATATTTTTTTATGCCAGATGCTACTAGAGGAGCAGTGAGGTATTTGACTACAAAACAGTTAGAAGAAACGGGAACAGATGCATTGGTCACAAATACATTACATCTTTTGATTCATCCTGGACCAGATATAATTCATGAGTTAGGGGGTATTAAAAAGATGATGAACTGGAAAGGTATTGTATTTACAGATTCAGGAGGGTTTCAACTTTTCTCACTTCTTCATTCTAAAAAATGGAAAGGGAAAGTACATGAGAATGGTGCAACCTTTAAATCTCCGAAAGAGGGAAATACATACGAACTAACTCCAGAGACATCAATAGATATACAAATGAAGATAGGGTCAGATGTATTGGTTACCTTAGATGATTGTAGAGATACAAATCTTTCTAGAAAAGAGGCAGAGAAATCTGTAGAGCGCACTATTAATTGGGCATTAAGATGTAAAAAACATTTTGAGAATGAATTCGGAGGTAGTAAGAAGACAAATAAACGTCTTACATGTGTAGTACAGGGAGCTAACTATCCTGATCTTCGTGCATTCTGTGCAAAAGAGTTAGTAAAAATTGGTTTTGATGGGTATAATTTTGGAGGGTATGTTGTAGATAGTGATGGACAGTTAGTTGTTGATGAGATGGCTGCTGTTATTGAGAATATTCCTAAAGATACAATTAAGTATGCAATGGGAGTAGGTAAGCCGGAGGATATTCTAAAAGCTGCTAAAATAGGGTTTAATCTGTTTGACACTGTACTTGTTACACGTAATGCAAGACATGGAACAATATATACAAGTGAGGGAGTATTGAGGATAAAGAATAGTGAAATGGGTTTAGATACTAAACCTCTTGATCCTGAATGTAATTGTGAATGTTGTAAGAATTACACAAGAGCATATCTTCATCATATGCTTAAAAATGGAGAAGCGACTGCTCTTACACTTCTTACTATTCATAATCTTACTTTCTATCAAAATCTTATTAACAAATTAAACAAAGATATCTAGAAAGATAGCGCTAAAAATGGTATCATTAGAAAGTCCTTAATAATATTTGATTTTTAGGTAGGACGGGGATAGAAATATTGAAAGTTTTTTGAATTAATGAAATTTTTTAAAAGTATATATTTTGATAAAAAATACAGTAAAAAAGAGCATTTAGATTCGCGGAATC
>CAZAUH010000042.1:0-4457 GCA_964488325.1 uncultured Candidatus Saccharibacteria bacterium
GTACCAATTAATATATCTATCTTTCCATTCGCTAAATCCTTTTCAATATCTTCTCTTTCTCTAAGACTTTGTAATCTTGATATTAAAGATATATTGAATGGATACTCTTTAAACCTCTCTTTAAAAACCCTAAGATGCTGATTAGCAAGTACAGTGGTAGGAGCAAGTATAGCAACCTGCATACCACTATTAACAACAGCAAAGGTAGCTCTCATAGCTATCTCTGTTTTACCAAAACCAACATCTCCAACAAGAAGTCTATCCATTGGTACATCCTTTTGTAAATCCTGCGATATCTTCTTACTAGCAATATATTGATCCTCTGTATCACTAAATTCAAACCTGTTAACAAATTCCCAATACTCATCTAACTCTTTTTCAGATGCGATTACCCTTTTTGATTTAGAAAGCTCTCTTAGTGCATATATTTGTAGTAGCTCTTTTGCAATATTCTTAACATCTTCCTTTGCCTTTTTAGCAACTCTACCCCATACCCCACTATTTAAACCTGTTAGAATAGGTTGAGCCTTACCACTACCAATATATTTCATCACCTTGTTAGAGGAATACAGAGGTACAAACAATCTATCATTACCAGCATAAGCTATCTGAATATACATAGTACCCTCTTTCTCAGTCATACCAAGAAATTTCCCAATTCCATGATCTTCGTGTACAACAAAATCCCCCACTAAAACTTTTTTAAGAAGTTCAATAGAGGAAGGATCAATATCTTTGTTCATTTCATCATGTTTAAGAAGTACCTCTCCTAAAACCTCTGTATCTGTAAGTACTAAAATTTTTCCTTTCTCATACAAAAACCCTTTCTTTAAGCTACTCTCAACACTATCCTCTATCTCATATACTCTAGTAATATACTTACTTAATTCACTCTCTGATTCATATTTAAAAAGATCGTGAGAAAGATACCATATCTCATATCCCCTATTCTTGTAATCTCCTAATATGTTTACACTAGACTTAGTAAGAGAAGCCAAAGAGAAATATGGCAAAGATCTAATACCCATATCAACAACATCATCCTCTAAAAAAACATTGGGCACAGACTCTATAACCAGCATATCCTCATCTATTTCATTTCCAACAACCATCTCTTGATTACTTGAGAATATTTTTACACTAGTTTTCTTTTCAATTCTCTTCCTACTACTTGGTTCTAATATCTCAATCTCTTCAATATCATTTCCTAAAAGGGTAAACCTAAATATATATTTAGAGCTAAATGCCCATATTAAGATGTTTTCTCCAAGTATAGATATCTCCCCCTCATTCCATACTCTCTCTACATTCTCATACCCCATTGATATTAACTCTGATATATTCCACCTATCTCCTACCTTAAATTCCTTAAACTGTATATCTACATCCCTTTTAGGAATTAAACATATACTCTTTTTAATCTTTTTACCTAATATCTCAGCAACAAACTCTTCGAAATCACCTCCAACCGTAATTGTTGAATATTTATCTAATTTAGGAACATCAAATATTTTTAAAAAGTCTTGTGTAAAGTTTTTCATTGTAACAAGCTAATTCTAACAAGGAAGTGTATAATTAGAAAGGTTTAATTGTAAAAATATATTAAATGTATCTTGCACATGGCCCAATCTCATACATATTAAATGAAACTATCCAAAAAAAAGCGATTTCCAAATTAACTAAACAGGAACACATTTTAGTAATGATACTAAGTATTCTTTTTGGTATATTCCCTGACGTTGATTTAGCAGTATTGAGTATGACAAATATTCCCTCTTTTCAACATCATTTGGTATTTACTCATAGCATTCTTTTTTTTGTCTTTCTTTGGGTATTACTTAATATCTTCTTTTGGATATTAAAAAAGATTTTAAACAAAGAAAGTAGGATAGTACTTAAAGATTCTCTTTTAAATGTAATACAATGGTCATTTCTAATTGGAACACTTTCCCATCTGTTTGCAGATATACTTTTTTCATATTCAATGTCTCTATTCCCACTTCAACAGCAGATTACAATACTTGGGGGAGTATTAAAAACAAACTATTTTGCAAGCTCTATCTTTACCCCTTCCTTCGCAACAGAAATCCTCTCTATTGGAGTATTTGTTTTGTTAATAGTAAGAAAATATATTAAAAAGTTTAAAATTGTTGAATTTTTAACTTACTCTTTTATTGCTATCTCTTCCATTTATCTCCTTTTTACTGTTTACATGAATTTAAACACTTACAACAAAGCGTATCAGTTTGAAAACGGTATTAAGCTTCATGATACAGACTACGATGGTATTAAAGATAGATTTGATACAGATACAAATAACAATGGAGTTAATAATATATTGGAGGTAAACAGGAGTGAAATGGTAACCTTTATAAAAAGTATCTCTGATGGGAAATACTTAGTTACCAATACCAATGATACTGTTGATAAAATAAAATATGGATTTGGAGCTTTTGGTTCATACAGATTAATATCCCAAACATTCTTTGATCAAAATCTCCCAATTGAACCTGTTTTAATACAATATGCTAAAACAAAATACAATATACAAGGATACAACATAGATATACCTTACCCTACCCTTCTTTATGAGTATCTAATTGAAAATGGGTCTCTTTACTATTTTAATCCATATTTAGATACAGGTAAGATCTTTTTTGTAATCGAAAATGAGAAAGTCTTAAATATGGGAATTGTATTGGATAAAGATCTGTTTGGGATTGTATTATTAAACGACAAAAAATTAATTACACATACACAAGAAGATATATTAAATGATTATGAGAATGCAGATATTAAAGTTGTAAGTATTTTGAAACAAGAGTAAGAATACCTTCATTTATACTACCCTCAAGTATTGCTAACTCTTTTTTTGAATATGGAATTAATACATATTCATCCCCACTAATTACTCTATTTTTTCTATTCTCAATACCTATTCTTACTCTTAGAAACTCCTTATTTGGAAATACTTTTTCTACACTTAGCACCCCTTTGTGTCCTTTTGGAGATTTTCCCTTCCTTATCTTATTACTTCCCAAGGGTATATCTAAATCATCATGAGCTAATATATACTCCTTCGTTTTGAATTTTTTTAGAAGTAACTTAACAGCACTACCTGACTCATTCATATATGTTAAAGGTTTTTGTAATACCCCTATTAACTCTCCGTCCTTCTTAATCTTACATATCTCTGAAAGAAACATTTTCCTTTCATCAACCCACTCAGATACCTGTAAATTGGTATTGTTGAGAATATACTCCCGTAACTGATTAACAAACATATATCCTGCATTATGAGGAGTATTTTCATACTCTTTTCCAGGATTCCCCAAACCTGTTAATATGAACATATCTTTTTGTATTTTAAAAGTAATTTCTCTTGTAATTTAAACATCTCTTCATTTGGATTCTCATTTAAACTATCCTCATGATCATGTCCTAGTATATGCAGAGTACCGTGAATTATCAATCTCAATATCTCTTCCTCAAACGCATCTTCCTTAAAAGATGTATATACATATTCAGGAGAGATATATATCTCTCCACCATTTGAAATCTCAAAAGAGAGTACATCGGTTGGAGCATCAATTCCCCTATACTTCATATTTAACTCTTGGATATATTCTGACTTAACAAATATGATATTAATACTCTCCAAGGGTGTATCTTTGAATATCTGTAGATATCCTTTAGATATATCATCAAAAGAAAGATTGAAGGTAGGTTCTATACTTTGTATTAACTCTTTGTTAAAAATATCTATTTGCATACTTTTGTATTAAGAGAGTAATCTCTGAACAATATTTCTTACGGTATTACCATCTGCTTTACCATTTAACTCTTTCATTACATTACCCATAACCAGTCCCATACTCTGTAAACCGCTAACACCACTATCCCCTATTACCTTCTTAACAACCTTTGTAATATCCTCTTCACTCATTAAAGCAGGTAGATACTTTTTAATTACATTTAATTGCTCCGTTTCTTTATCGATAAGGTCTTGCCTATTCATTTTTGTAAACTCAGATATGGAATCTTGTATCTTCTTTTCCTGTTTTCTCATAACCTTAAGAACATCTTCATCTGTGAGCTCTTTCTCTAAGGTTATTTCTTCATTCTTAATATCCGCTAATACCATTTTAAGTATATCGCTATTAACAGAGTTACCTGCTTTGGATTCTTCAAACATATCTTTACGTATGTTTTGAGTAAGTGACATATATATGGAAATATCAAAATTTACTTTGCTCTTCTTGCAGCACTTCTTCTTCTTCTTTTCATTTTTGCCCACTCTCTTCTCTTTTGTATATCTAGAGAAGATGCCTTTATTCTATATGCTTTCTCTCTATATGTTTCTAATATCTTCTCTCTCATAACCTCTCTGTGAAGTCTTTTAAGTGCACTATCTATATTTTCGTTGGCATGAACTATTACAGACATATTAACCTCCT
>CAZAUH010000043.1:0-1450 GCA_964488325.1 uncultured Candidatus Saccharibacteria bacterium
CCCTCAACCCTCGGTTCCGAAGACCGATGCTCTATCCAATTGAGCTACGAGTGCACATGTACTTGGACAGAATCGAACTGTCAACCTTTGGTTCCGCAAACCAATGCTCTATCCAATTGAGCTACAAGTACATTATACCTCAATTTTATCACAATTCCCCTACTTTATCTGTATATTCCCCTCCTCAAAGGTTATTAAATATTGCACATTAAAATCGGTAAAATTTTTAAGCGTTTCACTACTCGGATGACCAAAAGAGTTCTCCTTACCTACAGAACATACGGCCATCTTTGGAGATACACTTTTTACAAATGTTTCACTACTAGACGACGAGGAGCAGTGATGACCTGCCTTAAGTACATCATATTTAGCAGTAACTACCTGCTCCATTATGAATATCTCCTCTATATTGCTTTCAATATCCCCCATTAGTAAAAACTTCTTATTCAAATATTCAAACTCTAATACTAACGAATCGTTATTAACATCTCTATCATACTGTTTTGTACACTCTCCCTCCCTATCATTTAATATGGGCCAAAGAATATTGATATTCAATCCCCCCAACCCTATAACATCTCCTCTCCCAATCTTTCTAACATTTGAATGTCTTTGTAACAGATACTCATAGTTTTCATTTTGAAAGCACACAGGATAGTACAAAATCTCTCCTACTTCATATCTTTCAAGTACCCGAAGTAATCCTACTAAATGATCATCATGGGGGTGAGTAAGGACAACGTACTCAATCTTTCGATCATATATGGGGATATACTTTTGAAGTTGATATAGCACAGAATCATCGGGTCCCCCATCTACTAATACTTGGATATCTCCCCTTTGTATTAATGTTGCATCTCCCTGTCCAACATCTAAAAAGATTACTGCATCTTCATGCTTAACAGTAATTAGATATATGACTCCCAATATTATCCATAATATGTTTTCGATTATTCTACTATTCATTTCTTCATAGCTTGTAATATGTAATAGTTATTTGATGATACAGGATATTTTAATAAGCAGAAAAGAAAAAGAGTTAGATATATTACAATCCCAAAAATATATTTATTAATCCCTATCTCAACCATCTGTATATTAGAGGATATTAATACAAACTGTTTGAAAATATTTAACTGTATATATGGAACTAAGTATAATATCTTTAAAGGCAAGAACGTATTTAATATCGTTGATATTAATCCCCAGAATATTGTACTACCCACTATGGGCAATACTATCAAATTCGAGAATAGAGATATCACTGAAACCTTACCAAAAAATATTACAGATATCGGAAGTGTAAACAGTATGCATGTTAATGTCGTTAATACACTCTCTTTTATAAACTTCGATTTGATATTTTCAAAACATTTTGGTAGAAAAATTAGTCCCGTTACAGAGGCAAATGAGAAAAGGAATCCCACATCGTGTATTAAGAAAGGATTTA
>CAZAUH010000043.1:1550-4371 GCA_964488325.1 uncultured Candidatus Saccharibacteria bacterium
GTTACAGAGGCAAATGAGAAAAGGAATCCCACATCGTGTATTAAGAAAGGATTTAGTAACATTAATACTGTAATACAAAGTATTAAAGTCGCCCCTTTATTACTATCTCTTCCTAAAAATAGAGCGAACAGAGAAACTGTTGTCATAGTGGATGCTCTTACCAAAGAAGACGAGAGTCCAGAAAATATAGAAAATCCCCATATACAAAGTATTTTAAAAAGTGAAACTCCTTTTCCAACACCCTTTCTAGTTATAAGATCTACACCCTGTGCAACGAGTGCTACATTATATCCCGAAGCAGCAATAATATGGGAGACACCTGAACTACTTAGTGCGCTATTAAACTCTTTCTGAAAGACTCTCTTACTTCCAAACATAATACCGATAAGAAGGGAGGCTTCTGGTTCTGGTATTGATTTCTCAACAACTCTCTCAAGTTTGTATCTCATCTCTAAAAAAATATTCCCTCCATTACTACATTTGTACTCTTCTACTTCTAGTATGGAATATATTCCTTTTCTAAAAAGGTATCTTCTATAATCAAAATCTTCAAAACTCTTAGGTTGCACAACCTTTCCATATATTTTACATCTCTGACCTGTATGTAAAACAGGGTACTGCTTAAATCGTACAAGAGAGTTACCCAACCCCTCTTCCCCAGAGACAAACAGGTATGTATTACTTTTCTCTTGGGAGGTAACTACCCCCGATATTTGTACATTTTTACTAGTGAAACGTTGGACATTTTCAAATTTTTTCGTGATATTTTGATATTGGGCATAGGTACATAGGGACACAAGAATAGTTGATATTAGAGATATTAATACAAAGGTGGTAAAAAAGTGTACACGACAAAATACCCCGTATGAAACATAGATGAATATATTCAAAAACAGTATTGGGAGCAAAAATTGAAAAAGAAGTTCCCAGGAGAGTATCTCTTCTTCAAAAAGGACTCTTTCAAGTAAATTAGCAGATGAGATTGTTACCGTTAAAATTGTAAAACAGCTAATTAATGCCTTGTAATCAATGAAAAACAGAAGTAGGCCAGATACTCTCTGTTTAAGCAATATTAAAGACATATATCCTCTTTAAATTTGTTAAATGTAGCCTCCCCTATACCACTTACCTTAAGTAAATCGTCAAGTTGAGTATACGGTCTTCCCCCTATTATCTTTGTCGCTGTAGAGGGCCCTACGCCATCTAAGGATTCAATCTGTTCTTGAGTTGCAGTATTTATACTAATACACTCTAAAGTATCCTCTGTCTCATCTTCCGTTTCTTCAGTATGAGGTATTGTTATATCAACTACATCTTTTGGTAGATTAAAGGTAAGCAGTTTGCAATCATAGTCTGTCTCAAAGGGTATATATATCTTTGAGTTATCAAGCATAACCGTTGCAAGATTGACTCTCATTGAAACATACTTATAACCAGCATCCAATGTAAAACCTTTGGCTTTTTTAATAGCATCCATTACAGCTGCACCCTTTTGGAAACAGTAAACTCCTGGAGTATTAACTGCACCACTAATATCAACAAGCACAGGACATGGATCTACCTCCTCTTCTATTTCAATTTTTGGCTCACATACAGCACTTTCTTCCTGTGTTGTATCAATCTCCTCTATTACTGTCTCTTTTTTAAACTTAGAAAGTAATTCATAGACATCAATTTCACTCCAATGAGTAAATAATATGTTTGAAAGAAATCCCAAAACAAAGAACAGTAGAAGTATGAAAATATTTTTTAACTTTATATGACCCTCCATGCCATATATTTTAGATGGAGAGTATTAAATATTTCTTAAATAGTTTAACTTATAGTATCAGTTCTCTTGGATCTGTATGTTATTGATTACTACATCATTAATTGGCCTGTAGTCACTATTAACCTCAACTTTTTGTATAGAGTCTAAAACTGCATAACCCTCTGTAACTTTTCCAACAACAGAGTACTGTCCATTTAGATTCTCTTTCGCAGAGTTAGGAAGAACTACAAAAAACTGTGAAGCGTTAGCCATACCAACATCATAATCCTTAAATGGAACTAAATTCTCTCTCTTAACAGAGTACCCAGGATCTCCATTACCATCTCCTTTAGTATCTCCTGTTTGAATAACAAAGTCTTTAATTACCTTATGAAATGTCAAACCCTCATAGTATCTCTCCCCAATTAAAAATAGCAAGCTATTAACATTCTCTGGGGCTTTATCTTCGTACAAATCAATTAATATATTCCCATATATCGTCTCAACCTTAATACTATAGTCATACTTCTCCTCAAGAACATAAGTTGGGTTAGTATATTTTTCTTTCTTAATCCCCTCAGACGGGCTATATATTCCTGATTTAATTGCGAATGCAATTAAGATAAATACTATTAAGAAAATAGCAGCAAGAAACAGAAACTTTTTACTTTCCCCTACAGAATCGTTCCCTCCCATATTTAATATATTAACAAATTAATTACTCCACCAAAATGTTTGCTTACTACCCTCATTAAACCATTTGCCGTGTCTCATAACCTGATCCATTGCTGGACCATTACTTCCATAATCTATATTAATACTCGATAGATAGGACGATATCCCATTCTTAGATGTTAAGAAAATTAACCTATATTTTAGATATCTATCTGTCTGCTCCATAGCTATTGTATCATTTGAATTAAAAGCAGAAAAGAAAGATATATTCTTAATATTTTGTATAGAATCATATTTCATATTTACGAAATTATTAACCTCTCCGACATTAAGAAAATCTTTTGTAGATATATACTCACTCTGCCATTTAAGTACCTGCGCAGCAGAACTAAAACC
>CAZAUH010000044.1:0-4369 GCA_964488325.1 uncultured Candidatus Saccharibacteria bacterium
AGCACTTCGTTTACACCGAAGGGGTCATAGGTTCGAATCCTATATCGCCCACCATCCATCTTTTTCTGTATACTTAAATATGCTTTATCAAATAAACAACATATCAACAATAGATGATGTATTAACTCTGTCAAAAGAAGTCTTCTCTCCTTCAAAAGAAGATTCTCAAAAATATCATGACAAAGAAGATTGGTTAAATAAAATTCAAAATGATGGTTTACTAATTTCTGTAAAAGATAATAATAAATATATAGCCTTTGCTATTTGTTATCAGAAAGGAGACAAAACACTTCATATATGGAATGTTGGTGTAAAAGAAGAATATAGAGCAAAGGGAATATGGACAGAAATATATCAAAGGATATTAGATTATGCATTAGAGAAAGGATATAAACACTTAACGCTTAATACGTATAAGGATAAATTCCCTAATATGTACAAATTTGTTAAAAAAGAAAAGTTTACGTTAGAAAAGGAAAAGACTACTAAAAATGGGGATGTTAAATCTTATTTTAGTAAGAATTTGTAATATTATGATGGATATATTAAAACAAAATCTTAGACCTATTTCTGAAGATGAAGTAGTAAGTATATTTTTGAAAGGAGAACTTAAATCAAAAAGATTTTCTAAAGATATTAAAGATGCTATTAAGGAACTAAATACAAATATTTCTCTTATACAAGATCCTAATTTAAATAATGCAGAGGAAAACAGATTAAGACTTAGTATTATTGATAAGACAAGGGGTTACACTTCTAGGAAAGAGCTCTTTGAAGGTTTTCCTAAAGATATTAAATGGTATCGTACAGAAGTATCTAAAGAATTTCTTTTAAATAAAGTAATGTATATTGACTATGACTATTGGGTTGAGCTAACAAATGGTTCTAGATTGCCTAAAGATGCGGTAGAAAAAATTCAAAAGAATGAGCAAGTTTTTAATGTATCATATGATAACCTTCTAGAAGCTTCAGAATATTTTAAAAAGAACAAATCATTTGATCAGATTATTATTGTTTCAGACAAAAAGAAGTTTGTTGTTTTAGAAGGACATTTAAGATTAACAGTATATGCATTGAATAGAGAGATACTTCCGAAAGAGAATACTGTAATCATTGGTATCTCAGAAAGAATGAGTGAGTGGAGTAATTTCTAAAGTAATAGAACTAGAGTAATCATATTTTTAAGTTCCATTCCTGAAAGTACATTCTACCATTTTTGATATTTTCAATTGTGATATAATTTCCTCTAATGACTAGAAAAGAAGAATACCCAAAAGAGTTATTCTCTCTCATCATTGAGTATGCTAAAAAGAAATCAGAGATGTCAGGGGAAGCTTTAATTGAAACAATTAAAAATCATACCCCAATATACTATCTAATTGGTAACTATGATTGGGAATTCAAAGAAGATTCTATATATTGGAAAGAGTTTCTTGAAAGATATAACAACGGGGAGGACTTAGTAGAGCTAGTATACGATATGTATATAAAGAATTACCAAGAGTTTAGTAATCATAAATGGTTTGGTTGTTTTAGATACAGATTTGTAGAAGATGAGAATGGAGAGGGTATTGTTAAGATGCATTTCTTAAATGATAGGGGTAGTAAAGATGGTCCTCTTGCATCAAGTCAAAAAGACAAGAGGTTAAAAGAGCTTAAAGAGTTGTTTGAAGATGTTAAGAAAAATCATCCAAATGCTAAATATGTTCAAGGAGGTAGTTGGTTATACAATCTAGAATCATACAAGAGACTTTTTCCTAAAGAGTATATTAATAATATGGAATCTATTTATCCAAAATCTCAAATGCTTGTTATATGGGGTCAATTTATTAATTCAGAGTGGGGAATTCATAAAGAGAGAGCAGAGAGCTTTTTACAAAGGTTAAAGAATTGTAAAAATGAAGATGATTTAAAAAATGTTTTTGAATTTATAGAACTATTTCCTAGATGTGAAATAGAGTATTTTTATGATTTTTATTCAAAGATTTAAAATTAATTGAGTAGTTTCTTTAGATCTTCTTTCTTAAATGGTATATCAATACCTCTGGTACTCTAGAATCAATTTCATATTTATTAGGATATTCTAACTTAGCACTTTCAATAGGTTTAGGTTCAATAAAATCTATTAGTTGGAAATCTGAATTTAATATATCTCTTATCTGTTCTCCAATGGGTGTATGGTAATTAATAACATCAAAACCTTCTGAGAATTTAATTTTAATTTCTCTTGAATTAAGATAATCACCGTATAGAGTATCTAAAGTTCCATCAGGTAATTTAGAATTACCTAATACTGTAAATTTCTTATCTCCCACAAACTCTTTGACCATAGCTCTTTTTATTGGATGAACAATAGAGAATACAAAAGTACCGTTTTCTTTTAATAAATTACAAGTGTTTGATAACAGTTTGTTGTAATTAGGAAAGTAATGGGCTACAAAACTAGCAAATGCAATATCAAACTTTTTATCTAAGACAAACTCTTCAGCATCACCTACATAGAAATCTATATATGGGTATTTCTCCTTAGCTATCTTTATTAACTCTTCTGACATATCAAAACCTACAACATTTGCACCTCTTTTAGAGAGTAGATTAGCTTCTTCTCCACCTCCACAACCAATACAGATAATATCCTTACCTTTAATATCTCCTAGAATCTTTAACATAGCTGGTTTCTCAAGATGTGAATGAGTGTAGTTATTTAAAGAGTACTTATTTGTCCATTCATCAGCATTCTTATTATATGAATCTTTATTTAATACTTTAATATCCATACAGTTATTAGTTATTTTAATAATACATTCTAAGATAAAGCAGAAAGTAATACCATCTTATTATTAAGTTTTATTTGTTGTAAGTGTATCCCAAGATACAAAGTAAGTTCTACACATTTGACAAGTACTACACATAGGTGTGCTATATTAAGTATGACAATTAACAATAAACAAAGATTAACACTTTTTATAAATCCAGATGTTATTAAACAGGCTAAAGTTCAAGCTATTGTAGAGGAATTAACTCTAACAGCTTTTATTGAAAAAACTCTTGTTTCATATCTCCCAACAGAAATAGTAATCAAAAAACCTGAAAACAGATAGGGTAATTCCACCTTACTGTACTTCTTAGAATACAACATTGTGATTAACTACTTAAATTTTTATTTAAAGGTAATTTAAAATGGCAGAAATCATTAAAGAGT
The DNA here is from genome assembly GCA_964488325.1 of uncultured Candidatus Saccharibacteria bacterium. GTDB lineage: Bacteria > Patescibacteriota > Dojkabacteria > SC72 > SC72 > UBA2259. Next base: position 3,203 of record CAZAUH010000044.1, read on the forward strand.
CTGTTACAAGTGAGAACCAAGGACAAACTGCTGCAGTGACTACTGAGGTCAAAAGTGAGGCTAGTGGATCTAAAACGATTGAATATATTATATATTTCATCTTTGGATTACTGGATGTACTTTTAGTATTTCGTTTAATCCTCAAATTAACTGGAGCAAGTACTACTAGTAGCTTTGTTAATCTTATCTATGACATAACTAGAATTTTTATCCTTCCTTTTGAAGGGATATTTAATAAGGGGAGTGCAGATATATTGGAAACAACTTCAGTATTTGAACCAGCAACACTTGTAGCAATAATTGTATACGGTATTTTAGCTTGGGGTATTGTTAAATTAATAAGAATATTCTCAGGCGAAACACAAGAATAATCTTGTAGTTAATTAAATTTTGTATATTAAGGAAAGGAGGTTAAAAATATGGATATCATATATATTATTATAATTATATTAGTTATCGCATGGTTAGGAGGATTCTCTCTTAAGTTTGGTGGTAAACTAATTCACATACTTCTTGTTATTGCAGCTGTTATCTTACTATTGCGTTTGTTCGCACTGATTTAACAATATGTAATTTTTAATGGAGGTTAGATATGACTTTCTCACTTGCGAGTTTAAGTCCTTGGGCATCAATACTTTTTGGGATCTTAATTCTTATCTTCCCTAAATTTTTAAACTATCTAGTTGCTGCATACCTTATCATTATAGGTATTTTGGGGCTAGGTTTATTTGGGTAATATAAATATATAAATTTTAATCTATTCCTACAATGTTAAGTAATGAAAAAATTGAAATGAAATGTCCATCATGTCAAAGGACTCTTACATATACTGTAGATCAATTACAGAAAGGACAATCAACTAAATGTCCTCATTGTGGGAATGAGATTAGATTCCAAGAATCAAATCCTGGAGCAGTAGGTAGATTAGAGAATAAGATTAAACAATCTTTAAAAGATATACAAAAGAAGATAACTATGACAAGTAGAAAGTAAAAGAGTGTTTGTATCTTCTAGTTTGATACTTTTTAATATTGTCTCCTATACTTTTTCATGCAGTTCACTGTTTTTCTTAGTATAATGAGTATATGAAAATAATTGATTCTCATTTACATTTACCTGTTAGAAAAGAGCTTCTTACTTTAGAAGATCAAAAGAAAGAACTTTTAT
>CAZAUH010000045.1:0-1257 GCA_964488325.1 uncultured Candidatus Saccharibacteria bacterium
TTAATAGATGGGCAATTTCCTGAGTATAGGCAGATTATTCCAACAGGATACAAAACTATGTGTAAAGTTTCTAAATCAGACTTTATTAATTCTCTTAAAGTAACAAATATCATAGCTAAAAGCGTATTGGGAAATAAGCTTATACTAGATATAGATCCAGAGGAAGATAAAATTACACTTTCTGCTACACAAACAGACTTAGGTAGTAACAAGAGTACATTCTCAGGGAAGATAGAGGGAGATACATTAAAGATAGCATTCAGTTCAAGACTGCTTACAGATATTCTCAACCACTTAGATTCCGAAGAGATATCTTTTGAATGTTCCGAAACTGTTAAACCAGGAGTCTTTAAAATTGTTGAGGACCCTGATTTTGTTCACCTTGTAATGCCGATGATGCTTTAGAATCTTTAATTCTATAACCTTGTCCGTGTACAGTTTCTATAAGACCCTTTTTTGGTAGCTTATCTCTTAATCTCTTTACATGAACATCTATCGTATTCGAACCCGTATAGCTTCTATAATCCCAAACATGATCTAAGAGCTCACATCTACTTACTGTTCTATTCTTGTTTCTCACTAAATATTCTAAAAGTTGGTACTCCTTTTTTCTTAAATCTATATCACCCTTCTCAACAGAAACAGTCTTACTATTTGTATCTAATAAAACGTCTCCAATATATATACGACTATCAACATAGTTAGTAGGTCTTCTTAGAAGTGATTGTATTCTTGCAATTAACTCTTGAACAGGGAAAGGGTAGGAGAGGACATCATCTCCTCCATTGTTCAAGAAATTAACCTTATCTTTCCAGGTTCCAATACTACATATTCCCAACATTTTACTTTTGAGATCCTTCTTGCTCTTAACTCTTTTTAATATATCTAATGTTGTATATTTCCCAATTATGTTTGTATCTATGATTAATATCTCAAAAAGGCCTCGATTAACTAGATTCTCACTACTAAAGTCTGCGTTATCTTCGGTAATATTATACCCATATGCCAATAAAGTACTTTTAAGGATATGGGAAATAGTTTTAGATTTCTCTATAATTAAGATATTCATAAATATATTTATAAAATTAATTTTAAAGAATAGAACGAATAGAGATGGATGAAAAAACTTATAATCTAAAAAATCTTAAATTCATTTTTACATTGATATTTTTGGTAATATTCTCTGTTGCCTTTTTGTTATATTTAACCTCTTTAAAAAGTTTCTTACCCTTTAACCAAATAGGGGAGTATAACTGG
>CAZAUH010000045.1:1357-4300 GCA_964488325.1 uncultured Candidatus Saccharibacteria bacterium
TTGTTATTATCGCCTCTTTTGTTATATGATATTAATGTATATGGAGAAGCCTCTTAACAAAGCAATTAAAAACGAATTTAGCGATATCTTAAACATTCTTTCAGGGGAGATGCAACTTAGGGAGAAAACAGAGAGGATAGAAAGGCTAAAAGAGGAAGCGAAGCAAAAACAGAAAGTAGAAAAGAGAAAAAAAATAGCTGAGAAAGAAATAGTATTAGAAGAAAGTGATATCCCTGCGAAAAAGGTTGTTCAGAATATTAAACTCTTCGAATGGGACGCACCAGATAGATATCGTTTTCAATTTAACACAAAGACATTTTGGGCTATACTTGCTCTTTCTTTAGTTTTTGTTCTATTCCTAGCTATTTTAGAACAGTACTATTTCATGGCATCAATCATAGCATTGCTATTCTTTGTGTATGTTGCAGGTACAAACAAACCCCTTAGAATTAAGCATAAGATTACTGCAAGGGGAGTAGACACAGGGGGGAAGCTGTATGAATGGTTTGTTTTGGATTCTTTCTGGTTTTCTATTAAAAACGGACAATACCTATTAATAATAGAGACCAAATTAAGATATCCAAAATCTTTAATGCTACTTTTAGATGGAGCAGATAAGGATGCTATATTTGTATTACTCCAAGAGAAGGTTTTGTATAAAGATATTCGAAAGCAGGGTAAGTTAGATGTTCTAACATATGGTAACTATATTCCCTTCGAAGAGATTTAGGCCATATTGATGTATAATTCCCAATGGAGAGGTGCTAGAGTGGTCGAATAGGGCACACTCGAAATGTGCTGTTTAGGGTTTCCTGAACCGTGGGTTCGAATCCCACCCTCTCCGCCATTTTTAACATATTCCAATTAAACCCGTTCGTCACCTTTCAAATACCTAATGGGAATTAAGTAATTTTGACTTACAATTCTATATATAATACTAATAGTACCAAATTAAGGACATTAGACAAATGGGAATGGACACAAGATTGCAATTTTGGAAAAAGGTGGGAGAAGTAAATCCAGATGTTATAACCCCTTAGCCATTTGTTATTTAGCTTGATGCAAATAAGGAAAGCTTGTACAATATTATTTATTTAAATTAAACATATCCCAGAATGAATGCAGAAGATTATAAAAAATTAGTTAATTCAACATATGAATTGATTTTAAAGGAGGTGTCTAATCCAAAGGATATAGAAGCACAATATCCGAAATTCGTAATAATGTATGAGTTCTTTAGATTGTTAAGAGGCGAAGCGTTTCTTGATATTAGAGAATCTGTTGGTGAATACCAGAAAGATCTTTACACAATGGAAGACAAACTCTTCGAGATGGTAAGCACCCTGAAGGAACAGATACCAGAAGGAAGCGAAAAAGCAAAATTCAATATGGAGAATATGGTTTCTATTGGTTTAAGAATTTGAACGTCTCAAAAGTTATAGTTTCGGGCCTTTATTCAGTATAAAGGGAATATTCCTATCCATGGGAGACAGCTTTTTCTTGATGGAATTAAAATTCTAACGCTTCTTCATTAAAATTTCTAAACCAACATGCTCTTCTTGTTCATGTGTCCATTTTTTCGTTTTTGGTTCTCCCACTATTTCAAAAAATTCTCCATATTGCCTCTTAATATCTTCTAAATCTCTGAATTGGGGGCTATTCGGATTTCTTTTGTATGCAGGGTGTTCTTTACTGAAACCAAAGAATTGTATATAGCCACCAGGTTTCAATAGCCTAGTAGCCTCCTTTACAGATTTTTCTTGCGTCTCTTTATCACACATATGTGTACAGCCTGCATCCAATAAAACATCAAAGGAAGCGTCTTGAAATGGTAGGTTCCCAGCATCAGCTTTTACATAGTTTACTTTAACACCCTGTTCGAGTGCTCTTTCTTTAGCCTTGTTTAACTCTTCTTCGTTAATATTTATTGCATCAACAAGAACTCCTTTACTTGCTAACCAATTTGAATTTCTCCCAAACCCACATCCTAAATCTAAAAGATGTGAACCCTCTCTCACCAACCCTTGGTCAACAAGGTCTGTTGCTAGTGAAGTAGGCTCCTGAGCTTCCCATTGGGAATTTTCTTTCTCCTCTGGATTCATACGAGATATTTTAAAAAATTTAAAGTTCATATATTAATATAGCAAAAGATTACTTTGTTATATACAAGAGGTTCCCAAGGAGAGGAGTTTGATTTGAGAGATTCCCACATTTGTAGTAGCCGTTGTGGATAAGACGAATAATGCTGGTATAAAGGGGTTTTTTAGCAACGAATTACTATACAAACAAGGATATCACGTTATGGGCCATGAGTTACACCTCTATACCAAATATGACAATTTTTATGTATTATGTATATATGGAAGAATCTGATTTAAACGCAGGTACAATTAATTTTATCCCCTGCAAAGGTGGTAAAAAGGTAGATTCTAAAAAAAAATATAAAGTAACTGAAATATTACTAATCCTCTCTGCGGTAGGTGTAGTATTCTTCCTAGCTTTATTAGCGGTTAATCCAAGTAAGCAGGCCTCAGAAGCTAGGAATCTTCAAAGAACTGCCGATGTATCAACAGTACTAACATATATTAGTTCATATGCTGATGGAAGGAACGAGATCCCTGCTGTTTTACCTACTTCGCATACATGTGTTGAGTTTACGCACGAAATATGTAGAACGGGTCCTTACAACTGTAGAGATTTAGTAAATATGGACTTCCTGATGGAGGAAAATACCGAGGCTTTAGTTATTATGCCTACCGACCCACTATACATCTCAACAAATGGTACAGGGTACTTTGTGTCTCATGATGGGGAGGGGGTGGTAACTGTATGTGCTCCACATGCCGAAAGAAACGAACAGATATCATTTTCTAAATACATGTATTAATATATAGATATATGAAAAAGAGATTTACTAAACAACAGGTTAGAGAAAAAGAGTTA
>CAZAUH010000046.1:0-3939 GCA_964488325.1 uncultured Candidatus Saccharibacteria bacterium
CTTATCAACAGCAATTCACACCCAATCCACAAACTAATAAAAGAGATCTCTCTTACACTTTTCTAGTTTCTCAGCTAACCCAGGATCCTCTTTTATCTTTTTGGGAATCATCTCGCATGCATACATTACTGTTGTATGGTCTTTTCTTCCAACAGTCTTTGCGGCACTCTTAAGTGAGAGCTCTAGTTCTGTTCTTAGTAGATACATTGCAACCTGCCGTGCAGTTGCGACATTATCTGTTTTTCTTGAGCTTTTAAGAAATCTAATAGAGATATCAAAAACAGAAGAGACAACTTCTAAAAGACGCTCAGGTGTTACCCTTCTTCTTTTACTTTCGATATCTACCTGTAATATCCTAGCAACCTCCTCGTAAGAAGGGACCTCGCCTAGTTTGGTAAGTGTAATTACTTTATTAAGAGCTCCTTCTAATTCTCTAACACTATTTTCTATGTTCTTTGCTATCAAATCTAAGAAAATATCAGGTACCTCTACTCTTTTTTCAAGCATAATCTGTTTTAAAATTGCATAGCGAGTCTCATACTCTGGAGGTTGAATATCACACACCATTCCTCCTTCGAATCTCGTTCTCAGTCGATCTGTAATATTTTTGATATCCCTAGGTGGTCTATCCGAAGCCAATATTATCTGTTTATTTGCTTGATAAAGAGTATTGAATGTATGAAAAAGCTCCTCTTGAGTTTTAGGGTATGTTTCAACAAACTGAATGTCATCAATTATCAGAAGATCAACATCTCTGTATTTAGCTCTGAAATCTTCATTCTTTTTAGTTCTAATTGCCTCTATCATTTCATTTAAGAACTGTTCAATAGAAACATATACGACACTTCTTTCAGGATTTATCCTCAAAACTTCACTACCAATGGCTTGCATAAGATGAGTTTTACCAACACCCGTACTACCGTAGTAAAAAACAGGGTTATATGATTTTGTCATATCCTCATTCTCTATATCAGAGACAACGGATTGTGCTACAGCCTCTGCTAAACGATTGTTAGAACCTACAACAAAAGTTTTGAAAGTATATCTAGGATTTAATTTCGCTTTTTTAATTGAATTCTCATACTTCCTTTTATCTCCTTCCATTTTGGTAAAGAGGTCGATAACAGGATTCCCGGTATTTGTTACGAACTTGTATCTCTCTTTTGGCTCTTTGGACTCAGTCGATTTAAGCACAATCTCTATTTGCAGGTTTTGTCCAGTTGCCTTCGTCAGGCAGCTTTGAAGAAATTTGTTATAGTCTTTTAGAATAGTTTCTCTCTTAAATTCATTTGAGCATGAGATTGTTGCTACACCATTTTGGATACTTTCAAGATACGTACCAGCAAACCAGGAATCATACTCTACCCTATCTAATACCATTCTCAAATTCTCATTGACTATTTTCCATATGTCGTCTACATCAAGATCTCGAGAAGAAACGGTAGTATCTTTTATCTCAGATTTTGGGATACTATCAGCGTATTTTTCGAAGTCGATTTTGTCCATACTAATTAAGTATTAAGCTATATATTAGATAACTGAGGGCAGTCAACGGTCGATTGGGACTAATACTCCTATTATATTCATTTCTAAAAAAATGTGGATAAAAGAGGAGAGATACTCTGAAAAAGAAGCGTTAGAGAGATATTCTCTCCCCTACCTCCCACTCTGTCTGAAGTATACATGTGGGGAAAATAATTTCTAATGGAAGAAATTAATATAATAGTTGCGATATATACGGGAGGTAATATATAATAGGTCTGCTTTTAGAATATTCATAAAGATGAAAAGAACATATCAGCCTAAAAATTTAAAAAGAATTAAGAAGTTTGGATTCAGAGCTAGGAACAAAAAGGTCGGAGGAAAGAAGGTCTTAAAAAGAAGAATTGCCAAAGGAAGAAAATTCCTAACCGTAAGTAACGAATACAAACTTAAAAGAAAAAGACCACTGTCTAGAGCAAGATAGTGTATACTGAGATATGCTTCCCAGAAAGAATCGTTTAAACAAAAACCACTTCCAGCACCTTTATGACCATGGTAAAAAGTTTCGTGGTGAGTACGGTATGTTAATTGTAAAAAAGAGAGAAGATCTCTCACAAGCACAATTTGCATTTGTAGTAAGTAAAAAAATAGGGAATGCTGTACTAAGACATAAAATGACCAGATTATTAAGAGAGATTGCAAGAGAGAAAATAGAGGAAGGGAAGGGTATGGAGAGTATATATGTTGCTTATAAATATTGTAGTGAGTATGAAAAATTGGAAAAAGATTTTAACAAACAGTTTGAAGACGCTCTCCGAACTACCTAAGAGATTTGAACTTTTACTAATAAAAGGGTATCAAAAGACACTCTCTTTAGATCACGGCTATCTCGGGAAGATATATCCAAATACAAGAGCTTGCAAATTTAATCCAACATGTTCTGAGTATGGTTACGGTGCAATCGAAAGATTTGGGATATTTAAAGGGAACTACTTAGCAATAAAAAGGGTGTTTAGATGTAATCCGTGGAGTGAGCCTGGTCAATATGACCCTGTTCCTGAAAAATAATTAAGTTTGATGTATAATGCTCTAGATTTTTAATCTTTTCTTTCTAATAATATGTTCTCAACAATTTGGACAACAGTGTTTTTCAATCCCCTACTCAACTTAATGATTATCTTTTATCACTTCCTTGGTAACAACTTAGGATTAGCTATATTAGGAATAGCTGTTTTGGCAAGAATAGCGATGATTCCTCTTGTGAAGAAACAGACAAATATGACAAAGAAAATGTCTGCTCTTAAACCACAGCTAGAGGCAATACAAAAGAAATATGCAAATAACAAGGAGAAATTATCTCAAGAACAGGTAAAATTGTATAAAAAAGAAGGGTACAACCCATTAGGTTGTATAGGAACATTTATACCTCAATTGATTATACTTTCGGTTTTAATTGGAGTGATAAGGGCAGTTACTCAAAGTAACCTTGATGGGTTATACCCATTTGTTCAAAATATTATTGATTTTACTAAAGACTTCAAAATAGAAACATCCCTCTTTCCATTCCTCGACGTGGAATGGAGAAACTTAACGGGAAATATTAATGATACAAGTTTAAACTTTATCAATCTTACAAAGTCATACAAAGAGGTATCTACTCAGTACGAAAGTAAGGTTGCACTAGAAGCACTCCCATATATTGGATTAACAATTCTTGTTGGAGTTTCTCAGTATTTCACATCTCATTTTACTCAAAAGATGCAAAACATTTCGACTCCAAAGAAAAAGAAGACAGGGGATGAGTCTCCTATGGATGGGATGCAAGCTAGTATGCAGAAATCAACCATGTTCCTTCTCCCCCTTATGACAATGTTTTTCACTATAAGTATGCCTGCTGCACTCGGTTTCTATTGGATGATACAGTCGCTTCTTTTAGTGGTTCAATATATGACACTAGACTTTAACAAAGCGAAAAAGGGAGTTCAAAACCTTTGGGATACAATATCAAAAAAGCAAAATAAATTATAAACATATCTAAATGGAAAAAATCGTAAAAAAAGAATTAGAAACCCTACTCTCCCTTATAGATATAACTTCGGAATACGAATTAAAGGTAGAGGAAATAGAGGGAGTTTCATATATTAAAATTTCTTTCTCTGGGGACAACCTTGGATATTTAATAGGTAATCATGGCAAACATCTTGATTCTCTTCAGTACATATTTAGTATGATGTTAAGAAATAAGCTTCCAGAGGGAACAAACTACAGAGTCATTTTAGATGTATGCGGGTATAAAGAGGAGAGAAACAAAAAGATTGAAAACATGGCAATGCAGAAAGCTGATGACGCAAGAATATTAGGAGAACCGGTAGAATTACCACCAATGAGTCCATCAGACAGAAGAACTGTGCATATCACTTTAGAGGTTTTTGATGATATAAAGACAGAGAGTGTTGG
>CAZAUH010000047.1:0-3829 GCA_964488325.1 uncultured Candidatus Saccharibacteria bacterium
AAGAAGTAGAGCAGTTGGTGGATTAAAACGTAAATTAGAAAAGACATAGCATATAATGGCAATTAGTAAGAAAACAAAAAGAAGTGTTACATCTGGGATAGTTACTGTACAGGCAACATTTAATAATACAGTTATCTCTATTACAGATCAAAATGGAGAGGTATTAGTACAGGGTAGTCCTGCAGTTGTTGGTTTTAAGGGAGCAAGAAGAAGTACAGCATATGCTGCAACTAAAGCTGCTAATGATGCAGCAGATAAAGCTATAAAGAAATATGGAATTAGAGAAGTTAAAGTAATAGTAAGTGGTCCTGGAGCAGGTAGAAATGCAGCTGTTAAGGGTTTAGATTCTGCAGGTTTAAAGATAACTACATTAGTTGATAGAACACCTATTCCACATAATGGGTGTAGATCAAGAAAAAGTCCTAGAAAATAACATTATATTTTAAATATTTAAATGGGTAGATATACAGGTCCAAAAGAGAGATTGAGTAGAAGAGAGGGTGTAAACCTTAATTTGAAGGGAGCTAGATCTTTTTCAGATAAAGCTGGTATTAAGAGGAAACCTTTTCCTCCAGGTCAGCATGGTAATCAGAGAAGAGCTAGACTTTCAAACTACGGTTTACAGTTAAGAGAGAAGCAAAAAGTAAAAAGAACATATGGATTAAGAGAGAAACAGTTTAAGAATATATACTTCGAAGCAGATAGAAGATCAAAAATTAGTAATATGGATAAGGGATTGGAATTTTTAAGAATACTTGAGTTAAGATTTGATAATGTATTGTATCTAGGTGGTTTGGCTCCTTCTAGAGCTGCTGCAAGGCAATATATAGTGCATGGTCATGTTCTTTTAAATGGTAAAAAGTTCACAGTACCATCCTTTGAGATAAGAGATGGAGATACTATTGAACTTAAATCTGCTAAGCTTGCTCCTGCTGAGAAGTTCTTTGCTGTCCCACAGTGGATAGAGTCAAAGGACAACAAGACAAGAGTAACAAGATTACCAATTAGAGATGAAATTGATGAAGGTATTCGTGAGAATCTAATAATCGAATACTACTCAAGATAATAATTTGTTTTAAATAAATAATGGAAGCATTCAAAGATATAAAAGTGACAATTAGAGAAGAAGAGGGAAACTCAGGGATATATGAAATATCTCCACTACCAAGAGGTTATGGTCATACCCTTGGTAATGCAATAAGGAGAATACTTTACTCTAGTTTAAAGGGTTCTGGTATTACAAGTATAAAAGTTAAGGGAGCAAGCCACGAATATTCAACTGTAGCTGGAGTAAAGGAAGATTTGGTTAGTATAATTCTCAATTTAAAGCAGGTTAAATTCCAAATGGATTCAGATGAGATTAAGAAATGTAAAATAGATATTAAGGGAAAGAAAGTTGTAAAGGCATCTGACATTATCGTTGATAGTGGAGTAACAGTTACAACACCAGACATTATTATTGCAAATTTAACTGATGAGTCAGCTCATCTTTTAATAGAGATGACTGTTGAGTCGGGTATAGGGTATAGAGATGCTAGTACAACAGATAGAACAGCAGAGGGTTTAATTCCTTTGGATTGTGATTTCGCACCAATTGAAAAAGTAAGTATGAGTGTAGAACAGGCTCGTAAGGGACAGGAAACAGACCTAGACTCGGTAGTTATTGGTGTTGTTACTGATGGTAGTATTGCACCTAAGGAGGCATTACTTAATTCAGCTTCAATATTACAAGAGTTTGCAGGTAAGGTAATGATAGCAATGGGTATTTCAAAGAAAGAGGTTGAGGAAAGGGTTGAAGAGATTAATCAGATTGAAGAGGTAGAGGAAAGTGTAGAAGAGGAAGATGATGTTAAAGATTTAAGAGTTGAGGATTTGCCAATCTCTAAGAGATCTAAGACAGGGTTACTTTCAGGTGGATACAAAACATTGGGTGATTTAAGAAATGCATCTGTAGAAGATTTACTTAATCTTTCTGGATTTGGAAACAAATCATTAAATGAGGTTGTAGAATTGCTTAATCAGTATGGAGTTAATATTAAAGGTGAATAGTTAGAATGTATAAAAGGAATAGTATTAAAAAATTAGGTAGAACACATTCGCATAGGAAAGCCTTAATACAAAATCAGTTAAGGTCTATTCTTACCAATGGGAAAGTTAAGACCTCTTCTGTAAAAGCAAAGGTTTTAAGGGGTGAGTTAGAATCGGTATTTAATACTATTAAACTTAGTAAGGAAGGAGATCTTTCTCTAATTAGGAAATTAAGTGATATGTTTGGTAATAAAGATTTAATTAAGAAAGTAATGGAGATTGCAAAGAAAGAAACCTCTAAAATTAGTATTAAGAAAATTGGTTTTAGAATAGGTGATAATACCGAGATGTCTGTTGTTGAGATCGCGGGATTCAAGGGTAAACCAAAGGATAAGAAGAAGATAGGTACAGAAAAGAAAGAAAAGGAAGAAGAGGTAATAGAAACAAAGAAGGATGAAGAGATTAAGAAAGGAATATTGAACTTAGGAAGAAAGACATTGTCTAAAAAGATTGAACCAATGAAAAAAGAAAGAGCAAGATCAAGATCAGGTTTATAAAATATATTTAATAAAGAATGAAATACAAAACAGATTGGACTAAAAAAGAAGATATTAAAAGAGAATGGCATGTAGTTGATGTTAAAGATCAGATACTTGGAAGAGCGTGTACAAAAATCGCCTCTTTATTAATTGGTAAGGGAAAAACGAATATAGTTCCTAATGTAGATTGTGGAGATTTTGTTATTGTTCTTAATAGTGATTTTGTTAAACTAACAAGAGGTAAGGAATTAAAGAAAACCTATTACAAGCACTCTGGATATCCAGGTGGTTTAAAGGAGATAGTATTTGCTGATCAGATAAAAAAGAATTCTACAAAGGTAATAGAGATGGCTATTAAGAATATGTTACCTAAAAACAAACTAAGAGATGGAAGAATGAGTAGGCTTTTTGTATATAAGGGTGGAGAGCATAAGAATAGTGCTCAAAAACCGGTTGAGTATAAAATATAATAATATTAAGAATGACTAAATATTTTGAAGGTATAGGAAGAAGAAAAACATCAACAGCTAGAGTAAGAATATACTCTGGTGAGAAAGCTTCTACTGTTAATGATAAGGCTATAGATACATATTTCTTAAGTAAGAAGAATAGTGAGGAATCGGTTAATCAGGTCCTAGTGGTTACAGATTTAAAAGATAAATATTACTTTACTGCGAAAGTAAATGGCGGAGGTATTAACTCTCAGATTGAAGCAATAGAATTGGGCTTAGGTAGAGCTATATATGCTATGGATGAGACTCTAAAACCGATATTAAGGAAGGCTGGATTTCTTACACGAGATTCCAGAGATGTTGAGAGAAAGAAGTATGCTCATGTTAAAGCAAGAAAGAAACCTCAGTTCTCAAAACGTTAATTATTTTCATATTGTGTAGAAATCTTTTTCGGTATATCATATTGATATATTATTTTATCTTTTATAAATATGAAAAAGAGAACACTTTTTATCATTCTAGGAAGTATTGTTGGATTGTTCCTTTTTGGAGCATTCGTAATATTTGTAGGCTACAGAATGTATGCCTCTTCCTCATATGATATGAGATCTTCGGAAGGATATAGTGTTACTGGGGATACAATGATGCCATATTCAAATTCAGCTTTAGGGAATTTAGATTCATATGATAGTGCCAAATTAGAATCAGAGCAAATGTTGAATAACAATGAGGGTTCAAAGGTACAGAAAAATGGAAGTGTATCAATTCTAGTAGAGAGTATTGATGATTCTGTCGATAGCTTGAAAGCTG
>CAZAUH010000048.1:0-3810 GCA_964488325.1 uncultured Candidatus Saccharibacteria bacterium
CTCGTGCCGTCGGGGAGCTCGAGGGTGTGCGAGACGCACTTGCCGTCGAAGTAGACGTTCGCCTTGGGCAGGACGGTGACGTTGTCGAGCGTGGACATGGGGTGACCCCGGGGTGGCAGTGGGAGGCCCCGATTGTAGGTGAGATCGGCTGGTGGCGCCGCGCCGGCAGGCGCCCTGGCACCGTGGACTCCCCAGCCATGGGCCGGGGCCGGTACGATGTGACCGATAACCACCGCTCAGAGACACACCACCAGGAGCCTGCAATGAGCGCGACGAACGAGTTGATCGACGGCATGGCCCAAGGGCGGGAGTGGATCGCGATGGGCGACAGTGAGTCCGTGCGGACGCTGCTCGGCCGTGTCTATGACGAGCGCTATCACAGCGCCGCACATCACAAGGACCGCTTCCAACTCCGCGTGAACCTGCAGAAGAAGGACGACGCCGCGTCCTACGCCGGCTGGATCACCGCCGAGAACCCGATGTCCGGACCCTACCAGGGCACCTCGTTCGTCTGGTTCCCTGGCATGCGAGGGAGCGTCGCCGTGCTGGTGATCGGTACCGATGGATTCGGCGCGGACACGGCCATTTTGGGCAGGCCGGGGCACGCGCGTCGGCTTCGGGCTCTCTCCCGACTTCATCGGGGGAAGGTGTGGGTCAAGCCGGACCTCCTCGACGTCAGCACTGTGGTCCCGAATGTCGTGGCCGAGCAGTGGCCGGACATCTCGGCTGCGCTCAAGTCCTACTCGCGTGTGATCTACGCGGCGGTTTCGGTCCGCAGCGACGATGACGGCCGCGCGGTCGAGGACTTGCTCGATCTGTTCTTCCATGAGCATGCCACGCCGCTCACCGGCAATCCGAGGAAGCATTGGGAGCGTCGCCTCGAGGAGATTGCCGGCGCGGTTTTCCCGGCCGTGACTCTCGACGAGGTGCTAGCCATTCTGCGCGAGCGGCGCTTCGTGGTGCTTGAAGGTCCGCCCGGAACCGGCAAGACTCGCCTGGCCTATCAGCTTGCCGACCGAGTCGGTTCGGCCACGCACGTTCAGTTCCATGCCGCGCGAACGTACGAGGATTTCGTCGTCGGGCTCTTCCCGCGTCCTACCGGCCAGGGTCTCGCCTTCGACGTCCGGCCTGGCGACCTGCTTGTCGCCAACGCCGCGGCTTGGGAGCGAGAGCACGTGCTGGTCATCGACGAGATCAACCGCGCGGATCTCGCCCGCGTGCTCGGCGAAGCGGTCGTGCTGTTCGAGGTCGGGGAGTCCAATCGCAGGGTTCGGCTACCGCACGCGCCGGCGGGCCAGGACCACGAGCTGAGGCTCTCTCCCAAGCTACTCGTGCTCGGCACGCGCAATACCGCGGACCGGACCATCGCTCGCATGGACATCGCCATCCGGCGGCGCTTCGCGTTCGTCGAGATGTGGCCCGATCTGCAGGCCGTCGAGCAGGGTGGAGTCGATCTCGCCACGGACACCTTCGCGGACGCCATTCATACCTTCGTCGAGTTCGCCGACGAGGATACGCTGCGCCTCGTCCCTGGCCATGCCTATTTCCTCGACCCGCGCCCCGACCTCGATGTTGCCGGGCGGGCTGACCGGGTGGCGCGGCGCATGCGGTTCGAGCTCTTGCCCCTGCTGCGGCACTACCTGGACGAGAAGCTCTGTGGTCCGGCCAGCGAGGCGGTCGCCGGCCTCGCGGACCGCATCGAGTCAAGGTTGATGGACCGCTGATGGCTCGCGGTCAGACCAGGAAGGGGCGATCGCGCGCTGCCCTGATGGCGGCGGTGTCGTCGTCTCGTCCGCTGCTCAAGGCGCACGATCACGGGGAGCCTATCTCCATCCACGCGCAGCACATCGGCGTTTCTGGAGACCGGTGGGTCGAGCCTTTTCTCGCCGCGAACGCGGCGGGGCTGCGGCGCCTTGGTCTCCACCATGAGATCCGCGTGGATCCCGTGCTACGGGTGATGCTGAAGCCAGGCCCTCGCATTGGCGCCGTTCCGCTGCTCAGCCCTGGCACGCGGAAAGTCGCTGCGGGGCTCCTGATCGAGCCGCGTTTCCGCTGGGCTGCGCTCGGAGCCGTGTTCAACGCGATCGGGTTCTCCGTCGAGCCCAGCCTTGGCGGGGCTCAGCCCGTACCCGGGTCGGCGCGTGAGGTGCCGCCGTGGATGCTCGCTGGCCCCGTCATCGAGCGGATCGCGGCCTTGCTGCGGCACCGCCGGCGAGGATTCGTCGAACGCGAGGAGACCCGTACGAGCCCACGCGGGCGCGTCGACTGGACGACATGGGCGACGGCACAGGTCCCACGCGGAGCTTGGGCCACGTTCCCCTGCTGCTTCTCCGAACCCGATGACGATCCAGATCTGTTCGCCTCCGTGCGATGGACGCTCTCGCGCCTTACAGAGGATCTCTCGTCGGTGGCCTGGTCCCCCGCTGCGAGGTACTTGCTCGGACGCGCGGCCGAGCTTCGGTCCGTCGTGGGAAATGGCGCCCTGCGGCGTCCGTCTTCGAGTTGGAGCCAGGCTGGTGCTTCCGCGTGGGTGAGCGAAGCCTTGGAGGCCATGACGTGGGTCGCCGAGGAGCGCGGTCTCGGAGGAGCGCGCAGCCTCGACGGTCTAGCCTGGGACCTGTCGATAGATGCCGTGTGGGAGGCTTGGATCGTCGCCTTCACCGCAGACCTCGGACGGCAGCTCGGCATGACGGCGAGCCCCTTCCAGGCGTCGCGAAGACCGCTGCGCTGGCACGGACCAGCGCAGTCGATGGGCGCGCTCGTTCCGGATGTTGAGCTCCGCGGCGCCGAACGCGTCGTCTGGGTGGATGCCAAGTACAAGGCGCATCTCGAGCTTCTCTCCCGGCGAGGATGGAGCGGCCTTTCGGACGAGGTGCGCGCCGAGCACCGCGCCGACCTGCATCAGGCTCTGGCCTACGCCTCGCTCGCGGACACCCCGCAGGTCCACACCCTGCTTGTGTACCCGCACGTTGGCGCGGAGGATCGATTGCCGGCGACGGTCGCCACGGTGACCTCTGGAAGACGTCGCGTGCGCCTCGTGCTCGCGGCCGTGCCGTTCGGCTACCGCAACCCCGAGCACCAGGAACGATGTCTTCGCTCGTTCCGCGAGGTTCTGGCTGCTTGATGCTGTCTGTTTCGCCATCGACTACGAGCCGCGGGAGGAGCGCGAGCAGCAAGTGCCCGCGATATCTGACCGAGAAAGCGAAAGCCCCGGCGAGGTCATCGACGGGGCTTCCAGCAAACCCAACCGACGGCAGAACCGTCGGGACTGATTCTGGCTCGGGGTCTGCGAGCGCTTACGAGGCCGTTTCTGCGAGAGAAATCTGGCCACGCCAACTTGCATCGCGGTGGCCAACCGAATGCCAAACCAGCCGAAAAGACCTCGGACGAGTGGCCGTTCTTTGTTCGCTCGCGCCGTCCAGGCTCGGACGGGTGACCATGCGAGCCGCGGTCCTGCATGTGCGGCGGCGCAATCGCCGGTTCGCGACTTCCGCGCGCGTCGGCCGAATGCCAGCCCCCTAACGGTCAGGCGCTGCGCTCGACGCCCGCGCGCCGAAAGACCAGCACGGCGATGTCGTGTCGGTAATTCTCCCCGCCACACTGGACCTCGGTGAGCACCATCGGACCGAGCCTACGGCTGCCGATGACGACCTCGACCGGTTCGCCACCGACGCGTGTCAGACGGCCCTCCGCGAAGAGTCTCAGCGCCGACGGCATCATTGCGTACACCGTCGCGGATCCATCGTCGCCCACTACGCCACGGTGCCGCTCCACCGGGAAGCTTGTGTAGATGTTCCCGCCCAGGGAGAT
>CAZAUH010000049.1:0-3774 GCA_964488325.1 uncultured Candidatus Saccharibacteria bacterium
AAACTATTAAGTATATGTCCCGTCCACTCTGCATCTCTTTTAGCAAGATAGTCATTTACTGTAACTAGGTGTGCACCTCTACCCGTTAATGCGTAAAGGTAAAGAGGTAGATTAGCTGCCAATGTTTTTCCCTCTCCTGTAAATAGCTCGGCCACCTTATTATCAAACAGAACATATCCTGCCATTACCTGTACATCAAAATGTCTATGATTAGCAACTCTTTTAGATGCTTCTCTTACAACTGCAAAAGCTTGAGGTAATATCTCTCTTAATCTGTTTTTTTCATCTTCTAAAATCTTTTTTAATTCAATATTGTTGTATGTATTAAAATCTGTTCTACATGTTTCTAAATCTACTCCTAACTCCTTTCTAAACATCAATGTTTTATCCCTTAACTCTGTATCAGAGAGTTTACCCATCTCTTCCTCAAAGGTATTTATTTCCTCTACTATCTTTTGAATTTTATTTATCTGTTTTTCATTTGAGTCAAACAGACCTTCGAATATATTTTTCATAGCTATCGATTATATCAATAATTTAACTTACTACAAACTAAGTTAAGTACTTTTTAATATATACAAGATAGTATTTAAATATGTTTTCAATGATATTTATATCCACTGTTTTGTCCTTTTCTCCAGTATGGACTAGTAAAGAGGTTTATACCACATGGATAAACAGAGGCTATGGCTATGAGTATGTAGTTGAAATATATACTGATAAAGATTACACAAAGCTTTATCAAACATATGGACCAACAACTTCAAGAGATATGTATATTACTTTCTATGACACAAACCTCTATTTCCAAAGAATCAAATACTACCTATCCGAGCAACCAAATGACTATACATATGAGTATCTAGGACGGTTCTATTTAAATCTTGAGCTTGGTATTCTAAGTGAGGATATACCAGAGTATCTAGAGGGTGAAGAAGAACAACATGAAGATAATATCACTCCTCCACCAGAACAACCTGTTATTCAAAAACAGCCATACATACTTCCAGACCTGATTGATTACAGAGAGGATATTCTACCAAGGTCTTCCCAATCTTTAGTACTTGGTGTTTCAACAGAACAAGATGAGGAATGTAATATCTCTTTGATCAAAAAAGAGAGTACCTCAATTAAATCCTGGAGCTGTAATTTAGATATACAGATATCTAATGTTAAATATCTTGATTGGGGGGAGTACAAATCACTTGAGATTCGTGGCATATATCCTCAATATATCTCTGCAAATATTAAGGTATATGAATGTAAGAAGTTTACTCTTTTTGAACTTAAAACATGGTTTGGATGTAAGGAGGTTCTAATTGATTCATACAAAGGAGATATTAAATTAACATATTTTGGAAATACATTTATTGATGGTATTTATCAAAAGAGTACTAATTTCGGTTTCATGGATACATCCTTTTACTTAAGCAACAAATTCAAAGAGGATATATCTAAGAAGAGAGTACAGATCTCTTTGAATATATATTCGCAGATCAAGGGTAAGGATTGGATAGATATGCAGTACTCAATTAAAAAAGATATCTCTATTCCGAAACTAGAGAAATCTCAAACAAATAAGCCATTTTCTTTTCCAATAGACAGATTGATTGGGGTAACACAGTGGCATGGTTGTACAAAATACCAGTGTCCACATAAGGGTATAGATTTTGGTGCGAGATTAAATAAGGTGATATCTATTGGAGATGGGGAAGTAGTTAATGTTGGATATGATAAATATGGAGGAGAATGTAACCAAGGTGGTAATTATGTCATTATCAAACATTCAAACGGTATGTACTCTACCTACTTTCATCTTGCTTCATATGGTGTAAAAGTTGGTAACAGGGTTAGTAAAGGGTCTGTTATTGGAGTAAGTGGTAATACTGGAAGAAAGAACTGTCAGCCTTTGGGATATCATCTTCATTTTGAAACAAGAGCAGGATTAAGCTCTTCTACTCATGTTAATCCTGTTGAATATGTTGGTGTTGATTGGAATCAAGTTTCAACTATTGGTTATAAACAGTTTCCTAAAAGATTAACTGGGGATAATCCTCATCCTAATTTTTAAAAAACGTATATGTTTAAAGAGATTCTTTTTTACATTCTTTCTTTAATATTCTCTAAACAGGAAGATACATTTATTAAGGAGTATATGATTGATTCCAAGTATGTTCCTCAATACATATATTGGATAGATGATATTAATGTTTTACTTTCTTCATATGGGGATACAGAAATATTTAATACATACAGTAGGAAGAGGAATACAATTGATACGTGTGAGAACTGTATTTATGGATATGATATGGGTTTTGTATATTGTACTTATGAGCATAGGGATATTAATAGCATGAATGAGTTTAGTACAACTATTTATCAATATGGTATTGATAACAATTTAATATTAACTAAAGATTTCTTTCCTACTGTTATTCCTATCGTTTGTAAAAGAGATTACATTGTTTTAAAAACAGGAGATCCTGTTTTAGAACAAAATATGTATATTTATGATGTAAAGAAAGATGTTTTTAAAATATATGAGGAGAAGAAGCATAAAACAGGGTGGAATTCGAAAGAGAAGAGTAAAAGAGTTGTAATAGATGATTATAATTTCATATGGCTTTATCAAAAAAGATAAATGAATCCACAAACTACTCTTAATAATAAAATTGTATACGCATTTATCGATAGCCAAAATCTGAATTTGGGTATTCTATCACATGGATGGAAGTTGGATTTTAGAAAATTTAGAATATATCTCAAAGATAAATATGGCGTTAGTAAGGCATTTCTTTTTATTGGTTATGTAAGAAAATATGAAAAACTTTACGAGAAGCTTCAATCCTACGAATACACCATGATATTTAAGCACACTAGTAGGGGAAAAGGTCATATTCTAAAAGGCAATGTTGATTCAGAAATTGTTCTGTTTGCGTCAGCTAAAGAATTTCCTAAATATGATAGCGCTTTATTAGTATCTGGTGATGGAGATTTTTACTGTTTAATTGAGTACTTAATTTCCAAGAAGAAATTTTCAAGACTACTAATTCCTAATAGAAGTGGAATGTCAAAATTTCTTTGGGATTTCTCAAATTACACAGACTATCTTGAGAATTTAAAGGATAAGCTAGAGAAATAAAAATGGGGGTTGTGCTTTATGCACTAACACATAAAGTCTTCTCCCCCTAGTGATTGCTAAGATTGTACATTTTTCTATAATTTATTTCAATAAAAAGGTGATATTTATTTATGAAATATCTATCTCTTTAATCCTAGTTTCTCAAATCTATCTATTGTATCTGCAGTGTCTACTTTCTGACCGTTATATTTTGGTAGTGTAAATGTAAATGTACTACCCACTCCTACTTTACTCTGAACATCCATCTTACCACCCATAAGTCTTACCAATCCGAATGTAATGTAAAGTCCCAATCCTGTTCCACCTGGTCTTACAATATCTGATTCTAGATAGTTATCTACTCTATAGAACTTCTCTCCTAGCTTTTCCATATCTTCTTGGGATATTCCTTTTCCTGTGTCTTTAACACTTACAATCACATTATTATCTCCAGGTGTGGCAGATATTGTAATACTTCCTTTCTCTGTATATTTAATTGCGTTACTAACTAAATTGTTTAATACCTCTGCCACTCTAATTCTATCTGCATATGCGTATGGTAAATTGGGTTGTATGTTTTTTGTAAAGGATATTCCCTCTTTAACATCTTTCCCGTGTCCATGCATAGACATTTCTATCTCTTCTTGTATATT
>CAZAUH010000050.1:0-3736 GCA_964488325.1 uncultured Candidatus Saccharibacteria bacterium
TTAAATATCTCCATATGTAAAGGCTGAGAAGACAACCATTCATCACCCCTTAGTACAAAAGAGATCCCCATCAAAGTATCATCAATTGGGTGCGCAAAATGATATGTTGGTAATCCGTCAGATTTTAGAAGAACTGAATCCATATCATTTTCAGAAAGAGTAATACCACCTTTTATTAAGTCTTTAGTATTAATCTTGTTCTCAATATTACCTTTAGAGTATAACCTAATTACAAATGGTGTACCCATATCCAACTCCCTTTTTATATCTTCCAAACTTGCATCTCTCCATTTTGTCCATTTCCCGAAATATCCCGTTCTACAACCAGAGTCTGTTTGCTCTTTTCTAATAGCTTCTAACTCTTCAGTAGTACAAAAACATGGATAAGCTAAACCCTTAGAAACTAAATCTTTTGCAAATACCTTGTAAATATTCACTCTCTCACTTTGGATATATGGGCCATATTCACCCTTACTCTCCTCTTCATTAATCATACCCTCATCAAAATCAATTCCAAAATATTTAAGACCATTGATAATTTGAGTAGTTCCATCCTTTACCTCTCTTACTTTGTCAGTATCTTCTATTCTTAAAATGAATACTCCATTACTTTGCTTTGTTAACATATATCCAACTAAACTTGTATATACATTCCCTATATGAATAAATCCGGTTGGACTAGGTGCAAATCTAAGTACTAACTGATTCTCATTTAAATTTCTTCTTGGATATTTTTCTAATATGTCTTTTGGGGATTCTTTAATATCATTAAAAAGTAATTCAGATAACAATTTGTTCTCTCCCTCTGTTCTCATATTTAGAAAAGTGGTATAAAATTAAGTTGATATAACATATATACACTGTTATCATTATACCATGACATTAACAGAAGCTGCATTCTGGACAAAAAGATTTGGAGTAATTGCGATAGGATTTATTGTTATCTTAGTTATTATCGTTCTCTTTATTGTAATACCACCACCACCACCACCACCAGAATATGAAGAGGCCAATTTCGCTTGTACAGATACAAAGGAAGAATTTTTAGAAAATGTACTGACCATTCCCTCATTAGAAATTCTTTCTGATTCAGAGGTACTCTATGAGGTTCAAACAGATACAGGTAAATTAGATGATGAGCATCTCCCAAAAATTGTGAATGTATATAAATATTCAGATTTAGGACAGGGACTTGATTATCAGGCACAAGCGAAAATTCTTGCAAAAAAAATGGGGTTTGATCCTGAAAAAGTTATCCGAAGAGGAACTACTGAATATATCTGGTATGATTCAATAATATCTAAAGGATTAGTTGTTAATTCTAGAGACCTTAATTTTTCCTTAACTACAAATGTTTCTGAGATTAGAAGAATTAGAAAGGAAAAGGATTTGCCTACAGAGTCAGAAGCAATTTCAATAGCTACAAATACACTAAGATCACTTGGACTTTTAGAAGGCTCCTTTACAGAATCTGAACCTCAAACATTTCGCATTGATATTAATCCAGATGGATCATATTCAAAAGCAGATTCTTTATTAAATGCAGAATTAATAAGGGTAGATTTCAGAAGAAAGATTCCAATGATCTCTATAAGATCTGACCTCGTCAATGCTGAAAGAATTGTAGCTTCCTTAACAAAAAAGGGTCTCACGTACATGGAAGGGTCAACAATAGTTGATGACAAAAGAGTTCAGACATATGAATTTTATACATTTTTAACCTACCAGAATCCCATTAAATCAAATGTATCGGTATATATTGGACCTGAAGATAATGAATTAGAAGAAATTAAGAATGTTTATCAAATTGATTACAAAGTATGGAGTATAGAACCAGAAAGTTGTGGAACATACCCACTAATCGCTCCCTCTGTTGCAAAAGAAAAGATTGAAAATGGCCAAGGTAGTGTCGTATTTCTAAACTATGATAAAGACGAGGTAAAAGCATATATACCTCAAAATGTAAAAAGGTTTTTAATTACAAGTGTCAATATCACATATTACGAAGGTCTTTTAGAACAAAAATATCTCCAACCTGTTTATTTGTTTTCAGGCCAAGCAGAGCTAGAAGATGGAAAGAGAGCCCCCTTTCACATCTATTACCCCGCTATTAACTACGCAATTGTAGGAGATAAAATAGAATCAGAGGAAGCCCCTATTAAAAAAGATAATAGCCTTTTTTAGTAGAGTATTGATCTCGAGTATTTCTCTAACAGCGTTGTATCTCCGAACCTATCCTTTGAAAGAATTACAACAGTTACCAATTGATTCCCATTGGGATAAACAAAATATCCTGTAAAACATTGACCTGCTAAATCTGTAATACCTGTTTTTAATCCCTGAATATATTTGTTTTTCTCAAACAATTTATTAGTACTTAGTATTTCTTTACTAACCAACCCATCCTTCGTACTCCAGTTTATTACCTCTTTTTCAATTCTAACTACTCTCAATATATCGGAATACTTTCTTACAACAGAGGATAAAATTGCAATGTCCAAAGCTGTAGAATAGTTCTGTTGCTCATCAATTCCTACAGGATTACTAAAATGTGTTGAGTTCATTTTAAGTTCCTTAGCTTTACTATTCATTTCATTAATAAATTCATTATATCCTCCATTAGGATATTCATTAGCAAAAATATACCCTGTATCATTGTATGAGCTAATTAACATCGCTTTGAAGAGGTTCTCTACAGATATTTTATCTCCCTCCTTTAGACCAGATTGCCAATCTAGGTCTTGGGGAATATTTTCTAACTTTACTTCTATTACATCATCTAATTTGAAATTCTCAATTACAACGATAGCTGTCATTAATTTTGTCAAACTCGCGATACTTCTTTTTTCATTGATATTCTTCTCATACAAAATATCTCCATTGACAGGATTAAACACTATTGCACTCTCAGCCGATATAGAAGGAACCGATATACTTTCATCTTGCCCATATGAGATATTCTTTTCTTGAATATATTCAAACATTAATCTCTGAGGATACCTTTGTGAGAGAGTATATTGCTCTTTAGGAGTGAAAAGAGGTGGTACAAAATATACTACAACTGCTATTACCCCAAGTATTAAAACAGAAAACAAACCCTTTAGAAAACTCTTTCTATTCTTTTTTCTCTTTTCTAACTCTTTAGCTTCCTTCGCAGCTTTAACTGCCTGTTTAAAAAGTTTCCTATCATACCTATCTTGTGATAAAGGTTTTTCTTTTTTCTCTTCCATTGATAGTATCGATATTATCAACTACTAAGGCATAGGGCAAACTGTTTGTTGTTCTTTTTAAAAGATGTAATATATAATAACGGGATAATAATATAGATATATTAAATATGGAAAGAACATACATATCAGATTTAAAAAATAGTATTGGTAAAATTGTAAGAATTAGAGGAAGAGTAGATACACTTAGAGATCAAGGAAAGATTGTATTTCTTATGGTTAGAGATATCACTGGTAAAGTACAAACAGTATCATGGTCAGGTGGAGATATAGAGGTATTTAATACTGTAAAAGGATTAATACCTGAATCTGTAGTAGATATTACAGGACTTGTTAAAGAAGCAAAACAGGTTAGTAGTGGATATGAGGTTGAGATACAAAAAATAGTAATAGACTCTGTATCCAAATCTCCTCTTCCAATAGTAATAGAACAACCATATTCTCAAAATATTTCAAACTTAGATAAAAGATTAGACTATAGATGGGTAGACTTAAGATCTGAGAGAAAC
>CAZAUH010000051.1:0-3706 GCA_964488325.1 uncultured Candidatus Saccharibacteria bacterium
TCTCTTGCTCTCTAGCATTAGATGCATTCTTCATACAGAAGTCATAGCACTGTTTGTAAAACTCCTCTCTTCCCATATCCCATTTGTTTTTACCTTTTTTTTGTAACTCTTTTGTAAAAGCAGTTTCAGTTTGTATACCTGCATGATCTTTACCAGGGAGTAGTAGAGTGGGGTGTCCTGTCATTCTCATATATCTACCTATTGCATCATGAAAAGAATACCCACACATATGGCCTAGGTGTAGATTCCCATTAGCGTTAGGAGGAGGAAGGGATATTGTAAAGGGTTTTTTAATATCTTTAGCATTCTTTTTTAAAAACTCTTCCATATTATCAGGATTAAATAGGCCTGATTTCTCCCATAGGGAGAATATCTCTCCTTCTTTTCCTTCAAATGTTTTGGATATTGTATCTTTCATTGAAATATTGATAATAGGTTCCTGTATTATATCAGTATAAACTCGTTTTTAATACAATATGTCATGTTACTCCTTGCAATATCCACGATTTTATTAGTTCATCTGATATAATAGGAGATATGAATAATAATGAAAAACAAATACTAAAGTTATGTACACTATCTGGAACTAGTGAAATAGGTAGAAACTGTAATTTTATCGAATTAGGAGATGAAATAATAGTTGTAGATGCAGGATACTCATTTCCAGGTCAAGAAATGTACGGAATAGACTACCTAATCCCAAATATTAAATACTTAAGAAAGAATAAGAAAAAGATTAAAGCTATTTTAATCACCCATGGACACCTAGATCATACCGGAGCATTAAGGTGGATGTTACCTGATTTAGACTTTCCTCCAGTATATGCAGGAGCCTTTGCAAAAGCTTTAATTGAAGCAAGATTAGACGAATACAATCTAAAAAGTAAATCTAAAATATTTGGTGTAACCAGACATACAACAATTAATCTTGGAAAGAATTTTAGAGCTACCTTTATAGGTATTAACCATAGTATTCCAGATGCTTTCTCTATCTTTGTAGAAACCCCAGGGGGTAATGTATTCTTCTCTGGAGATTACAAGATAGACACACAACCAACTAACGAGTTAGAAGCAGACTATGAGAAACTTAAATCTCTAAGAGGAAAGGTTGATCTTGCTTTAATGGAAAGTACTAATGCAACTAAAACAGGAAAGTCTCCATCTGAGACAGAAGTATATGAAAATTTAGAGAAGGTAATTGCGAATACACGAGGAAGAGTTATTGTAGCAGCTTTTTCATCTCTTCTTACAAGGCTATATTCTCTTTACGAAATAGCAAAAAGAACAAATAGGAGAATTGTAATATCTGGGAGAAGCCTAGAACAAACAATAATGATTGCAAGTAATCAAGGATATATAAAAATACCACAGGGATTAATGATTAAAGAAAGAGAGATGGGTAAGTACAAAGATAATCAATTACTTATTCTTTGTACAGGAAGCCAAGGAGAAAGATTTGCAGCTTTAAATAGAATCTCTTTAAATGAGCATAAGTTCATTAAGGTAAAAAAGGGTGATCTAGTAATTATGTCTTCTTCCGAAATTCCAGAAAATGTTTCAAGTATTGAGGGAATGACAAATAGACTAATTGCGTTAGGAGCAGACCTACTTAAAGATACAATAGAAACAAAAATTCATTCAACAGGCCATGGTAACCAAGAAGATATGAAGATAATGTATGATCTTGTTCAACCATTAACTGTAATGCCAATACATGGACCACTGACCTTTAGATACTTTAATAAAAAGAACTATATGTCATGGGGAATGAAAGACGAAGATGTTTTACTTACTGATGACGGATTAACATGGAGCTTTAACGGAAGAACTTGGAGTAAAGGTAAGCCTATTGAATCAAAACCCATCCTTATCGACGGACTAGGAGTAGGAGATACTGGAGAGATAGTTTTAGGAGATAGGAAACAGCTATCAGAATATGGAATGTTCGTTGTTGTACTTAATCTAAGTACCAAAACACACAGATTAATGGGAAGACCTCAATTCGTATCTAGAGGGTTCATATATATGAAAAAGTCTCAAGAGCTACTTAAAGAGATACAAACGATAATATATGATGTACACAGAGAGTGGGA
Organism: uncultured Candidatus Saccharibacteria bacterium; assembly: GCA_964488325.1. Lineage (GTDB taxonomy): Bacteria > Patescibacteriota > Dojkabacteria > SC72 > SC72 > UBA2259. The sequence goes on from CAZAUH010000051.1 coordinate 2,094, forward strand.
GAATAACTCTTCAAGAAGTAAAAAGTTTGTATATGATGAACTTAAATCTACAATGGAGAAAGCAATAGGGAAGTATATTTACAAGAAAACAGAAAGAGAACCGATTATTCTAATAGTTATTGTATAGTCATATGGTTTTAATGTTATAATTTAGCCAATGATAAAACTGCCAAAGAGAAAAACAAAAAGAGAAAACCTTCTTGATGGAACAACACCAATAGTTGCACTAGATATCGGTACGGAGACTGTCAAAAGCCTTCTATTCACAATGGGGGAGTACGGAGTATCTGTTAGTAGAGTGTCAAGAATACAACAGCAGCAACATGCAATGAGAAGTGGCATTATTACTAATCTTGATACTGTACTTGATAACTGTAAACTATCAATAAACCAGCTTCTAAGCAATCTAAAACCCGAAGAGTACCCTACAAAAGTAATAATGGGAATAGCAGGAGAGTATATCCAGGGTGTCTCTATTGTTGTGAACTACGAAAGAGAGGAACACTTTGAGAAAGAGGTTACTAAAAAAGAACAGGACAAAATTATAAACGAGGTAAAATCACAGATCGCAGTAAGTGGAAAAGAGGATTTAGGTCTTAGAACAGGATTAAAAAATGAGGATATTGAAATATTACATATAACCCCAACAGGTTTAGAAATAGGTGGTATGCCAGTAAACTCATTGATAGGATATAAAGGAAGAGATGTTCGGTTAAATTTCTATGCATCCTTTGCTCCAAAAACATATACAGAAGCTCTTAGAAAAGTTGCTTCTTCTTTAAATTTTGATGTCTTGGGAATTGTATCTCAACCATTTGCGGTTGCAAGAGCACACTCCGGTGGAAGCCATACAAACTTTTCTGCCATCTTCATTGACGTAGGAGGTGGTACAACTGATGTTGCAATAGTCAAACATGGCAATGTTGCAGAAACACAGATGTTTGCATTTGGAGGTAGGGTATTTACTAAGGAGTTGGCAAGATTAACTGACTCTGATTTTAGACATGCTGAACAAAGAAAGATAAAGTATTCAGAAAAAGAACTACCAAAAGAGGTAATGAGACAGGTTCAAAGAACTATGTACTCAACTGCAGGCTTATGGATGAGAACATTAAAAGTTGCATTAGAGAGCTGCGAAGATGTTGGGCCACTTCCTACACAGATATATCTTTGTGGTGGTGGTGCACTACTTCCAGATATCAAGCAATCTCTGATGGAATTCCCTTGGAAAAAATACCTACCTGTTGCAGTAGTTCCAAAAATTGAGATGTTTACACCTAATCTACTTGGTTCGATTGTTGATAATAGCGGAGATTTACAAAATCTATACGATATTACTCCTGCATCTTTAGCAAAATTCTTGTATGATATGGAGATAGATAGGACTACAAAAAATATAAATTGGGATATATAAAAATGGAAGAAAAAATTCCTACAGCAAAAATTGTAATTGACGAATCTAACGAACTAACAGATTTAGTAAGAGAGATTCACAGAAGTAAGGCAGAAAGGATTGTACTTACATTTACAGAACAGACAGACATCCTTATTAGTCCAATCAATTTGAAAGTTTTGCATGAAGCTGCGGAGCGGGAGGGGAAGTTACTTATCTC
>CAZAUH010000052.1:0-3678 GCA_964488325.1 uncultured Candidatus Saccharibacteria bacterium
TTCTTTGATATTACTCCTATTAGTTGTATGGTTAGGATTTTCATTCTTTTCGATGCAAAAGAGTGATTCTTATCTTAAAACAGGAATAAAAGTTCAAGATAGTGAATTAAAAAATAAAGTGTCGTCTTCTACATATGATAGGGATGGGAAAAATATTAGGTATAAATATGATATTGTTCCAATATCAATATCTTATGAAAGAAGTAGTTATATTATTGAGGGATATGATTACAACTACCTTGATTCCTACAAGGATATTGAAGATGCAAAATTTAAGTACGAGCTGAATAAATCAGAGGGAAATTTTGATTTTACACAATTAGGTTGGGATGAACCAATATCATTATACTTCTTGTATAGGGTTGATAATGATTTTAGGTATTTCACTGAATTTTCTATTTGTACACTTAAGAGAGTTTTTTCAGACATCTTTAATATTACGAATGAATATTCAAAAGGTAATTGTATGGTTAATAGGGAAGCTTATAAATGGGAGGTTGAGAAATTAGAAGCAGTAGTAGATTAATTATTTAAAAAGTAAAAATGATTAAAGGTGTATTTAGAAATCTTTTTATATGTGTTTTAACTGGGGTTATACTTTTTAGTGGACACTCTTTTATTTCAGCAGCCCACTGGTGTTATGATATGGGACCTACTCCCAAGGGAGAAGCTCAACATGCCAATGCTCCGTGTCCGGACTGTGATAAGTGGGGAAATTGTGGCGCTGATGTGTGGATGGGATATACGGACAATGGGGTTCAAAAATGCTGTACACCATATTACGGTGATAAGAAAGAATGTGATGAGTGTGTTCCTGAATGTAAAGATCCTCTTTTGGGTACTGATAAACAGGATATATATCTTGTTCCAGATGCATTCTCTTGTACAGATAGTGAGCCAGCAGGTTGTAGTGGAGCGGAAACTCGTTATATTGATTGTTGGGAGGTTCCTTCTCCAGAACCAAATATTGCACTATTGATCCATCCTGAGAAATTAGAAACAAGTTATGGATTTACCTCTCTTACGCATACTGGAGGTGGAAAATATACTGCAAGTAAAGATGAGAGTGTAAATGATTTTATGCCCTATTCTCAATCTAGATACTCAGTTGATGACAACACCTTTTATATGCAGGCGACATTTACGGATGGAGATAAACCTATTGAAGCTTTCTATGTTTGGTTTAGTAAAAGTGATACAGCTCCCATCACTCCACAAACAATAGATTTAAATGATGACATAACGCCAGCATTATATGGTACAAAAAGCGATTCAAATTTTGGTTTTGCTTTTAATTATAGGGATTCTGTTTGGACCCCTTATGTTCCTGCTATTTCTGGGACTGGTAGTGACAGCACCGATTGGTGGAAGCGTGCAAATAGCTTCCAACCAGTTACTGTTAAAGATGGGAAAAAGACATTTTCTCTTCCTGGGAGAAATGGAAATATTATTGCAAATATAGTTATATATGATATTGAGGTAAAAAATGATGGTAAAAAAGTTATATTAAAATATGGAGTTAGTTTTAAAGAGAAGAGTGCACCATATAATTTACTAACGAACCATGCAAAAGAAGGGAAATATAACATATGGATGATGGCAAATGATACTTTCGGTTTTACACCATATGATAATTACACAGAGCCAGAAAGTGTTGTTACAGCAATTCACAATAAATGGAAAACTAAGGAAAAGATTAGATTCTATAATAGATGGAAAGACTCTGGGCAGGAATGGAAATTGAATTTTGATAACCCCGATATAACATTAACAGTCGAACCAGTTGGAGGATCAATGTTAAAAATTAAATGGAATTTTATTCCAGATTCTGATTTCCCACTTGAATTTAGTAAACTTGTTTTTAATGTTTATAAAAGCCAAGACTTGGATATAAGGCCGGTAACTATAAGTAATATATCTTTAGGGCCAGATGCTAATTCAGATATTCGAGAGAATCCTTTTACTGTAAAAACAATTGCGGAGAGTGGTGACATAATTGGACATCTTGATTATAGTAAAAACAAATATGTATTCTTAGTTCGAGGAGGAAATGGTGATGGAAGTGTAACTTTGAATGTTCATGATGTCGGTTCTGGATTCCTTGATTTTTATATAACAGCTTTTGATGATGGGGGAAATATTGCTTCTAGTGGTTCTGAACTATTTGATTTCAGAGACTGGATGATAACAGAGGGAGGGCTTTTGTACTCTGATGGGATTGGATTCTCTGTAGCAAATTTTGAAACAGTGCCCGTTGGTTGGGTAGATAAGGGAATATTACCTGACTATATTTATGCTGATTTATCTACAGAATTGGTTGGTATCAAATCTCTTGGAGGGTTATCTAACCCAACAAAGAGTGAAGATACCAAGGGATATATGATTAGACCATATATTGTACCAAATATAACAAGTTATTATGGAACTCTTAAGGGTTTATTCGATAAAAGGAAAAGTTATATATCGAATATTCAAGAAATTACTTCATTCAATCCTTCGGGTAGTTTGTCAGGAACGAATGGGCTTGCTTCTAATAAGATTGGGTATATTGTAAGTTCGGGTTTGACTTTAGAGAAGAATTTTCTTTGTGATGGAAAAGCAGTTTTCTTTGTTTCTGGGAATCTAACATTGCAAGGTGATGTAAGAAATACTAATTTAGATAAAGATGCCTGTATATTTATTGTAGGAGGCCAGGTAACAATAAATGAGGGGACTAAGAGATCAAATATTACATCTGGTAAGATGTTGTATGATAAAACAAATTGGTATATTTTAGCAGATGGTTCTGTAAATATTGTTCGAGAGGGTAGTTCTTCTGTCTTTGATGGTTTATATGTAAATGGTGGAATACACTCTCTTTCTTCAGATGGAATTCAAATGGGTAGAAGATTGAAATTAATAGATAAACTAAAATTTCCTGCTTTCGTTGTTGAACATCATTCAAAATATGGTGTATTAGCAAAAACTCTTTTTGGTGGTCCTATTAATATGCAAAAGGTAGAGGTTGGAGTAAAGCCTTATTAAATGCTAAATATCTAATTGTAATTACATATATTTAAACCTTTACTCATTTTATGAATAGAATTAAGGTTATATTAATATTATCAGTAGTATTTACTTTCATATTTGTATTCTTGTTTTTTAAACCTGAGAAAATAGATGCATATGCATGCTCAGCTGATAGATATTGTGAAACAAGTGGTGGGGTTGTTACTGGTTGGCTTCGATCAAGAACATGTTACTATGTTACTCAACAAATGTATCCCTGCCAAGGAACAGATTCCGATTGTAATGGTGGTTTTCAGTACTGGCACACTCAAGCTGATTGTATAGCGGGTACAAACACTTATTCTGCAGGTTGTTGTAACAAAAGAGCTGCCTGTGTAGAATGTACCCCAGGAGGAGCTCCTTCATGTCCTACTGGTACTGTAGGTCCAAGTGCTGGTAGTACTGATGAACACTCTAAAGTTTCAACCTGTTGTGATAATCCTGATGGTTGTGTTGACGACCAGAACTGTAATAGTAGACAGTGCTACTGTGCAATATGTACTCCACCTAGTTGTGAATCAGTATCTCTCTCCTCTACTCCACTGGGATATGGTTCTACAACAACAAAAGCATGCTGCTTGAATGGAGTATCAAATACCCCAGATAGACAAGCTAAATGTGATAATACCT
>CAZAUH010000053.1:0-3488 GCA_964488325.1 uncultured Candidatus Saccharibacteria bacterium
CTTTACTTACCGATGTCTCAGTTTCTACTCTACTTATACCTGTTACTATCCAATTAGTAATATCTCCATCAATACTTACCTTAATACTATTATCATTTACATTCCCCATATATACTTCTAAATACTTAACACCTTCTACATTATTAATCCTTGCCTTACTAATATCGTATCCTCCAGTAGTGAAGTTAGATATTACATTTACATTTTCTTTTTCTCCAACCGTATCTACAGTAAGAATTAAGTTCTGAGAAGATCCTAAACTACTATTATTAATCTTCATTTTTGCATAATCATCAGGACCATTTAATTTCGCAATACGATACCATCCAGGTGTTGTGATATTTAACGAATTTGTTAGAGCTTGGGATATTCCACTTGCTTGTTCAAGTTCTGATATCCTTGTTTCAATAGTATCAAGATATGATGATGGATCTGCTAAAGATATGTTAACAAAGAGAAGGATTTGACCACATACAATATTTGTTGGTGTTCCTGCAGGGCAGCTAATGATTTGACCTTGACCATTTTGAGGATCAAATCCTTCAAGTGCTTGACCAACTACAGTACCAATTCTTGTTGATTTCATACCAAATCCCTTTATATTAGAAGATGTTATTGAGTCACCCGGTTTAATTATCCCATTAACTGTTGACACTTTAACTGGTACTCGACCCTTTAATGCCACCTGTCTAACAGGTATATCCTTAAGAATGTCTTCTCCCATTGTTATATATGGAGCAGTTGATACAACACCCATAATATTTGATTGATTAGAACTATATGACTTTGTTAAGTATGCGACCCTATTCTCTGGAGTCATAGATTCTGAGGATAGTCCAGCTGTTTCCTGACTAATAACAAGGATATCTCCAGGTGCTGGCAAATCATCAGGGTTAGAGGCTTCTAGAGATGAAACAGGATACCATTCAGCTAAGTCAGCAGTCTCAACAGTTGCAGGAGTTACCATTATTCTCCAAGCATTTGAATATACCGCTATATAGTTCTCACGGATTGTTGCAGCTGTATTACTTGTGACAGTTGAGATTTGGGTCCCATTAATCTGAATTGTTGTAGTTGAAGAATATCCTCCACCTCCAGTAGCATACGATCTAATAAATACAAATGTCCCATTTGTATTTGGTACTCCTGTAATATTGTAAGTCCCTGTTACATTTGCGATATCTCCATTAGTTGTATATATTAAATATACTAATGCCGAGCCAGTTATAGTAGTTGTTCCAGTAGTTGACCTAGTAGAAGTGGAATGGTTACCTCCCCAAGTACCTAAAACATCAAGAGTTCTCGTTGGAGCATTCTTCATTATTCCAACATAACCGTTCGACAAATCTCCATATATCACCTCACCTATATTCAGCTGGTTAGATGCATTTGCTAATGTAGTATTATTCCCAATGGCTATATTATTTGAACCTGTACTCAAACCTGGGGCCGTATAATATCCTAATAATATATTATTAGAACCTGAAGTCAAATATTCTCCTCCATAATACCCCACTACAGTATTAGCTTCGCCTGCACCATTACGAATTAGGGCTCCACTTCCAACTCCTATATTGAACGAACCAGAACTAAATACCTTTAAAGCATTACTCCCTAATGCCACATTGTCAGTTCCAATATTATCACCCTTTACACTCGTACCTCTCAAAGCCAGATAGCCAATTGCTGTATTATATGTCTGGCCCGGGTGGGTGACACTGGCACTAGACCCATCATATGCATATCTCAGTGCATTATAACCAATGGCAATACTATCACTATTCTCCTCATTTGTCCGTAATGCATCAACACCAATTGCAATATTCCGTTCACCCGAGGAGTTCGCATAAAGGGCACCACTTCCAACCCCTATATTATACGAACCAGAGGTATTTGAGAATAAGACGGAATTGCCTAATGCTGTATTGTAAGTTCCTGTATTACTACCCGCACTACCACTACCTCTTAGAGCTTGGTACCCCACCGCTGTATTATATGTTAATGATCCAGTAGCACTACTATCTGCATACCTCATTGCTTCAAAACCTATTGCTGTACTACCCTGTTTTGCTACATTTGAATATAGTGCATTATACCCAATTGCAACATTTTCATATCCAGTTGTATTCGCATTCAATGAATTAACACCTAACGCGGTATTTGAATATCCGCTGCTATTACCAGTTAACGATTGAAAGCCAATTGCTGTATTTCCTGTTCCAGTATTTGCAGATGCAGTTCCACTACCAGTCAAAGCTTGATAGCCCATAGCTGTATTATATGTTAATCCTGCAGTACCAGTATTATGCGCAAACTTCATCGCTTGATAACCTATTGCTGTACTACCCTGCTTTGCTACATTTGAAGATAGAACTTCATTTCCAATTGCAGTATTTTTTAATCCAGTTGTATTACCCAATAACGCATTAAATCCATATCCAACATTATCCGTTCCCGAAGTTATAGCAGAACCAGAATCTAATCCTATAAAAATGTTAGATGATACATTACTAAATATGTCTACCACAGAAGTACCATTGTACTGTAACTCAATAGTTGATGTTGTACTAATATCATTATCTACAACAAGTTTATTAGAAGGAGCTGTGGTACCAATACCAACATTACCAGCATTAACAATTAGTCCATAGTTAGCGGTAGTAGCACCTGAGGCAGAGAAGTATCCTGCTATATTAGTACCACTAGTTACATTTGTATTAGTTACTGTTGAGTATACTCCGTATGCACTGTGAGCTAAGTTTGTATTACCTCCACTTCTTGCTATATTTAATACATAGCTTGATCCACTAGCACCACCTGCTGTTGAGGTCGAAGAGAGATTTGTAACTGTTCCTGTGGAAATTGAATTACCTGCTACATTTAATCCTATACCTGTTGCTGTTGCTGTTGTTACATTAACTAGATTACCTGTATGTGCTGCACTACCATTTACATATACCAATCCGTTTGTTAGTGCTCCTGTTGTACTACTTGTTACCTTAAGTCCACTACCTGTCCCATTGATACTGTTTGCTGCTACTCCTACTAGAGATCCACTACCTGTTGATAGAGACCCTGATACATCTACTAGGTTACCTGTTAGTCCTGTTGTTGCTGTAGAGGATGCCTTTAATCCATTACCAGAGGTTAACGAGTTTGCTACTACATTTAATACATTGGTTGTAGATGCACTACTTGTCAAATCTACATCTACGCCATATATGAAGTTCCATCTATTAGCACTTGTACCCAAGGTTGCTGTTCCATTAGGTCTAACATTGTCTCCTGATGTTGTTGGGTACAAATCTGGACTATTTCTTGTCCAATATGTTGCTCCTGCTGGTATATCCGATGTCAAAGCCACTGTTCCTGTTGCATTAGGAAGAGTAATTGTATTGTCTGCTGAAGGGTTTGTTGCTGTGAGAAGAGTCATATTACCATCAGAGGTTGAACCTTCAAACAGTACTCCTGTACTTCCAAACATTGTT
>CAZAUH010000054.1:0-2120 GCA_964488325.1 uncultured Candidatus Saccharibacteria bacterium
ACTTAGAAATAGCTTGAGCCCATGGATCTTGCTGCAATCTCTTAACACTATATGCGACTCTCTTACCACCATCTGAAAGTCCAATGACTATTACTTTAACAGCATTACCAACAGCATATATCGAACCGATATCCTCAACCTTATCCCATGAAAGCTCTGAAAGATGAACTAAGCCCTCTAACCCCTGAGCATTAACAAATATACCAAAAGGTGTAATACCACTTACTGTACCCTCTAATACATCTCCCTCTTTCACTTTCTTTAAGGTCTGTGCCCTCTTTTCTAAGTCTCTAGCCTGGGTAACCATCTTTTCAGAAAGTATTATTCTATTCTTCTCTCTATCTAACTCAATAATTCTTGTTTTAATATCTGCTCCTATTAACGAGTTAAGAGATTTTTGAACTTTGGAAGAGATATCTTTTCCAACCTGTCTAACACCATTTGCATATACTCTAGTTGCATCTAATTGAGAAGTAGGAATAAATCCTCTGATACCTTTTCCTATTTCAACAATTAAACCACCATTGTTAGATTCAACAACAACCGCCTCTACAACTTCGTTATTCTTCTTAGCATTCTCTAAACTTAACCAAGCACTAGCCTGTTGAGTTCTTCTGATAGAAAGAACTAATTGTCCCTTCTCATCTTCAGGTTTGACAACATATACCAATACCTTATCCCCTATCTTTAAAAGAGTCCAATCAAGAGTATCTGATTTTAACTCTCTTCCAGCGATTATTCCCTCTGACTTGAAACCTACATCGACAATGATTGCTCCATTATTAATATCAACAACCTCTCCTTCAACTATTTCACCCTTGGAAAGCTGTTTAATCTTATTAGAACTATCATCAAGAAAACTATTTAACTCTGAGTACATAGACTTATCTTTTGTCTCTGTATCAATATTTTTTGAACTATCCATATATCTTTATCCTATGGCGATGTATGAATCAGCAGTATTACATACATACACTAAAATATTATTACTGCAGTGGAGATTATATCAACTAAACTTCCTAATTGCTAGCACCTGATATCTTTTTCGCCTTTTCTATTGCTTTAAAACCCATTTCTCGAATATTGTTAAAGTTTTCTTCGTTTAGATTAGGCATCTCATTAGATTTTCTTAGGATTTTATTTTTTTCATCATCTTTAACATACTCACCTATCTGTAGAAATATTTTAACCTCTCCCTTCCTATTAACCATCTTTTTAAATTCATAATTATATCCATCAAACCCAAATTTAATCATCTCTTTCATTGTTAATTCCTCTTCCTCGGAATCAAAAGCACTAAATGAGGAGTTTGTTCTATGCATTATCTTATTAAATCTGTGAAGCTCAATATCCTTTGCTGTAAAGAATTTATCCGTTTCTTCTATAGGAAAAATATATGCCGGATTAACCCTTATATAATCAATTCTTATATATTTCTTACTCTCAGGCAGTTGAAGAAGTGACATCCTGTAAAGAGAATGTGCCTCAGAAACAGACATACTTTCTTCCTCACTTATCTTTATCTTAATACCTTCTGGAAAATCAGGATCATTTTTAACCGACAGATGCCTATTATACATATCCTTGTTATATGATGGCCCCGTCTCTTGACAGAAATTTAGATTATCTTCAACTAAACATGGTACAAGCTCGTCATTTAAGACATATGATGCCAATCTAAGTTCTTGTTGTTCTGTTCTTAGCACAGATCCAATATCGTTATCCCTTTGTTGTTGATTAGACATCATTATTTTTTCTTATTTTAAATCCAAATCTTTATCAAAATTATATCTCCCATACAGTACAAAATACCTATTTATCTTATACCAATCATCTCTATCATATACCCTCTCTAAGTCCTTTGCTATTTTATCAGGATTACTATTTTTTGTTAAACCATACTTAATTGCAGTCTTTTTAACATGAGTATCTACCGCGATACCCTGATTAGATTGATAAAGATCATTTAAAAACACATTAGCTGTCTTATACCCAACACCAGGAAGCGTTAAAAGACTCCCTAGTGATGTTGGAACTTCCCCATTGTACTCCCTAACCACTATCTCTGACATTTTTTGAATATGCTTTGCCTTAGTATGATAGTAATTGATTGAAGAGAT
>CAZAUH010000054.1:2220-3450 GCA_964488325.1 uncultured Candidatus Saccharibacteria bacterium
CTATACACCTCTTTTTTATCATTACACTGTATTGCATTCCCCCAATCATTTACAAAAGTTTTCTTTACACTACTACCCGTATACAGAAATCTCCCAACCTCATCAATACCCAAATATTTCAATATCCCCTTACCCTTACTCTTATGTAAATTGTCTATAACATTCCTCTTTATTATTTTACTAAAACACTCTTTTTTGATATCCTCCCTACTCCTCCATCCATTCCCATCTTTGGTTACAACATCGCTCCACCCCTTTCCAATCTTTTTACTAAAAATCGAGTATACATCTGCACTAATTCCCTGAACTTCACCTCTTTCATAAAGATCACTCCCATCTTTTCCTCTACTTTCCTCCCATCCAATATCTTTGTGTTTAAGATATATTACACAGTTATCTACATTAAGAATTTTTCGGAAATATGAATCAAAATATAAACCCCTATCTATTAAATATTCCTTTCTTTCATAATCTTGGCTATGTTGAAATATATGATATCCAATAGTTAAGGCACAACTAAAAGGCCCCCTATCAAATACATATACATCATGCTTATTATCAAACAAGATACAGTTTAAAATCTCTAATCTATTTAATGCAAACAGTGCCATTTTTATTTCAACTTCCCTATTCTTATCAATATTTATACACTCAGGGATTCCATTTACAAGGATATTTCTGATAGAAAAACCAATCGGGGTAGCATAATATGGGAAAGAAATTACACATGTATCATACCCAAGGTTGGAGATTTCTAAAGAAACATTTTTTACTGCATCTCCCTTCCCAACCTGGTCTAAACCCTCGAAATTAATACATTTATACTCCAAAATGGTGTAACCTATAATTTATATTTCATAACTAGTATATCACACAGAAAAAAGAGATAAAGATGAATAGAATTATAAGCTTGAGAGTCAAATATGTTCAATCTTTTTACTCGCACTGCTATTCTTCTATCATAGACCTTTCTCGGTTGCAAGCAGGCTAGTGTATTGATAATTTGATCTAAATAAAGAGGGAGGAATTAAAATAGAAAATGATTATAAGTCGATAAGTTACGTTAAGCCGATATTGTAAGATTGTCTTACAAACTTAGGCGCAAATAGTAACACTTAGTAGAGGCCAGGATATATTAACACTACCCTATATAAGTAAAAACCCCACTTAAATATAGTGGGGTTTCGAATTCAAAAATCCTGGCAATGACCTATCTTCCCAGAACCAAAG
>CAZAUH010000055.1:0-3364 GCA_964488325.1 uncultured Candidatus Saccharibacteria bacterium
TATACAAAAGAAAAACCCCCACTAAGGGGGTCTTTACTTTTAAGGTTCACTCTATTAGTGATTACAGCTACCGTCTCTTAGCCCGGAACCGTTACCTTGACCATTTCCATTTCTTTGACCTTGGCCAAGTCCTAGCTCCTGTCTAATTGCATTAGCTTCTTGGGTTTTACCCTCGTCTGCTAACTGGTGAGCCTGTACAAATGCAGGAAACTCTTCCTTAGAGATCTTACTGACTACTCCAGGAGTTCTTCCATCCTGAGTCATCAACTTTACCCAAGCATCATAGTCCTTAGATTCCATTATCTTTTCCATCTCGGCTTCTCTTTCTTCCGTATGGTTAGGACCAACCTGAGTATAGTCACCTCTGTAAGCATCTGTCTGTCTTGTCGTAAAAGCTATTACACCAAGAAGAGCAACTGCTAATGTCCCTAATACTATTAATTTGTTTTTCATACTTCTAGTATTAACAAGTTAAATATATTGAAGAGAATAAATTACCTCTCTACTATGTATTACGCATTTACCGGTGATTTTGTTGCATACGTCTTCCCCTTCCCTCCCAAGGTAAGACATCTAAAGCGTTAAAAACATTGTTATCTTGTGCACTACCTCTTGATTTAATCTTTTCTCCAACCGTAAGATTTACAGCACCTCTAACATTAGCCTGTGATATATCTATACTCCACTTTTTACCATCTAAATCTTTAATCTTTACAACATTATCTTGTATTGAAAGAATCTCACCAGCAATATATCCCTCTTGTGGCCTACTCCATACAGAATACCTTGGATCAACACTTTGTTGATATGAAGGGAAATTATCAACAAAAAGAGTATTTAACTTCTCAGAAACTCCAACATTTCTTAAAAATACCCCTAGAACTAATATACAAAGTATATTTATCAAAAATATCTTACCTATTGAATATCTATACCCACCCTTTGTATATCTGAGATTCAAATATCCAACAAAAACAAATATTACTGTTAGCAATACCCATATTATGGGGATAGATAGCACCAATATTTGTAGGAAATCGTTTACAGAAAGTATAAAGTCTAAAATATCACTAGATTCAAAAAGATATGATGTAATTGCAAAACCTATGGAACCAAATATTACATTAAATACAAAGAGTACCCAAAGGAATGATTCTTTTAAAACAAAAGACCATTTACCAATAGGTTTAATATTCTCTTTCTCTATTTTTTTAATTACCTCTTTCGATATTTTTCCCATATTTTTCTACTAATATCTTAAATTTTTTCTTTCCCCTATCTATCAATGAAGAAACATTTCCAACAGAGGTATGTAAGATATCTGATATTTCATTATACCCCATATCTTCAAAATACCTTAAAATCAACACCTCTCTATACTTGGAATCTAATTTAGAAAGTAACTCTCTAACCTCTTTTCTTTTTAACTCAATTACAAAATCATCCTCAATATCTTCACCAGAAGCAATTTTATCAAAGATCTCAACATCTTGATTACTTTCAATAACGGATTTCTTCTTTCTTAGAAAAGATATAGCTTCATTATGAGCTATCCTGTATATCCAACTAGAGAAAGAATATTTATTATCATATCCATTAATATTTCTATACGCTTTTAAGAACACCTCTTGTAAAATATCTTCTGTATCCTCTTTAGATATATACAGTATTCGTTGAATATATCTAGATAGCTTAGTTTCATATCTATCGATAATATATTTGTAAGCAGAAAGATCTTTCTTAACAATCTCTACTATTTCGATATCGGACATTGTTTTGAACTTCTCTTTTTTCATAACGACTGGAAAATATGTTATTGTGTTTTACCCTATTTATCAAGAATCTTTTTTATATCACTAAGCCTGTATACATCGTAATCTGGAATAAAGGTCTCTTTATTCTGATCACTTCTAATCCATATTGTTTGCATTAAAAGGTTCTTTCCAGATTCTAAATCCCCTAAATCATCATCTACAAAGTAGATATTACTAGGATTTATCTTTGGGAATCTGTTTAACAGCAATTTATATATATCCGGATGAGGTTTTTTAATACCGTAATCTCCACTAAATACAATCTCATCAAAATATTTATCAAATTCAAACTTCTTTGATAAAAATGCACCCCATTCTTTTGGAATGTTTGAAAGAATTGCCAATCTATACCCTTTCCCTAGATCTCTTAATACCTCTTTTGCACCCTCTCTTAATTTAATTTTGTTAAAAAATCTTTCTTCAACCTCTTTACTATTTTTAACCCCAATCCTTTTCCAAAACTCGCCATTTGAAATTTTATTCACCTTATAAAGCTCATACTCTTTCTTAATATCTTTAACATCTTTGTTCACCAATATATTCCCAAGTATTACAGATATTAAGTGAGGTTGAGTTGTTAATGTCCCTACCATATCAAAAACAACTAACTTCTCTTTTGAATATCTTTTTTCTTCTATCTTAAGTATTTTTAATATCTTAGAAAACTTAGTGATGTAAAAATCAGGAGTATTCCTTTCCTCTTTCTTATGAACCTTACCAAAATCAAAAAGTATTGACCCTATACCACTATTTATAGCTAACTGTATATCTGTTTTAGGATTGTTCCCAACCATGATTACCTCTTCTTTTTTTAGATTCATTTTCTTTAGTGCCAATGTAAGCTCTCTAGTATTTGGCTTATCTTTTCCAGCTTCTTCTGAAGTAACCATGTAATCTATATATCTTTCAATACTAAGCTTCTGAAGTTTCCTATTCTGAATATCTGCTGTTAGATCTGTTACTACACATATTTTAAAATGATGCTCCTTAAGAGTTCTCAATACCTCTAAAACAGATGGAAACAGCTTCATATTATCTATCACATGATTCCAATATACTGTATTCGCTCTATACACTAAGTCTGGATTAAATCTCATATCTAAATTCTCTAGCGTTCTTTGTAGATACAAGTATCTACTGTGTGATGCAGCACTATCAGGTATTAAATTCTTAACCTCTTTTTTGGATAAAGAGTATGTATCTATGAACTTTTCCCAAGATACAATCTTTAAATATGGTTTAAGAAATCTATATACTTTCCACTCTGCCGTATTTGTGTAATCTTTAATATTTTTCTTTGAAGAGTAGAGATAATCCTCGCTATTACACAGCGTTTGATCTAAATCAAAGCAGATACCTTTAATATTTTTTGTATTCATTACTTAATATATTACCATACAAAACATATCGGGGCGATCGTACTATGTACGAACGACTCCTTCCTTATATTGATACGATTATCTCATGTTTTAAGGAGTTTGAATATAAGTGGAAGTTCTTAAATGAATTATCACTAGAATATTGCTAAATCTGCTATTCTTTCCTCAATT
>CAZAUH010000056.1:0-1391 GCA_964488325.1 uncultured Candidatus Saccharibacteria bacterium
GAGTGGGAGAAGATGAATAACAAGTATGATTTTCATTTCCCAAAGGGTGCTTCTAATGTAATAGATAATGCGAAACTATTTGTATCTGTATATGGGGGTGAGGAGTTAAATAACGTTGCAAAAATTAGCTTTAAAACTACTAAACAGGTATTAAGTTTGTTTTAGTTTCCTCTTACTATGTTTCAATGATTTAACCAAGAGTATTCCAATTAGTATGACTAAAGAGGAAATTAATATTTCTGTTATAAAACTATTTATCTCTATCTCTACATAGCTTGGATTATTATCTATCCCATTGTATATCTCTCCCATGACAACTCTCTTTAAAAATAGATCTTCAATATGCCAATCATTTATCTTCATTTCTTTTTCTAATGATTCTCCTGGGTATAGTTCATCTTTTTCTTCATTAATATATACATATGTCGGTTTATAACTATTTTTTTCATTGAAAACATCTATTCTGCCTTCTGGTGTTAATAGGTAGTTTGAGCTATTAGTAATGATATATTTTAGAGTAAGTGGGGTTAGAAAAGGAATACCTTTTTTAACAACTTGTACCTGTGTTGTATATTGAGTTGTAGTGATACCCTTTACTTCACTATCAGGTGATACAATATCTAATATTACTAACTGTGCAATACTTGCATTTATCTTTATATCTTGGTCTTCAATTAAAGGAGTAAGGGCTAATATATTATAATATGATCCCTCAGATAGGTTACTAAGAGGATATATTTCATAATTGATTGTAAAAGAGGATTTAGCTTTTACGGTAAAAGTATCGGTATCTGCTTTTAAGAAAATATCGTTTTTATCTTGTGATATTTCATCTGTCTTAGGATTATATGCATATGGGGTTACAGATATCTCAATATCTTTATCCTCTGAGTTATTAAAAACTACTGAGCTATATTTTCTCTGTCCTTGTGCTAATGCAAATCTTTGAATAGCAGGGTTAATACTACTTGCATGAAGGGTAGGGATACCACAGATGGTATATATTAATACTATTATTACTAGAATTTTAATGAATTTCATTTTTTCTTCTCTAATTTCTTCTTACTTATTCTTATGATTATAGCAAGAAGAAGGACAGCTAGGACAGCAATTATTATCTTCCATGGAATTATCCAAAATGTTGTTTGGGCATCAAGAACAGCGAACCCAGGTTGAAAACTTCTGTATGTAACAATTAATTTGGCTTTTAATGGCCCTAGTGCAATAGCATTATTTGGTGATAGATAGCTGGATTGTACCCAAGAATCCTCATAGTTTCCAATTGTATCTCTTAAGAGACTTTGGTTATTTTTGTTAAAGGGTATTCTAGCAACCTCTTGTCTAAAGATATTTTCTATAACTATCTCTCCTGTTGGTGTTATATGTGTATC
>CAZAUH010000056.1:1491-3328 GCA_964488325.1 uncultured Candidatus Saccharibacteria bacterium
TAACCACCACAGATAAAGTAAACATATTCGTAGTAGGAACCCGATGTAGCAGCTGCTTGAGCTTTGGCACCATATGTTACGGTTGATTGTTCAGCTGTTCCTTGGGTTCCATTTTGGTAAAGTACTAGTTTTGCGCCAGAGTAAAGTCTATCAATAGTACCAAATGTTCCTGTTGGTGAGTTAACAAAGTTTGTTGTTACTGTGGCAGGATCTGCGGCATCAGGATCTGAAAATGTCATACCGAAGCCATATATAGCGGGGCTAGTTAAGTCGAGTGTAGCGGTTGCTCCAGAGGGTATTAAAGTAGTTGAATTGTACAGACCAGCATCAGTTGAATTATCTCCAGTTCCATATACAGCCCAATAGTATCCACTGCTTGTTGTTGTTGTACTTATTGTATGTGTTCCAGTTGCATAGGTACCTCCTGGATAAAGAGTTCCAAGGTTAACTGAGTTAGCACTGATTGTACATACAACACTTGGTACATCAGATACTGTTGCACTTACGACTACAACATCATCAGTTACTAAATAAAGTTTGAAAGATTTTGAATCCACGACTGCCCCACTGTAATTTGCACTTATTGTAACAATATGTTCTCCAGCAGTATCATCAGTTCCTAAGACACCTGCTGCTGTTCCATTTGCTAATTTGACACCATATGTTGTACCAGCAGTTAGTGCTCCAACATTTGAAATTGTAATTTTATCAACAGTTCCAGCACCAGCACCCTGTACACAAGCTGCTGTCAAAGTACCTGAGGTTGGTAAACCACTATCAATTTGCCAGTTAGTACCTGTTAGATCTGCAGAAGAAGAAGCAACAGAGGTAACAGTTAGCGCCCCTGCTGTTCTACACCAATTTGTATCATCTCCATCTGGAAATTCTATTGTGATTGTTCCACCAGTTGTAACAGCACTTGCAGTATCAATAGCTATAATCATTTCAACTGTTTGGCCAGCGGTACCAGCCAAGTTTACCTTAATTCTACTCATAAACACATATACAGCAGCTAATGTACCAGCCTGTGTAGTTGCTAAAAGAAGAAAGGAAAGGAAAAAAACTAGAGTTAATGTTGGAATGATATATTTCAATGTAGATACAAGTTTTTTCACAAATGGCAGCTTAAAAAATTATTAAATATCTTTATACTATATTAGAGATTACATTGAATATTTTTACCTGTCAATAGTTAAAACCTAGGAATTAATAAAAAATAAATTGTCTCTTGGTAGTCACTAGATGCTGTTTTGTCTGTACCAGGTTTTGCTATTACTTTTAATGCCATTCTTCCATTGAAAATTGGGGTACTTGATTCATATACTTTTGTTGTAGTTGTGCCTATGATCCCAACACTATTACCAGTTCCACTGTAATCAGACATAGCAGATATTGTTCCTAGGTATGTATATGAGTCTTGATTAATATATTCACTTTGAATACCAAAACCATCTGAAGTTATATTTAAGTTAGCAGTTGCAGAGGTAATTGTTTGTCCTGTTGTGCTACTTCTTAGACCTCCATTTACACCTCTTGTTAAGAGTGCAAAGCCTCCCTGTGAGTTTGTTCCTGCATCCATCCATATCCTCTTTTCTGCAGTTATTGGAGCAGATCCACCTATTAATTCATATGCTCCTGTGAAGTATATATTGTGTGGTGGTGCTGTTTCATCGGTTATTCCATTTTGATTAGCTATATCTATATCAAAGAATACAGATCCTGCAGATGTTGTAGCGCTAACAATAGGGCCTGGTTCTGTTTGTGTAAAGTCTCCATGTAGTGCAAATGCTCTAATGTAGTAGGTGGTATTAGTTTGTAATCCTTGTATATTAAAATC
>CAZAUH010000057.1:0-3222 GCA_964488325.1 uncultured Candidatus Saccharibacteria bacterium
TCTTTGTCGAATCAAAACCTGTTCAAATTGAAAGTATTCTAACGGGAGATGAAAATATAAAAGAGATAGATTTTGAGAATCTAAAAGTACCAATAAAAACAGAAGAGGAGACTAAAAGTCTCTCTGATTCTATTACTGCAACAGGGAAGGCATACAGGGGAGAAAAGGCAGAGGGTCAAGTAAATATCTACTATATGCCCAGTTGTTTACAAGATCCTCCCGAAATAACCCTTGAGGCAGGACACGTTATTGTTAATAGCGGTGGGAAATCTTACAAACTAAAAAATAGCGTAACAATGGGGTGTGATACCAGTATGACAGTATCGGGGGCATCTGTAATAGCAATTGAGTTTGGTACAGAGTACAATATTTCATCAATTAACGACAATTTTACAATACAGGGATATCCTAATACAGACATGTTTGCTAAAAATTCCACCACTTTTACCGGAGGCACTAAAGACGAATATATGGTACTTTCTCAGCTTGATGTTGATAATGCAGTTGAACAGTTAAGTACTACTGCGATAGAGGAGGTTAAATCTGAATTGCGAAAGGTAACTGGGGGATGGGAAGTAATTGAAGATACTATCCTAAGTGAAGTTGACAAGGGAAGTATTAAAACAGATAAAAAGGTTGGTACAGAGGCGGCTATTGTTAATCTTGATTTAACTATTAAGGGTACCGCTACCTATTATCAAACATCGGGGTTAACAGAAAAACTTACGGATCTTCTTAGGGAGAAGGCTCAGGAAGAAAATCTTTTTGAAAGTGAGAAAGATTTAGAGCTTGTATTGGGAGATGAAATAGAAAAGAGTATAACAATAGAGGAGAGTACTAAGGGAATAGTTAAGATTAAAATTGTTGCAAAATCTAGTATTAAACCTAAGGTCGACAAGGACAAATTAGCAGAAGAATTGAAGGGTATGAAATGGGAGGAGGGGAGAGAATATGTTACCTCTTTAAAGTATGCTGAAAGGAAACCAGAGGTTGTATTTAACCCAAATAACTATCCTGCTTTTCTAAAAAGGTTCCCTGATAGAAGAGGAGGGGTTTTGTTATCTATAACTGAACTAGAAGTTGGTGATTAATCCTTTATTTTAATCAAATTTATTGATAAAATGGCATGTTTATGTACCCGTAGCTCAATCGGATAGAGCAATTGCCTTCTAAGCAGTAGGTTGTCGGTTCGATTCCGGCCGGGTACGCCATTGTTGGGAGAGATGCCTGAGCGGTCGAAAGGACACGCTTGGAAAGCGTGCGTATGAGCAATCGTACCGTGGGTTCGAATCCCACTCTCTCCGTTTTAACATATTCCGTTCAAGTTAATTATAATATTTCCTGTTTGTTAAACGTTAATTGGAGTGCTAAGATTATTGATAATTATGATAAATGCACTAATTACAATTGTATCTCTTGCCTTGGTAATAATAATGTCTGAAGTATTTGTTAATCAGATAATAGCATTGTCAAAAAAATTAAAAATTAGTGGTTTCATAATAGGTTTTATTCTTGTTTCTTTAGGAACTTCTATCCCGGAGTTAACAACTTCCATATATTCAACTACTATTGGTCATTCTGGAGTCGCATTGGCGAATATAATTGGGAGTAATATTGCAAATATCCTTCTTGTCTTGGGATTATTGGCATTATTAAGAAAATACAAATTACAAGCAATTGATTCAAGTTTCAACATCCCTCTTTTACTTGTAATTACAGTAGGAATCATTTTATTAATTGCTGCGAATGGATTTGTTGTGAGCCCTATCTTGGGTGTGATATTTCTTTCGATTTTCTTTATATCAGCATTTCTTCTTAATAAAAATAATGGCACGCATAAAACAGATCTTGCCCCGAAATTAAACCTATTCTATCTTTTTGGCGCCATTCTATTAATAATCATTTTTAGTAAAATATGTGTAGATAGTCTATTAAAACTTGCAATTGATTTAAATATCCCGGAAGTTTTCACCGGATATTTTCTTTTAGCATTAGGGACCTCCCTTCCAGAGTTTGCAACATTATACGCATCTTTAAAAAAGGGGAGAGAGGATATTGGGCTAGGAACTATTATTGGTTCAAATATGTTTAATATGCTTTTTATTTTAGGAACTGTCTCTTTTATCTCAAAACTCGATCTTTCTGGTTTCAAAGTAGAACTTTTCTTTATATTGTTTGCTACTATACTTCTTTTTATTGCAGGGATCATGGGTAAAAAATATTTTTTAAGTAAAAAAGAGGGTTTTGTTCTTCTTTTTTCTTATATTCTCTTTGTTTTAGTACAGATTCTTGGTTTGGGATAGTTAATATCTATATACAAAGATTCCTTTGAGGTGCTATCTTATTATATGCTAGACATCATTGGAATCATATATTTTACCCTTTCTACACTTTCTCTTTTGGGAATCTTTCCTATTGGTATATATGAGTTCCTAGATCTAAGAGAAGGGTATGCAATAAGTGATTATGGAACTCTCTTTGAAACAAGTACATACTTTAGTATCTCTGCAATAATTACCGGACTACTATGTGGTTTAGACTCAATTACAAATCCTATATACAAAAAAGTAAACAAACTCCTTTATAACTACCATGCTCTTTCATCTTTCACTCTATTAGGTATTGGCCTTTTTCCACTTACTGGTGAACTAGGGTGGCCCGTTTCAAGGGTTTTACATTGGCTTTTTGCTCTTACCTTTCTTTTAGTATATCCAACCACAAGGTTATTAATTGTAAAAAGCTTAAACAAAAAACTTTTCATCCCACTTGCAATAGCATTTTTCTCTTTAATACTGCTAGCCATACTTATAATGGTATTTACCCAGTTTAAATTTGTTGCATATCCAGAGTATCTGTTATGGCTATCCCTCATACTTTCTATCGTTATTGGGAAGCTTCTCTTAATCAAGAAAACTCCTTAAGAGAGAGGTTATTCTCATATCCTTACGTAACACAAGGTTTGGAATTTCTGTGATTGAAATACTTGCTATCTCTAGATAGCTGTTGAAATATATAACACACTTAATACAATTTTCTAATGATAGGGCAAAATTGTTGAACAAAGGTTCTACTCTTCGCTTTCTTCCTCTTTCTCTTCGTTCTCAGACTCAGGTATTATCTCCTTATCACTTACGGGAATTATCTTAACCCTTCTCTCTTCTCCCTCCCCAACACTCTCTGTCTTTATATCATCAAAAACCTCTAAAGTGATATGCACAGTTC
>CAZAUH010000058.1:0-3211 GCA_964488325.1 uncultured Candidatus Saccharibacteria bacterium
CTTTTGAAAGTTTTACTCTTGCAGATGTTTTATCACTTGGATCCCCTATTCTTGCTGTGAAATCACCTATTAGAAAATGTACATTGTGTCCTAGTTTTCTAAAATCTTCTAACTTTCTCATTCCAACACTGTGTCCAATATGTAGTGTAGGTGCTGTTGGGTCAAATCCTTGATATATATTTATTTTTTTACCACTAAGTAGTAACCCTTTTAGTGCATCCGTAGAAGGTAGTATCTGTTCTACAGCTTTATTTAGTATCCTATTTATTATTTTTTCATCCATTAATATTTCCATACCTTTAGTATTATATATTCTACACTAGAAATTTACAAAGCTATTTAAGATATTTCCTATTCTTCAGCTTATCAGGTAAACACTGTTGATTAGATTTTTTACTTTCTAAGTCATGGTCGTACTCATAACCCTTACCATATGCTAAATCTTTCATAAGCTTGGTTTCAGGATTACGTATATTTAAAGGTACAGGTAAATTACCATACTTTTCAATATCTTCTTTTACACCTAACTCTGCCATATATGCACTATTATCCTTTTTAGCTTTAGAAAGATATATAGCTAATTGAATTAGAAATACACCACATTCTGGCATACCTAATTTCTGACATGCCTCATATACACTATTTGCAAGTATAACTGCTTGAGGATCAGCGTTACCTACATCCTCACTGGCAAACCTAAGTAGTCTTCTAGCAACATACAAAGGATCCTCTCCTGCACTTAACATTCGTTCTACCCAATATACAGCTGCATCTGGATTAGATGATCTCATTGATTTATGAATAGCAGAGATAATGTTGAAATGCTCTTCTCCCTGTTTATCATAGTACAATGGTTTTTGTACAACCTCTTTAATCTCTTTTTCTGAAATAGTAAGTTTATCTCCCTCCTTAGTATTTGCTTCTGAAAGAGTAACACTCATCTCTAATATGTTTAATGCAGACCTAATATCTCCATTAGAAAGATCACTAATTAAATCTATTATCTTTTTAGTTATTTTGTACTGAGGATATTCTTTTTTAATAACTCTTTTCAGAAGTATAGATATATCTTCAATAGTGTGTTGATTAAAAACAAATACTTTAGTTCTAGAAAGTAATGCACTAATTATTGTAAACGAAGGGTTTTCCGTAGTAGCCCCTATTAATGTAATTACACCTTTTTCAACATATGGAAGTAGTGTGTCCTGTTGTGCTTTATTCCATCTATGTATCTCATCTAAGAAAAGCATCGTCTTCTTATTATATTGCTGATTGTTAATCGCAATCTTTAATATCTTTCTTAAATCTTCCTTTCCGCTATTTACAGCTTGCATCTTGTAAAAATCGTAATACAGATTTAAAGAGATAATATACGCTAATGTAGTTTTACCTGTACCTGGAGGACCCCAAAATATCATAGAGGGAACTTTACCAAGTGAGAGGAATTTTCTAATAGGGCCATTAGGACCAATTAAGTGTTGTTGACCAACAAAGTCATCTAAATTTGTAGGTCTATATTTTGAAGCTAACGGTTCGTATACCCCCATATGTGTCATTATACATACATCATACTAAAAGGTATACTCGTATACCATATCAACACCTGTTCTAATAGGTTTGCCTTTCTTTTTAGGTAATTCATTTTTATATGAATATACCCTACTCCCTTTCTTAAGCTCTTTTGTAAATTTCTTTTCAAGTATTTCTAGTACATCTTTTGGTAAACAGCAATATATTACATCGTATTCACTTAGATCTACTTTAAAGAAATCCTCTTCGATAAAGCGGATTTTAGAATTAAAGGGAGCGAAAAGTACTTTACTTAATTTGATTAACATTAGAAGTACAGGACTAATTTCATACCCTACACTTGTACATTTGTACATCCTGTATGTTCCAAATACTACTCTTCCATCTCCACATCCTAAATCAGCAAATTTTTCATCTTTTTTAAGTTTGAAATTCTTTAATATATTTCCAAGTGCTTTTTTAGGTGTTGTATAGAATGGGGTAAAGAAATTTAAAAGGATTGAAACAATATATGCCAAGAGTATTAATAGTATTAATATGTTTATAGCAAGTGCTAAACCGTTTGGCATATGAGATAATTGATTAGATTAAATATTACTATGTATATATGATAGACGGAATTTTAATAGTAGACAAGGAGTTAGGTATTACATCGTATGATGTAATTAGAAAATTAAAAAGAATACTTGATAGGGGCCAAAAGATTGGACATGCAGGAACACTAGATCCGCTGGCTTCAGGTTTGTTAATAGTACTTTTAGGTAAAGCTACTAAGATGATGAATACATTTCACTCATATGAGAAGGTATATGAAGTAACTGCACAATTAGGATTTTGTACAGACACTCAAGACATGGAGGGAAAGATATTAACTAAAGACGAAAGTAACAGAAAACCCTCTAGGGATGAGATGGAGAAAATTATTGAGGACAATTTTATGGGAGATATTTCCCAGATTCCTCCAATATATTCTGCGAAAAAGGTAGATGGAAGAAAAGCGTATGATTTAGCAAGAGAGGGAAAAGAGGTAGAACTTAAACCTGTTAATATATTTTTATCTCAGTTTGAGGTATATGAATATGAGTACCCAATGTTTAAATGTAAGATTAAATGCTCTACAGGTACATACATTAGAACTTTGATACATGATCTAGGTATTAAACTGGGTACATATGCAACTACAAAAGAGTTAAGAAGGGTAACCATTGGTAGTTTTGATGTTAAAGAGGCAGTATTGAGTCAAGATATTACAGATGAAAATAGGGAGAATATTTTAAGAAGAGTAATTAAGATTTAGATATTAAATATATGGAAAAAGGAAAGCTATATATTGTTGCTACACCTATTGGAAATCTTGGAGATATTACATATAGAGCTGTTGAGATTTTAAAATCTGTTCCATTTGTACTTGCTGAGGATACGAGAGAGAGTATTAAGGTGTTTAATAGGTATGATATTCATACTCAGTTAATCTCATATAGGGATCAGAATCATGAAAAGATAGTAGGAAAGATTAAGGAGAAGTTAGATATGGGATTTAATCTTGCTTTAATCTCTGATAGCGGTACACCACTAATTAGTGATCCTGGTTTTAAACTTGTTAGAGAGCTTAGAGAGCAAGCATACATTGTTGAAAGTATTCCTGGTCCATCTGCTTTAATTTCTGCTTTGTCAATTAGTG
>CAZAUH010000059.1:0-3125 GCA_964488325.1 uncultured Candidatus Saccharibacteria bacterium
AATCTTTCAATCTTAACAAACCTAGAACCACTAATCTTACCTGAGGCATAGAATCTTTCAATATATTCAACAGACATAGGGAAATAGTCAAACTCCTGTTTAGCAGGAGAGGTATTAACATTGACCTCAACAACTGTATCACCCATTCTAGCAATAACCGAACTCTCAGATCTTAATGCAAGTTTTCCTGTTTCAAATGAACACTTCCTTCCATCTATCTCAAACTCATATATCTTTTGATTAAACAACATAAAAAAATATTAAAAATATTAAATATAAATCTAACTAACTAGTAGTTATATCAAGAGAACGAGGAAAAAGAAAGACCTAATAAATAGCTATATCTTTACCTTCTTAGAAAACAGTTCATATCTCTCAGGTTCATTCTCAGAAAGATATTGAATCAACCTTCTTCTTTTACCAACCTTCTGTAACAAACCTTTTCTAGAGTGATTATCCTTTTTATGATCCTTAAGGTGCTCACTCAATCTTGTTATCTCTTCAGTTAGAATAGCAATTTGAACTTCTGGAGAACCAGTATCACCCTCATGGAGGGCGTATGTGTTAACTATCTTTTGTTTTTGATCTTTAGATAATGACATATATTCTAGATTATCATCATATATTTCTTTTTACAATAGCAACGAGCAATGTAAGACCTATTTTATATCATTATAGGGTTTATGTCAAACTCTAACTTATCGAGAAACCTTGTAACAATACAGTTCGTCACCTTCGTTCGTTTCAACCTCAATATCAAGTATAACCCCACAATCTTCTCCCTGTTTTGCTTCATGTACAGTTTCTTTACCCTTTCGAAGTGATAGAATCTTTCCCTCTGCAAGTACCTCATCATTACGAACAACATAACACTTACAATCTCTTTTCAATATTCCATCTTTTACTCTAGATCCTAATACCTTAGAACCATCTGAAAGAACAAACATCATTTTTATTACGGCATTCCCGATTTCCTCTTCAACATGTTTAGGAGCAGAGAGCATTTCCAAAGCATCCTCTACCTCTTCAACTAGTTTATAGATAATGGAATATGTTCTAACTAATACTCCACTTTTCTTTGCAATATCCTCAGTACCCTTTTCTATTCCTACTTCAAATCCTAAAAGTATTGCTTTAGAAAGTTTTGCCATATCAATATCTTTATTTGATATATCACCCACACCCTCTGATACTATTTTCACAGAGTATTCATCTTTTTTTATTTTCTCTAAAGAACTCTTTAACGCCTCTAGAGATCCTTGGGAAGAGCTTTTAACAATAACGTTTAGCTGTGTATCACCATCCTTTTGCTCCTCTTCAAATATTGAACCAAAAAAATCATCCTCTACAATACTACTTTCTTCTAGAATAGGGTCATCAACATACAAAGAAGAAAGTAACTTAGGATTATTCTCTTTAAGAATATATATCTCGCAACCAAGAGGTATTAGATTTGATATCCCTATTACCTTACCACCACAACCACATGACAGATCACATATATTCTGTCCCTCTTCTGAAATAATACCTTTTACCTTCTCTATCACTGTATTTCCATCTTTCTTGTATCCTAACCATGAACCTTTACATAGGTCACCACTAATTAATACTAATGTTGAGATATTACCTCTTGTTTTATCTTTTATTGATTCTAGTACAAACGCTTTAGCAGCTACACCATCTGGTAATTTGTCTCTCACTTGTAATCCCTCTACATCTACAACAAGATTTATTAGATCTAAAAGTTCAGGAATACCCTTTCCAGTCTTACCAGAAACCTCAACTACTGGGATATTTCCTCCCATTCCCTCGACCTGCAGTCCTTGTGTAGTAATATCTCTCTTTATCTTAGTTAAATTAAGATCTGGTAAATCAACTTTGTTAATAACAACTATTGGTTTAGCTGAAGATTTCTTAATAATTTCAATAGATTCAATCGTTTGAGGTTTAACACCATCATTCGCAGCAACTATTAACAATACTATATCAGCTATACTTCCCCCTCTTGACCTCATTAAATCAAAAGCCTCATGTCCTGGTGTATCTATAAAGGTAATCTTTTTTGACAAATCATTATTCGGAGCAATTGTGAATACGGAAATCTTTTGGGTTATACCCCCTGCCTCACAACTTTGTACATGACTTTTTCTGATGTAATCAAGAATTGTAGTTTTTCCATGATCAACATGACCCAATATTGCAACGATTGGGACTCTACTTTGAACACATATGTTTTGTTTCTTAATTTCTTTAACCATTTTTTACTACAGTATTCCATCTTAATATTACTCTTCTTTTTTCTCTTCTTCTTTCTCTACAACCTCCTCTTGAGTCTCTTCTGCATACTCCTCAACAGCATCCTCTTTTTTCTCTTTCTTTTCTTTTTTCTTCTTTTTCTCAACTTTCTTCTCTACCTCTTCTTCGACCTCTTCCTTCTCTTCTACCTGAGCACCTACGATATCAATTTTAATACCTGTTAACTTCCAAGCCAATCTTACATTCTGACCATCTCTTCCTATCGCTAATGAAAGTTGATCAGAAGGAGATACAACTGTTGCAGTATCACCAGATATATCAACAGAGTCTACCTTTGCTGGACTTAGAGCATTAGCAACAAATCTATCTAAATCTTCATCCCACTCAATTATATCAATCTTTTCCTCTCCCAATTCATTCATAATGTTTGCAATACGTATACCTCTTTGACCAACACATGAACCGATGGGATCTATACCATCTTGATGAGATACAACTGCTATTTTACTTCTAGAACCTGCTTCTCTTGCAACAGCTTTAATTTCAACAACACCAGATTCAATTTCAGGAACCTCTATTTTAAATAGCTCAATTAAAAACTGAGGGTCTGCTCTTGAAACTAATATTTCAGAATCTTCAATACTTTTAAGTAACACCTTGTATCTTTCTCCAACTCTATAGAATTCATTTGATATCTGCTCTTCAGGAGGCATATACGCCATTGCCTTCCCTATCTCCATTACTGCCATACCTTTTTGCATTCTCTGCATTAGAGCTGTATATACCTCTCCCACCTTATCACTAAATTCACTAATGACTGCATCCTTTTCAGATTCCCTTATCTTTTGTAGTAAAACCTGTTTAGCAGT
>CAZAUH010000060.1:0-3006 GCA_964488325.1 uncultured Candidatus Saccharibacteria bacterium
ATAACAGTATTTAATGTAGTAGCAACAATTAACATTACAACTGAAAGAATCATTAATGTTAATAGCATCTCTATAAGACTAAAACCTTTGTATTTTTTTATTCTTTTTATCATTTATTTATTACAGCAAAATATGAATAATCCTTAACATCATTATCTGAAGTTGCTTTACCAGCCATTTTATTTGATCCAACAATCACTTCAACAAGAACCTTCTGTGGATCTGCAGGATTACTTTTAACACAAAAAACTCTAAAATATTCAGAGTCTTTTTCTACAAGTGATAATTTACTGTAGTATTCTCTTCCATCTACAATATTACCAATAGGAGTATCGGAAGCAATTTTCCCATTTAATGTATTGAATCTATAACAGGCATTATTTGTTAATTTGGCAAATATAGGATCACTTGACTCTTTATCCTGAATTGCAATCTGTTGTAAATGTACTGCTGTTGAAACAGCATGCCTAGCAACTGCATCCTGCACATCTAATTGGTATAGATCTCTAATAGTAGAAGATGATATTTCCATTAAAACAACACTAACAACACCACAAACCATCATAGCAATTAATGCTTCTACAAAACCAAGTGACTCATATTGTTTTTTAAAATCAACCATATTAATCTCTATACGAATTTATCTCTTCTGAAATACCATATCGATTATATTTTACTCCTTCAAAAGTGATACATTTTAAATAATTAATCGAATCAGAGCATAAAGGATTTGCATCAGCTTTGCTATATACATGATGAATCACAGTACCAGAAAGAGGATATATTGTTATTAAATCAAATCTTGAACTATATTTTCTTTTAATTGCAATATCAAGTGGAATCATATTTTTAATTTCTCCATTTCCATTTTTATAGTTGTATGGCCACCCAAATTTGTTATAAAGGATTGCCCTCCCTGTAACAGCCTCAAAAAAAACATATGCTGGATACCAACCATCTCCATTAGCATCAACGGTTACCATTTGACCAATCTCTCTATCAATAATCGTCAAATCATCTCCTGGGATAGCAACTAAAGACATAAAGCCTGTCTCACATGAATTGGTATAACAGTAAGGCATTCTAGCATTTTTATATGGTTGACCCATCTGACCACATATATTTGCAATACCTATATCATTAACATTCTTACTAGCATCGAAACTAGGTAATACTGCTTTGGTTTTCTCATCTCCAAAATTTGAAAATTCAGAACACCATTTAAAGAAATTATAAGTACCTTTTTCATTAATATCATCTGTTTTAGTGAAATCAAGACCTATTCCATATATCCAGTTTTCATCTGAACCCTTTTCTAATAGCATCGCTTTTGATCTTGCCAACTGGATATCTTGTATTATCTTTTGTACATTTTCTCTAGCTACCGTAGTTTCTTTTGTCCCGAGATATCCTCCAACTCCCAATGCTCCTAAAACAACTAATATCCCCATTACTAATAACATCTCTAACAATGTATAACTAGGAAACAATTTTTTCTTTTTATTCATGGACAGTATCTAATAATATAGCCATATATAATTTAACAGAAAACAAACAACTACTCAATACAGGAATAGTAATCCATCTATTTCAAATAAAAGATTCTTTCTAGTATTTTAATAATGTATTCATTGAAAAGAAATAAAATAGATAAGGATGCGAACATAAATGGGAGTAGGGGAATAGAGGATTTAAAAGATGCTTTCTTTTGTACAACTAAAAGTACAGAATACAGAGAAGAGAGTATTAAGAATATGTATATATATCCAATATATAGTTTTAAACTAAATACAATACTTAACCCTATTAATACAAGTATATCCCCTATACCAAATGGTTTCTTAAGTACCTTTCCTAATATTAATATAACCGTTGATACAATAAGTCCTACTAATATAGAGTTTTGAGGAATACTGTCTTGGAGTATTAAAATAATAAAAAAATATATTACCAATACTATTAAATATACATTCACTAATATTTGTGGTACCCCTTTATATATTCTATCAAAGTAAGAAAATGAGAAGAAAAAGAGTAGAACAATATAGAAGAGAAAAGGAAGAGAGTAGAAATATATACTACCCATACCGATACCTAGTAATAACTCTGATACAGGATAGTACAAGGGGACTCTATACCCACACTTAGAACATTTACCCTTAAAAAAGATATATGAGAGTATAGGTATTAACTCGTATACAGTTAACTGTTTACTGCACTTCTCACAGTGAGATCCTTTTATAAATATGTCTGGATATTTATATCCATTATCTATTCTATACATTAAAGCATTAAAGAAACTTGCTAGTACTAACCCTAATATAAATGTTAAGAATGTAAAATATATATGCATATTTAAATTATATATGTTTTTAATAAAAGAGAAACCCCCTCAGGAGAGGGGGTTTAAGATTTCAACACAATTTTGTTTATCCTAAGGTGTTACTGGACTTTCAAACACATCATTTTCATTATCCCAGTCTTGTGAGAAATCGTACCAACCATCTACCCAAGCAGGTGCAGTCCCACCTACTGGACTAATATCTTTTGCTGTTAACCAAGCAGGAGCATCATCATCCCCGAATCCATTTCCAGTGCAATAAAATCCTCTACCATCTTCATCGAGTGGTCCTCCCTTTGAAACACAAACGAGAACAGCTGATGCTGCACTATTGGTCCAATAATAAAAGGTAGCATCTGTACCTCCTCGAAATTCCCCAAGAGACAAATAATCATTTAAACATGGCTCTGCTGTGCAATCCCCTAAAGCATCCTCCCAATCTGCAACAACAGGATACTCTCTTTCATCTGTTAAATATGACTGTGCAGCTGTAAATAGCTGATCTGCAGCATTCTGATGTGCTACATCGTTTGCCCTATTGATTGCAAACCTACCAGCAGCAATACCTACCGCCATAAGGATAATAATGATACCCATTACGATAAGCATTTCTACTAGGGTAAAACCTGAATATTTTCTATTCATAGAAATAAAAATATAAAATA
>CAZAUH010000061.1:0-2934 GCA_964488325.1 uncultured Candidatus Saccharibacteria bacterium
GAAAAGAGAGCAGAGTTAGCTGCAAGAGCAGCAACAACCAGTCCACTATTAGATATGTCAATAGAGGGAGCTACAGGTGTCCTTTACAATATTGTTGGTTCAGATTTAACTCTACCTGAGATAAGTTTAGTATCTGAATTGATTCAGGAAGCTGTAGATCCATCTGCAAATATTAAGTTTGGAGCACAGATAGATCCAACCTTAGGAGAAGAGATAGTGATTACTATTGTTGCAACAGGTTTTGATGAAAACAAACAGGTGTATACAAAGCATGAAAAGAGTGACGAAGATGATGCATTTGGTTTTGGTGGGATACCAGTTCCTTCATCTCCGACATTCACTCAAAACGAAGAGGACGAAGAGTTAGAGGATGAGAAAGATGAAAAACTTTTTGACGCAATTGAGGATGAGACACATTCTAATGAATCTGAGGAAGATGTCTACAAAGGTGCATCTAAGAAAATAGATATTGATATTAATGATGATTTTGATGATCCATTAGATAAGCCTGCCTTTATGAGAAAACTCTTTAAGGATAAAAAGAAGTAAAAAGTGATTATAGAGGTTAGAGTAAAAACTTCATCTAAAAAAACAGGAGTAATTAAAGAGGGGGATATATATTTTGTTTCTTTGAAAAGTAAACCATTTCATAACAGTGCCAATCTTGAATTAATTGATACCCTTTCATCATATTTTAATATTGCTAAATCTTCTGTTAAGATATCTAAGGGATTGAAAAGTAAGAAGAAATTAATTGAGATACAAGACTTATGAAGTTAGGTAATGTGAAAAAGGGGAAAATAAAAATAGATTGGTTTTTATTAGTCCCTATCTTATTAATCTCTGTTATAGGTATTATCACATTACTTTCCACTACCATTGAAAGTGATGGAGCATTTGGAGATCTTTCAATTGTAAATAAACAGATATCATTTGTTGTAATTGGTTTAATACTATATTTAATTACATCATTAATAGATATATCTCTTTTTAGATATCTTCAGATAATAATACCGATATATATTGTTACCTTACTTCTTTTATTAGCGGTACCTCTCTTTGGACCTGTAATTAACAATGTGCAAAGATGGTTAGTAATTGGGGGAATACAGATTCAACCTTCAGAGATAGCAAAAGTTACAGTAATATTAACAACTGCATGTATATTCTCCTTTAAACAAAGATATAACCAGTGGTTACTTTTTGGTATTTCTTTTTTAGCAGTTGTTCCAATTATTTTACTCATTTATCTAGAACCTGCGGGAAGTATGTCATTACTAACATTATTAATATGGTTTCTAGTTGCATTTACTGGGCTTAGTAATCAGTTAAGAAATAGTATAGCTTTAGTTATAATTGGATTAATCACCGCTTCACTTTTTCTAATCAGCTATAGTGATAACTGGATGTTTTTAATCCTTTCTTTGGTTGCATTAATAATTGGTATATTTGCATACTACCATAAAGATAGCTGGAGACTACTCATTATAATTAGTTTTGTAGTTGGAGTATTGCTTGGTACATCTTCTGTAATACTTTATAAAAATGTTCTTAAGGATTATCAGAAAGATAGGATAGAGGCATTTCTTAATCCAACAGAAAGTTCAAAGGATATAGGTTTTAATGTTAATCAAGCAAGAATAGCTATCGGTTCGGGACAGATATGGGGTAAAGGTTTTGGTAATGGAACTCAAAGTAAGAGAGATTTTCTTCCTGAGCATCAAACAGATTTCATATTTGCATCCTATGCAGAGGAGTTTGGTTTAGTTGGAAGTCTTTTTCTTCTTACACTTTTTGGGATAGTTATTGTTAAGGGTTTAATAACATCTGTTGATAATGTAGGTAATCTATTCTCCGCTATGATTCTTATTGGTATTACTATGAAATTACTCTTAGAGATCTTTATAAATATTGGAACTAATGTTGGAGTAATACCTGCAACGGGTATTCCTCTTCCTCTAGTAAGTGCAGGAGGAACGATAACTGTAATGACTCTCTTTTCATTAGGTGTAGTTCAAAGTATAATAAACAGAGGAAGTAATCATAAAAATAGGAAGAATATAATTGACAATTACTGATTAATAAATTAAAATCCTTTGGTCATGAGTAAAACTGTTAATAAAGAAAAATTTGCTGTAATAAAAATTGCTGGTACACAGTTAAAAGTGTATGAGGGTAATGAGTATGAAGTAAACAAATTAGAGGGTAATAAGGGAGATAAGTTAGAGATAAAAGATGTTTTACTACTCTCTGATGGTAAAGATGTTAAAATTGGTGATCCTTTAGTTAAAGATAGTAAAGTTATATTAGAGATTACATCTCAAAAGAAGGATAAAAAGGTTGAGGTGTTTAAATACAAATCAAAATCTAGATATAGAAGGAGTATGGGTCATAGAGCATTAATTACAAGTGTTTTGGTTAAAGAAATAGTCTAATGCGATATTTTTTTGAGTGTGGTAATTTCTTTGAGATTTCTCTTGCAGAGCTTTCTGCAGTATTCGAGTCATATGGTTTTCCAAAGGATAGTATTAAGAGGGTAAGTAATTCAATGTTGCTTGTTGAGAGTAATACTTTAACAAAAGAGGTTTTAGATAGGGTTTTTAATAGGTTAGGAGGATTTATTAGATATGGAGAGGTAATAGGGGACTTAGATTCTTTTCTTACTCCATATTTTGAGAGAAAGAAGATAGTATATGGTATCTCTGTACTTGGAGATAGTGATATTCAAACAAAAGAGATACAGAGATTAGCGAATGAACTTAAAAGAGGTTTTAAAAGTAGTAACATATCTACCCGATTTATTCTACCAAAAAGAAAAGAGTTAAATGCTGCTCAGGTTATTAATAACCATGTTATAGAGAACGGTTTTGAGTTGTGTATATTTGAAAGCAACAGTGGAAGAATGTATGGTAATACCTTAGGTATTCAAGATAT
>CAZAUH010000062.1:0-2888 GCA_964488325.1 uncultured Candidatus Saccharibacteria bacterium
ACACCATCTTTAGTTACAACCTGTGAACCAAAAGATTTAGCAATAGCTACATTTCTACCCTTAGGACCTAAGGTTGTTTTAACAGCATCAGCTATTGTATCTACACCAGCCTTTAATGCTTTTCTTGCCTCTTCATCATAGATTATTGATTTTGCCATTGTAAGTTTAGTAAAAATTTAATCTAGTTATTTAGCAACAGCTAAAATATCTTCTGTATCAAGAATGTATAGCTCCTCACCATTGATTTCTATCTCTTCTGGAGAATATTTCTTAAAGTAAACCATATCACCAATCTTAACATCGAATTTTACCAACTTCCCATTCTTACTTTTTCCTATTCCAAGTTTTATTACTTCTCCAAATGAAGGTTTTTTTTCATCTGAGGCATTTGGGGGAATTACTAAACCACCAGGTGTTTTCTCTTGAATCTCTTGGGGTCTAACTAAAACTCTACTTCCTAATGGTTTTATTTTTATTTCTTTTTTCATTTATATATTTTAAACAAATTAATTAGCAATTCTAAAAAGAGACTGCTAAGGATTTTAAATATTTATTGGGTAAATGTCAATATCTAGAGCCTTTTAATACAACAGATTCGTCTAACAGTTCAATATTATCTATATACCTACCTACTAGTCCATTCTCATTCAAAGTAACTATGGATTCCCCTATCCCTTTATTAATCCTATCAATCCAATTAATATATTCTCCAACTGAAAAAGGTCCAACATTTATTTCAGTAATATATATCTGTGCACTCTGTATATCATCTTTATTCAGATCTGTGGAAACCCATACTGAAAAATCTTGATATTTTAGATTAGCATGTATTAACCATTTGCTTTCAGATGGTGCAATGTATATCTTCTGAAGATTTGCATTCTCTCCTATATTTGAATCCAATACTGAAAAGAGTACAGACCCTACTTCTTGGACATTTAACTCTAAAAACTCTGTATCTGACATTGAAAGTGCAAAATCAGATACTTTTTCATTCAAATCAACCTTTTTTATACTCTCCTCATCTATTAAATATTCACTCTGAATATTTCCTTCAAACTCTTTCTCCCAACTTCTATATCTAAGAAATATATATCCAATAACTAGTAAAACTAGAAAAACTATTACTCCAAAAAATATTAATATTGAAAAAAAGAATTTCTTCATTTCTATTCTGATAAATTATTTCCACTTGGGAGTCTATTCTTAAGCCTTCTTACAATATTCCCAGCTACTCTGTATTCATTTGGAGAGAATAGCTTAGAACCTAATAGATAGGAAAGTAAACCGTATATAGAGGTTACAGCTGTAAGTATTAGTACATATATTGTTCTACTGGTATCTAATTTAAAATCAAATAGCTTAAACACAATATACATACCCACAATCATTATTAACATATTTAGGAACTTAAGTAATGCTGGATATACAGTCTCTTTCCAAGAGAGTACTTTCTTAACTTTGTTTAACATTAAAGAAGATACAATCATCTGTAATAGGTAGGAAAGACTTAAACTTAAAGCCAATCCTCCAACTGCCAATGTTGAATCTCCTCTTGTAGTAGCCCATATAGAGATATCTCCCAAGAAAGATCTCAATACTGGGGCTACACCATCTCCATTCGCATTTGCGACCTGTAACCATACCTGTTCCAATATAGGTCTCCAGTCGTAGTAATGACTAAAGAAATTTGTTAAGAAATATGCTCCGAAAAGATTAACTATTATACCAATTGATATCGCAACTAATGGCCTCCATGTATTTTTTAAAGCATAAAACGCTCTTAGTAATATCTGTACAATGGTTTGTCCAACTATTGAGACAGTCAGTAAGGCTAAACACCATGCAGTAAGTAATGTATCTTGCCAGTCGAATGCTCCTGTTCCATATACTAAACGTACAATAGGTAATCTTAATACTAATATTATTGCTACTAAAGGAAAGATTAAATACAGTGAAAGCTGTATTGAATCATTTAATACCTTTTTAAAATTACCCTCCTCTTTCTGACATGAATATTTCGCTAAGTCTGGAAGTGCTACCTGTGCTACAGCACTACCAATTATATTTATTGGGAATAGGTGTAAGCTTGTTGCAAACCTATATGCACTTAATGCTCCAGCTGCTAGAGTAAAACTGATGAAGGTATTAACAATAGTATTAAATTGCTCCCCAAGTATACTTATCATTCTTGGAAATGCTAATTTAAATGTTTTCCATATATTACTATTCTCAACTATCTCTTTAACAGAAATAGATATCCCGTTATCCTGTTTGTAATATTTAATTAACAGTGGTACCTGAATTAAAAGGTGAATAATAGAGCCGATTACAGCAGAGATAGCAATAGCTGTTACATCAAATTTAAAAAATACAACAAGAATATATGTTCCAGCTATCATTGCAAGGTTATAGAAAAGAGGAGCAAGTGTTGTAATAAAGAACTGCTTCCTTACCTGAAGATATGCAGTTACAAAAGCACTAACACTTAAAAAGAGAGGTGAAAGTAACCCTATCCTAAATAGATTGAGAAAGAGGGAGTAATCTGATTGACTAATTCTATACCCACTATTTAATATCTTGTGTGCATATTCATTAGTGACTACCCAATTAGTAATTTGAGGTGCAAAGATAAACATTCCAAGTACAATTACTATGCATAGAAAGAAGAATACAGTAGTTAACTGTCTAAATAGACGATTAAATTCCCTATTACCTTTGTCATAGAGTTCATCTGTTAATATTGGAATAATAGCTGCATTGATAGATCCTGCAACAAGAACCATAAAGATGATATCTGGGATTGTAAATGCTGCCCAAAATATATCTAATTCATGAGATGCACCAAATAGCTGTGCAAAGATTCTTAATTTCCAAAATCCCAATAT
>CAZAUH010000063.1:0-2869 GCA_964488325.1 uncultured Candidatus Saccharibacteria bacterium
AGCGAACGGCTGTTAACCGTTTGGTTCCAGGTTCGAGTCCTGGTCGCGGAGCCAAATATGATTATCGTTAGATTTTAGGATAATATCAAACGGTTTTATCAAGTCATAACTTAGTTTCTCACCTGTTAGTGTAAGGTTCTGAAGTGTCAAATTGAGAATTTCCTTTTTTTGCTGTAGTTCAGAACTTTCAAATAGTTCCCCTGCTCTTTGAGATAATGAAAGTATTGCATCAGCAAGGATATAATACTCTTCATCTGCTTTTGATATTTGTTCAATCTTCTTTTCTAGTTTTTTAATTTCATCAGTAAAGGTTTGCTTCTTTCTGGTATATACATCATCAGTAATTCACCTTCTGGACTTGCAAATCCTTTAGGTAACCAATAATCTAAGAAAGTTAATGTTGTTCCATCAGGGATTATAGTTTGCATTGTCCAACCTTTAGTTATTGAATATCCTCTTTGCCCACCATCAGTTTTAGGATTATACACTTGTATAGATATTTCACCTTCTGGTGACATCAATATAACACCAATGGGTTTATTATCTGTTGTAGAATAGAATATCTCAGTTACTTCCCCATCACCCTCGTATCTTTGGACAGGTGTATTTGTAGATGCCTCAATAAGTGCAACATCTGGACTTAATTCATCATTTATCTTCATCTCACGAATAACAATCTTTCCATCTTCCATTAAACTAGGTGCAGGTAATAATCGTCTTGCGACTTGTAATCTATTGGCTTGTGGTAGTTCTACAAAACCGACTTTCCCTATGTTCATAACTTTATTTATTTCAAAGTAAATCCTGCATCTACATATATAACCTGACCCGTCATCGCATCATTCTTTGCAAGAAAGATAAATGCATCTGCTATTTCATCTTCTGTTACCCACCTTTTAAGGTAAGTTTGGTCAATAAAAGTTTGAACCTGTTCAGGTGACATATTGTCATAATTTCTTGTCTTAACAAATCCAGGGGCAACTGCATTAACTTGAATGTTAAAAGGTGCAACCATTTTTGCAAAAGTTCTTGAAAAACTGTTTAATCCTGCTTTAGAAGATGCATAAACAACTGAACGACCGCCGTGTTCCCAACCTCTTATTGATGAAGTGTTTATTATCTTTCCTCCACCGTTTGTTTTCATAATTTCAACTGCCTTTTTAGAACAAAGCATAGGACCTATTAAATCAGTATTTACTAGTTCATATATCAAATCCTCAGAAGTTTCTAAAAATGGAAATTTATCGTTAGGGATTGCCGCATTATTTATTAGAATATCAATTTTCTTAAAATGTTTTATTGTTTCTTCAAACAATTTTTTAATATCATCTGATTTAGAAACATCTGCTTTTATTACAATACATTCACCACCGAGTGTTTCAATTTCATTTTGAGTTTCTTTTGCTCCTTCTTCATTTATATGATAGTTAACAACTACTTTTGCACCTTCTTTTGCAAATCTAATTGCTGTTGTTTTACCAATGCCACTTGAAGAACCTGTTACTAATACAACTTTATTCTTTAATTCCATAATCATTTTAGTTAATTAAGATAGATATTAAGATTATACTTTAATAATAGTTGAATTGTATACCAATCAATTTCAAAATTGAATTTAAGGTTCAGGAATATGTCATAGACGGGGAGTTTTTGCTATTTACAAAGAGTTTATCTCATTCAATTCTCTCTCTGCATAAAATATTTCTGTAACTTGGTAGAAGATGTTCTGGTCCAGGTACCATTAACAGATCAGATTCTTTTACAAACGAATCTTTAATGACATGGGATACAACTTTATTACCAGATGGAAAATATATTATTAAATTAGAGGCTCGTGATGCAGCAAACAACAAAGATTTGGGCTCAGTTGATTGGCATGAGGTAACTATAGATAATGATTCCGATGATGATGATGATGGTATAAAAAATAATGATGATTTATGTCCAACAGGAACATCTGCTGATACAAACTGGTTGAAACCGTGGGGAACAAACAGATGGCAAGTACAACAAAATGGATCAGTTCTTAGTTGGTTCCAGAACAAACCTGTGAAAGGCACTCCGACACCAACACCTAAAGAGACCTTGGCATATACATGCGGATGTAATGGCCATCAAATTTTAAAGGAACTTTCTCCATTTGGGAATACAATGCTTGGCCACTGGAAATTTGGTCCTAGCTCAAGTGTTGTTGAAGAATTTAGCTTAGATTGTCAGGATGGAGAAATTGATGGAAGATACCTACTTGATACAGTAAATGTACCCAGTGACGGTACAATCATAGATTCAATTTATACAACAATGAACGGGGTTGAATATTTCTTAAAAGCATCAGGAACATATACCTTTGCAACTGGGTGGGGAACAGACGGAAATGGAATTAATTATGGTATCGCAGATGCAAAATTTAACTATAGATCAGCTGCATACAATGGTGGCACTCCAGGATGGGTAGATGGTGGAACATGGGCAGACCCATATACAAATTATCTTCAGGTACAAACAGACTCTCAAACAATAAATTGGATTGAAGCTTTTAATCCAGGTCATATTTATACTGCAACGTTTGTAGGAGATGATGATAAAATTCATTTCACTATTTTGGATAATGCCTATGGGGATAATAGTGGTTCCATAAATGTAAAGATTTATGGAACATTGTAATATCTAATTAAATTAGTTTACAAAAGGGGAGCCCTACCTCCCCTTTTTCTTTTTTAATAAAAATATACATATATTTAAAACATATTTAATAATATATTCCTAAAATATATACATATTTAAATTATAAAAATATGTATATAAATGAAAAACATACTAATAGGAATATTAGGAATAATCATACTAATAAGTATATTCCCAATATTTA
>CAZAUH010000064.1:0-2644 GCA_964488325.1 uncultured Candidatus Saccharibacteria bacterium
GAGATAAAATTATGAGAGATGGTAATTTAGTAGGTCATACTAGAGTAGTTAAGGTAGTTAAGAATAAAATGGCTCCTCCTTTTAAAGAGGCATCCTTTGATATGATATATCCTTTTGGAATAGACAAAGAGAGTAGTATATTAGATGCTGCAATACAAATGGGTATTGTTGAAAAATCTGGAGCGTGGTTTAGTTATGGTGAAAAACAGTTAGCACAGGGTAGGGATGGTACAGTTTTAGTACTTAAAGAGGATAAAAAACTTAGGGATGAGATTGAAAAGGGTGTACGTGCTAAAATGAAGTAGATGAGAGTAACTAAGATAGAGTATCAAAAAAAGGATCCTAGTAGAGTTAATCTGTATATAGATGGTAAATTTTTCTGTGGTATATCACTAGATACATTAGCAAGTGAAGCGTTGTATGAGGGATTAGAGATAGATGATGAGATATTAAACAGATTACTTCAAAGGGATTTAAAGAGTAGATTTTTAACAAGGGTAACGGACTATCTTTCTCATAGTCCTAAAACAGAGTTTCAGGTATATAGATATTTAAAAGAGTTGAAATTTAAGAAAAGAGATAAATGGTTTAATGAAGATATTGATATTGAGTGGGACATATTCTTTGATGAGATAGTTAAGAAGTTAAGAGAGTATAAATATATTGATGATGAAAGCTATGCCAGAGCTTTTATCCAAAGTAGAATGAGAAACAAACCGAGAGGTAAAACTGTCCTTATTGGTGAATTAATGTCTAAAGGAGTTAGTAAAGATATAGCAGAGATGGTGTGTAATGAGGAGATATTTGATGAATTCGAATTACTTAAAAATACGTTTGAGAAAAAGTATAGAGGTAAGAAATTTGATATTAGGGATAGTAAGATGGTTGGGTTTTTACAAAG
This sequence comes from uncultured Candidatus Saccharibacteria bacterium, assembly GCA_964488325.1. Lineage (GTDB taxonomy): Bacteria > Patescibacteriota > Dojkabacteria > SC72 > SC72 > UBA2259. Next base: position 902 of record CAZAUH010000064.1, read on the forward strand.
AAAGGGTTTTAATTGGGATTTAATTGAAAGACTAAATAGTGATGACACTTCAAAGTAATAGTAATTGGATATTACCAAAAGAAAAAGTAAATGAGAATATCTCTGAGTATATTCTTAAATTAAGGGGTTTAGATAGTAAGAGGTTTCTAAGTAGTGATTTAAAAGATATTCCTTCATATGAATATCTTTTTGATACAAAGAGAGCCGCTAAAGAGATTGTTAAAGCTATTAAAAAGAAAAAGAAAATAGTTATACATGGAGATTTTGATGCAGATGGAATATGTAGTGTAAGTATACTGTGGGAATTTTTGTATAAAGAGGTATCTAAAAATTTAGGTATTGATATAGATGTAGTTCCATATATTCCAAGTAGGGTAGATCAGGGATATGGATTAACTCAATCTTCAATAGATGATGTTTTAGAATTAAAAGGTGAGTTACTAATCTCTGTTGATTGTGGTGTAAGAGATGGGGAGTTGATTAAAAAGATACAAGAAGAGAAGGGTTTAGAGTTTGTAATAACAGATCATCATCAACCACCGGAGGATTTAAATGAGAATTTAGATTTTATATTAGTTCATCCTATGTATCCAAAGCATGAGTATCCAAATACGCAGGTATGTGGTACTTTTGTTACTTTTTTACTAATCCAAGGTATTAGAGATGAGTTAGGTATGGATACAGAGATTACCCAGGAAAGCAGGGGACTAGATTTAGTAGCTTTGGCTACTGTTACAGATTTAATGACTCTTTTAGATGTAAATAGGGTAGTTGTTAAGTATGGAATTAAACAGATTAAAGAAAGTAAAAGGATTGGATTAAATGAATTGATAAATGTGTCTGGTATTGATATTAATGAATTAGATAGCTATCACTTGGGATATATACTTGGTCCTAGAATTAATGCAGCGGGAAGAATAGGGTCACCTTTAGATGCTGTTAAACTTTTAGTTAGTGAGAAGGTAGATGTATGCAAAAGTATTGCAAATATTCTTAATGAAACTAATTTCCAAAGACAGTATATGACTCAAAACGGTTTAGATCAGGCAGAAACTTTAGTTGGAGAGAGTAAAGAGAAATTACTCTTTGTTGTAGGTGATGATTGGCATGAAGGAATAGTGGGATTAATAGCGGGTAAACTTAATGAGAAATATCACAGGCCAGTGCTTGTAGGTACTAGAAATGAGGATGGTATTCGTGGTTCTGCAAGAAGTATTTCTGGTTTTAATATTACCAAAGCTTTATCTAAGTGTGAGAAGTATTTAGATAGGTATGGAGGTCATGAATTGGCTGCAGGTTTTACAATTAAGGTTGGTAAGGAGAAAGAGTTTAGTAAGTGTATACATAAGATAGCAGATACATTAATTACAGATGATATGTTAACAAAAAATTTACATATTGATCTGTTAATTGGTAGTGAAAATATTAATAGTAGGTTAGTAGAGGAGTTAGAGATATTAAAACCTTTTGGGTATGGATTTAATAAACCGTTAATATCTATGACGGAGTTAGTCGTATTTAAAAAGAAGGTTATGGGTAAGTTAGGTAATCATATGAAATTAATATGTAAAGGAGATGGAGTAGATTTAATTACACTAGTACTTTTTAATTGTGGAGATGATACAGAAATAGTAAAGGAAGATGACAAAATAGATGTTGTAGGGGGAGTTGGTATTAACTCTTGGAATGGTAATGAAGAGATACAGTTTTTAGTAAAAGAGTGGAGATTCTCTACTTAGTCTT
>CAZAUH010000065.1:0-2636 GCA_964488325.1 uncultured Candidatus Saccharibacteria bacterium
GTCCATTTAGTTTTACAGCAATTCTTAGAATGGTTAAACAGGCGTATGAGAATTTCAGGATCCAGGAAAATATTTATAAAATTGTAGGACATGTTAAATCTGTAGAGAGTGAGTTTGATAAGTTTAGTGAGGAGTTTAGTAAGGTAGGAATTAAGATTGATCAGTTACAAAAACAGTATAGTGATGTTAGTACTACTCGTGTTAATCAGATGAAAAGAAAAATGGATTTAGTTAGATTAGAGGGAGATGCAAAAGAAGAGAAGGTACTTTCTGATGTAGTATCTTTACCTATTGTTGATAAGGATGATAGTCAGGGTACATTGCTTTAAATAAAAAGAGGGAGATAATCTCCCTCTTAATATATTTCTATTTATTACTGTGTAACTGGCGGTACTGTTTCTGGTGTTGGTGGTTCTTGAAAATCTTGTGGTGCTATTGGTTGATCAGTTAAAGTCTGTTGTGCTTGCTGTTCTATTGGAGATTGTACAGTATTTATTTCAGATTTAGGTTTCCATGCAAGTAGGTAGAGTAATATGTATGTTCCAATTCCTGTTAGTACGATAAGTCCAAGTACTTTGTCATAGCCTCTCTTCTCTGTAAGATTCATAATAGCTACTATCATAAAGATTCCGTTTACAAATGGGATTAATAGTAACCATGGACTTACATTCCCAAGTTGAAAGAGCATAATCGATTGAAGAATTGGTACCCATGCAAACCATGAGTTTTTGTATTCCAACTCTTTCCCAATTTTAACCACAGCTAGCGCCATGAAAATATATAGTGCTAATCCAATAATCATTGAAACAATCCAGATACCAATTGATGTCGCTGCAATAGCAGCTAGTAAAGGACTGGAATTATCTATAGGCATAATTGGGTTATACTCTTCATCAACATTGTAATAGTCATAGGTTGTAGCGTCATATTCCTCAATGGCTGTACCATCATCGTTTGCTGAAGAACCAGGGTCAACATATTGCAAATCGTCTTCCTGTGCGAATGACATAGAGAAAGGAATGAGCAAAAGAGAAAGTAAGATGGGGATAAAAAGCATTTTTAGTTTATGCATTTTTAAAAATATAAAAGTTATATACATTTCTAATGTACCACTATTAAACATTAGTATCAATATCTATATTGGGTTATAGAATATTAATATATGAAAAGGGTATATAAATGTGATACTCTTAATATATGGAAGATAGATCATGTATAAAAATAATAAAAGGAAGTATACCGGTATTGCTATCTGCTCCTCATGCTTACTCTCATAGAAGGCCATCATTAACGATGTCATATAAATGGGGAGAGGCATTAACAGATAAGGTTGTTGAGGAGATATGTACACGTACAGGTGCATGGGGAATTATTCAAAATGAAGAGACATCTTTCGATCCTAACTGGCATAAGCTTAAGGATAATCCGTATAAAGAGGCTATTGCAGATATAGTTGAGAAGGAGGGTATTAAAAAGTTTGTTGATATTCATGGTCTTAAAGATGAGTATGAATATGATTTGGGTATCTACTATCCATCTAAATTTTCTAAGTCGATTCTTTTAGCAAATGATATATCTAATAGTTTAGATAAGGGTAAATTAAAGGGGATGAATATATGTATATTTAGATTCCCAGAAGATCAGCAAGAGACTTTGGGAGAGTATGTTGCTTCTAAGTTAAGAGTTCCCTCTGTTCAATTAGAGATAGCTAGATATATTAGAGAGGATAATAGTTTAAGAAATATTTTTGTTAATAACATAGCAACCTTTTTAGTTATTTAGTTTTCATTAATATATACTACTTTTTTTGACTATCCCTATCACCTTTGATATGCTTAGAGGTATATAAGTTAATGTATAGTATTTACTATGGTATCAACTACTAAAGATATTAAGCCCACAGTTTTAAGTGGAAAAAGTAAGGCAATTGATGTTGCTATTGCTCAAATAGAGAAACAATTCGGAAAGGGTTCTATTATGAAATTAGGTAGTAAAGAGAAAGTAGATGTAGAGGTAATACCGACTGGTGCTCTTTCATTAGATATGGCTTTGGGTATAGGTGGTGTTCCTAAGGGAAGAATAATTGAAATATATGGGCCAGAGTCATCAGGTAAAACAACTTTAGCTATACATATTCTTGCAGAGGCTCAAAAGAAGGGAGATGCTGTCGCCTTTATCGATGCAGAACATGCTTTTGATTCCGGATATGCTAAAAATATCGGTCTTAATATTGATGATCTGTATATATCTCAACCAGATTTTGGAGAGCAAGCATTAGAGATACTTGAAACATTGGTTAGATCTGCTGCTTTCGGTGTAATTGTTGTTGATTCTGTTGCAGCTTTAACTCCTCGTGCTGAAATTGAGGGAGAGATGGGGGACAGTCATATGGGTTTACAGGCAAGACTTATGTCTCAGGCACTGCGAAAGCTTACAGCTATTACCGGTAAAACAGGTAGCACAATAATATTTCTTAATCAGTTAAGAATGAAGATAGGGGTTATGTTTGGTAATCCTGAAACCACAACAGGTGGTAATGCACTAAAGTTCTATGCCTCTATACGTATGGATATTAGGCAGAGAGATAAAATTATGAGAGATGGTAATTTAGTAGGTCATACTAGAGTAGTTAAGGT
>CAZAUH010000066.1:0-2462 GCA_964488325.1 uncultured Candidatus Saccharibacteria bacterium
CGGTGCTGTCGTCGGGTAACACAACCTCCCCATATTGCCGGGCCGTTAGGTGGCACACGCGTTATCACTTTTTATAATTGTAGTACGAGATAATGACTCCTTATAATAACAAGTATGTATGTAAAACAAAATGCCCTTAATGGTCTAAACTAAGATAGAATATCCATTTATACACAACTTTAAAATCAATACCTTCTGGTCTGCTAAAATCAAAAAATCATCGATGAAATATCTTATATTTATTTCATTTCAACCTTTTTTCAATCATTATTAGAACTTAATATATACTCAATTCAATCCTTTTAGAATTCATTATTAAGTAATTAACAGATAGTTTTGGATAGAAGTATAACTTAAAAAGAATAATAATGAAAAAACTATCTATTGTACTGCTAGTCATCGTACTTTTGGCTTCAACGAGATTCAGTTTAATTTTCGGACAGAATCAGGTTTTAGATAATCTCCAAAAAAGCATATATATTTTCGAAGGATCTGATAAAGGTAAAATTATAATTTCTGTTCCTGATCATACCGATACCTTGGCTCTCGATATTACCTCCATTATTAGAGCGGGGAGTTTTTCGATTGAAATATATGATCCCTCTGGTGACAATTATGGAAAATTCTCCATAACAAGTCAGTTAAATTCTTCAAAACTGAATCATATAAAAGAACTTGCTAACAAACATGCTACTTTGTATTCAACGGAGAGTAATATTGTCTTTAAATCTTCTGAAAGTGTTTTTAAAACATTTGGCTTTACTGATGAAGATGTTCAAGGTAGAATATCACGTTCTATAATTAAACCCCTTAAAGGTAATTGGGAAGTTAGGATAACCTCTAAAGATGCAAAAGGCTCAGTAATAATGGATACAAATCAAAAATTCTTGCCAGAGAGCCTTCCAAAATCCACTTCAGTTTCCGGCCCTATGAAAAGAATATCAGGTACCGTAACTGATGATGCAAATCATCCCATAAACGGAGCAATGGTAACAGTTAAAGGTGTGTCCATCGGTGCTGTAACTGATAGCAAGGGCAACTTTATTCTTTCTATTCCAAAGGACTCCGAAACTCTAATAATTTCTTACAAAAGCTTTCCAATACAAGAAGTACTTATTGGAGATCAGACTAAACTAGTAATTACAATAAAATAGTAATTCAGATATAAATCAATTGAATATATGTCCAATGAATTATAGACACTTATTATTATTAGCTTTCATGCTGAACATTTTCCATAACAATATATTGTCCCAATCAAAGATCAATGGCCAGTTAAACATTGATACCTTAATCTGGTCTCCGATAGCATATTTATCCTTAGTACCTGATTTTAATGATATGTATACCATGTCAAATGATATGATAATAGACAAATCACCTATTGATCAAAATGGTAAATTCACTTTTGATATAGGATATCTTCCAAAAGAAGATAATTTGTTTAGAATTCATATTGCGAAAAAAAGTGATCCAGCAGCATCTTTAATAATAGGGGGCAAAGATGAAAATCATTTTTTCCTTATAGCAAACAAGAATTCAAATCTATTGATTAAGGACACTTGCGATCAATATTATATTAAGTGTATTAAAATAGAAGGATACTATCCTAATCAAATACTTCAAAAAATAAATAAGATTTCTTATTACCTCGACAGTACAAGTTTTTTTGAATCACCTGTTAAGATTGAATTAATAAGAAGTGCTATATATGAAGAATTAAGATCGTATGCTGATACATGTACAAATCTTTTAGTTTGTTTATATGCACTTTATATAAGTAATTTTGAAAAGAACTATCCTATTAATAAACAATATTATAAGGATTTTCTATCCAAGTGGAATTCTGTGAAATCTCCATATTTAATAGAATTTAAAAAAAAGATACCTGATATTCATGAAAGTAAAACAGGAATATCTATAATCATTGGTCTTTTATCTCTTATTATTGGATCCATATTAACTATAATTGTTTTTAAACTAATTAAAAAAAACAAAAATCCTTTGTACGATCTCAGTTTACAAGAGAGGAAGATTTTTACGTTAATAATGAATGGAAAATCGAACAAAGAAATTTCGGAAGAGTTAAATATCGGTTTGAGTACTGTTAAGTCTCACGTCAATAGGATATACTCAAAACTTGAAATAAAAACAAGAAAAGATGTCTTAAACTTGAATATAGAAAATTCAGTAGTCAACAATAGAAAAAATGATCAGTAATAGCTTGGTATATTGCACCTGGATCTGATTAAAAAGTGCGACCACCTAACACGGACAATATGGGTAAGTTGTTTGTCATGGTTTTTGCGTTTACTCCTAATCCCAAGACAGCTTTTTAATTGGCTATGCACCCGGACACGCGCACCTGCCCGCAATTATAATTCTGTACCTTGACAGTTTTCTGGCTCCGAGACAGCTTGTACCGCGACACTGCGCCAGTGCCCCTAACAAAAATCCTGTAC
>CAZAUH010000067.1:0-2430 GCA_964488325.1 uncultured Candidatus Saccharibacteria bacterium
TAACTAGTTTGTATTTTAATAAATTTGAGGATAGATGTAAGTTAGTTCATGAGGTACAGAAAGATATTGAAAAGAAGAGTGGAAAAAGAAAGATGTATCTCTGTAATACAACACACTCAGATATGGATATTATGCTTGAGAGGGCGGATATGATTAAAAAATATGGTGGTAGATGGATGATGATGGATGTTGTTGTAACTGGGTTTAGTGCGGTTCAAACTGTTAGAAAGCATAACCCAGGTTTAGCTATACATGCACATAGGGCAATGCACGGTCTTTTGGATAGGGAGTCAGGCCCTGGTGTGTACAACAGAGGGGTAGTAACTAACTTTTCTATGTCAATGGTGGTTGTTGCAAAAATCATGCGCCTGCTGGGCGTAGATTCGCTTCATGGTGGTGCACCTAAGACTAAGATGGAAAATTACAATGAACCAAAGTTAATACAACAAGCTTTGCAAGCGGATATTACCCCAGATGAAGATATGACATTGGGTCAGAATTGGTATGGTATGAAGCCTGTTTGGCATACTGCTTCCGGTGGTTTACATCCGGGGACAATAGGGGAATCTATTACTAGATTAGGAGAAGATATCATTTTGCAGGCAGGAGGTGGTGTTTTAGGTCATCCATGGGGTATAGAGGCTGGTGTAGAGGCGATGGTTCAAGCTCGAGATATTGCTATGGATAAAGGGGATCTGAAGAAGTGGATTATTGATAATCCAGATAGTGCTTTAGCGAAGGCCTCATCATTCTGGGGTTTTGATCCAAGAATTGTATATTAATATTAAAGTATTGTAGAATACACCATTATGTCAAATAAAGGGATAACACCAAGAAGTCAAAGCTATTCACAATGGTATCAAGATGTGATTGATAGGGCGGAGTTAGCAGAGATGTCATCTGTTAGAGGTAGTATGGTTATTAAACCTTACGGCTACGCTATATGGGAAAATATTCAAAAAGAGCTAGATGAAAGGATAAAGAAGATGGATGTAAGTAATGCATACTTTCCGCTATTAATACCGCTTTCTTTTTTTTCTAAAGAGGCTAGTCATGTAAAAGGTTTCGCGAAAGAGTGTGCAGTGGTAACACATTACAGACTTAAAGAGGCGGAAGGTGGCGGTGGAGTTGTAGTGGATCCATCTGCTAAATTAGAAGAGGAGTTAATAATTAGACCTACATCAGAAACAGTTATGTATGATACCTTTTCAAGATGGGTAACCTCTTGGAGAGATCTTCCATTAAAGATTAATCAATGGGCTAACATTGTAAGGTGGGAGAAAAGAACTAGGCTATTTTTAAGAACAACAGAGTTCTTATGGCAAGAGGGACATACTGTTCATAGTAGTCATGAGGAGTCAGAAAAGCAGATGTTAGAGGCATTAGAGATGTACAGGGAGTTTGCTAAAGGGGTCTTAGCTTTAGAAACATATGGAGGTAAGAAGTCAGAATCAGAGAAGTTTGCAGGAGCGGTTGATACATATGGTGTAGAGGCTTTAATGCAGGATGGTAAGGCACTTCAATTTGGTACATCTCATGATTTAGGTCAGAATTTTGCAAAAGTGTTTAATATTAAGTACACAGATAAGGAGGGGAAGATTGATTACGCTTGGCAAACAAGTTGGGGAGTAAGTACAAGGATGATGGGAGCGATAATAATGTCCCATAGCGACGATTTGGGATTAGTTTTACCACCAATAATAGCTCCTATAAAAGTTGTGATAATTCCGATTTATAAAGATGAGAGTAAGGATATAATTTTAGAATATGTTAAAGATATTAAGAGTAAGATTTCAGATGTAATAGAGAATGTTCAGATAGACAGTAGGGAGTACCTATCAGTAGGTTTTAAGTTTAATGAATGGGAGAAGAAAGGGGTCCCTATTAGGATAGAGGTAGGTGAGAAAGATATTAGTAAGAATATTGCAACTGTTGTTCGAAGGGATACCAATGAAAAGATGGAGATAGGTATTAATAGTATAGGTAGTGAAGTTAAAATACTGTTAGATAGTATACAAAGCAATTTACTTAAAAGATCCTCAGAAATGCTAGAAAAGAAAACGCATTCTATCTCTTCATATGAAGAATTTAAGAATCAATTGAAAGGCGAAAAGGGTTTTATTAAAGCGTATTGGTGTGGTAATAAAGAGTGTGAGGATGGTATTAAATATGATACTAAGGCTACTACTAGATGTTTATATGGTGAAGGGAATGGTAAGTGTATTTTCTGTGGTAAGGAGTGTACAAAAGAGTGGGTATTTGCGATTCCATATTAGTGAAACAGTAAGAAATTGTGTAAAGTCTGTAACAACGCCTTTGTACTAAACGAGTGAACTGTTTTTAGAAATTTTGTGAACACACCCATTTGAAATGTTAGTATTTAAGGATATTTTTAAGCGTTAACATATTTTACACCAGAGTTTTTATTAA
>CAZAUH010000068.1:0-2409 GCA_964488325.1 uncultured Candidatus Saccharibacteria bacterium
CACTAATTGACAAAGCAGAAATTAAAGCAGATGGACCAGGAATACTTTCAACAATATATGCTTGCTCTCTAAGCTCTCTAACAAGTTTAAAACCCGGATCACTAATTAGTGGTGTACCACTATCTGAAACTAAAGCCAAATTTAATCCCATATCTAATTTCTCCTTAACCTTACCAACGATTCTTTCATGGTTCTGATCCCTATATGAGATTAACTGTGTATGAATATCATATTTATTAAACACCTTAATACTCTCTCTAGTATCCTCAGCTAGTACAAATGGTACACTTTTTAATATCTCAACAGCCCTATATGTAATATCTCCCAAATTACCAATAGGTGTAGCAACAATATATAGCTTTCCTTTTTCCATATATTTAATATCTAAATCTTAATTACTCTTCTTAAAATATTCTCCCTATTTTCATCTGTAATATCTTTACTCAAAACGGCTTCCTTTACATCAAAACTCCCAATGGTTACTCTTCTTAATTCTTTGGTCGTTGCATATGTATCTAACTTAATACCTAAATCATGTATCAAAGTTCTGATATATGTACCTGTAGAGCATTTAATCTTACACTTAAACATAGGGTATTCATATTCATATACCTCAAACTGAGATACAGATATAATTGATGGCATTAGTACAACCTCTTTCCCCTCTCTTGCTAAATCATACGCCTTTCTTCCCTCCACCTTTTTCGCAGAATATATTGGAGGAATTTGAGATATATCTCCAATAAAATTGTCCTCAATAATCTTTTCCATTTCATCTCTAGAGGGCTTCTTGTTGCTTTCATCTTTCATTAATACCTTTCCCTCCATATCCTGAGTATCAGTGGAAAATCCTAACTGTGCTCTTACTTCATATGCCTTCTCATATGAGTGAAATGTATTCATCATCTTAGTAGCTTTACCTAAAAGAACTATTAGTAGACCAGAAGCTAAGGGATCAAGTGTTCCTGCATGTCCAATTTTCTGATTTGTATCAAGTATTCTTTTTAATTTTCTAATTACATCATACGATGTAATACCTAACTCCTTGTCTACTATTAAAATTCCGTCTATCATATATACATAGTAATATTTAATCTAATCAATTATCTCATATGCCAAACGGTTTAGCACTTGCTATAAACATATTAATACTATTAATACTCTTGGCATATATTGTTTCAATCCTTTTAAATTTCTTTACCCCATTCTATACAACACCTAAAAAAGCACTTGGAAATATATTAAAGAATTTCAAACTTAAAAAAGATGAAAAATTTGCTGATTTAGGATGTGGAGATGGAAGAGTAGTATTTGGAACATACAGGATGTACAAATGTACAAGTGTAGGGTATGAAATTAGTCCTGTACTTCTAATGTTAATCAAATTAAGTAAAGTACTTTTCGCTCCCTTTAATTCTAAAATCCGCTTTATCGAAGAGGATTTCTTTAAAGTAGATCTAAGTGAATACGATGTAATATATTGCTGTTTACCAAAAGATGTACTAGAAATACTTGAAAAGAAATTTACAAAAGAGCTTAAGAAAGGGAGTAGGGTATATTCATATAAAAATGAATTACCTAAAAAGAAAGGCAAACCTATTAGAACAGGTGTTGATATGGTATACGAGTATACCTTTTAGTATGATGTATGTATAATGACACATATGGGGGTATACGAACCGTTAGCTTCAAAATATAGACCTACAAATTTAGATGACTTTGTTGGTCAACAACACTTAATTGGTCCTAATGGCCCTATTAGAAAATTCCTCTCACTTGGTAAAGTTCCCTCTATGATATTTTGGGGTCCTCCAGGTACAGGTAAAACTACATTAGCGTATATTATCTCTTTAAATCTGTATTACGATTTTTACAAGATGCAAGCTGTAAATAGCGGAAAGGAAGATTTAAGAAAGATATTAAAGATTGCGATTAACAATCAGCAATATAATAAGAAGACGATGCTTTTCTTAGATGAGATACATAGATGGAATAAAGCACAACAGGACACACTACTTCCATATGTTGAAAAAGGTGTAATTACATTAATAGGGGCGACTACAGAAAATCCCTCTTTTACAATAATAAGTGCATTACTTTCAAGAACTAAGGTATTTGTTTTTAATCAACATACCATAGAAGATATCTCTATCCTTCTTAAAAGAGTTATTAAAAAAGAATATCCTAAGTACAAGATTAGTAAAAAGATAATAGATTTAATAAGTGAACTATCTAATGGAGATATTAGATCTGCATTAAATATTTTAGAAATGGCAGTTACTCTCTCAGAAGCTAATACTAAGGAAGGTGACAAACTTACTATTTCAGAGAAAGAAATTAAAGAGGTTGTACAGAAACCATTGTACTATGATAAACAGGGAGAAGAGCATTTCAACATTATCTCTGCTA
>CAZAUH010000069.1:0-2404 GCA_964488325.1 uncultured Candidatus Saccharibacteria bacterium
TGATATATTAAGAATGCTGAAAGTAAACCTAAAGGTAGGAGTAGTAGTGAGAGGTTTTTTATTATCTTACTTTTATTGTTATTACAATGTATTTCAGTATCCATACTAACCCCATAATACAGGAGTAACAAAAGTATAGCATGATTGCTAAAACATGTGTAAAATATAAAACATGAAGAATATATTAAAAATTGTCCTATCAATCTCCTTTGTTTTGTTAACAAGTTTTTTACTTTCTGGATGTACTACCTCTGAAGAAAAAGTAAGTGAATACAATAGGATTGTATCAGAGGCAGATATTTTAATAGAGGGGAAAGAATATACATTGGCATTAGAGAAATTAAGTAGTGCAGTAGAAATACTCCCATCTAAAGTAGAAGCATTTAAAAGGATCGTAGATATATTCATTCTTAAAAACAGATTAGAAGATGCTACTAAATTAATAGATGATTCCGGAACTGAGCTAAATGGTGCAGATAGAGCTAGTTTGTATAACTCTGTCGGAGATGCATATTACATTGCTAAAAACTTTGATAAAGCACTTTACAATTATCAATTGGCAAAAGGGATGGATGGTGGTAGTAAGGGGGCTTTGTTAGGTATGGCGAAATCATATGTACAGAAAGGTAATATAGAGAATGCGAAGCCATTGTTAAAAGAAAATTACAGTGGAGATATGCAAATAGAAAGCAGTCTTTTACTTTCATATGTGGAGGCTATTACAGATTCTGATAAGGCGAAAGAAACGATTAAAGATATTGAACCGGGAGATGAGTGGAGAGATAAATATGTAAGGTGGGAAGAGATTCTTAATAGTTTAAATACAGATGAGCTGTATAACGGAACGAAATTAGGAAAGGAATATATTGATATGGGGTATCCATATTTAGCAGTAGCTTTGCTTGAACCTAACTTGGAAAAGATGAGAGAGTATATTGATGGGATATATATATTAGGGAAGGCGTATTACGAATACGGAGAGTATCAGAAAAGTATTGATGTCTTGGAGAATAGTACATCTTTAAGTGATCTTAACCAGTACATATATTGGGTATTAGCTAGGGATTACTATCTCTTGGACGATGTTAATAACAGTATGTCTTACTATGATAGTGCGATATCCTACGGTGCACAAGACGCAGAGGAGGTTTTGTATATTGAATATTTAGATATTTTAATTAAGGAGAATCTCTCAGAGAAAGCGCTAGAGGTTGTAAAGAGTGCAGAAAGAATATTTGATAGAGATTGGGTAACGCTGTATTACATGGATATCTATGCTATCAGGGAAGATAATGAGAAATTCACCTACTCTATGAATAAAATAGAGTATGAAAAACTTGAGGACGAGCAAAAAGCACAATTTCTTTTTTCTAAGGGTAAATACTTAATTCTAAACTCGGAATTGGAAGATGCCCAAAGAACACTTGATGTATTTTGGGAATTAAATAAATATGATCCAAGATATAACCTACTAGTTGCTCAGTTGAATTTCCAAAAGGGTGATTTGGGTGAATCAAGGATATATGCTAAAAAAGCAATAGAGTATGATTTAGAGGGAGTAGTATCCCAAGATGCACAAAAGCTATTGGCTCAAATCGATTAGTCTGTTATAATCCACATTGCGTATATTCCTAAGTTCTCATTAGGTCTTTAATTTTATGATTTTTGAATATGCAAACGTATGATATTAAAATGCCTTTAGAGCAGATAAGAAACATCGGAATTATTGCTCATATTGATGCAGGTAAGACAACTACAACCGAAAGACTTCTGTACTATACCGGTCAAATACATAAGATGGGTGAGGTACATGAGGGTGCAGCAACAACTGACTTTATGGAACAGGAACAGGAAAGAGGTATTACGATTCAATCTGCTGCTGTTACATGTTTCTGGGATTATGATAGTAAGAGATACAGAATAAATATCATAGATACACCGGGACATGTAGATTTTACAGCTGAAGTTGAAAGATCTTTGAGAGTATTAGATGGTGCTGTTGTTATCTTTGATGGAAGAAAGGGAGTAGAACCTCAATCAGAGACAGTATGGAGACAGGCAAATAAGTATAAGGTTCCTAGAATTTGTTTTATGAATAAAATTAATCTCATTGGTGGAGATTTTGATAAGAGTTTTGGAACTATTAAAAATAGATTGAGTAATAAAGCTGTTGCATTAAATATTCCAATAGGAAGAGAGAGTGAGTTACATGGGTATGTAGATTTACTTTTGAACAAAGCTTTTGAATACGAATCATCTGATACGGGTGAGATTAAAGAAATTCCTATTCCTGAAGACTTAAAGAAAAAAGCAGAGGAACAAAGGGCTACGCTGATTGAAGCTTTAGTAGAAATGGATGATAAATTAATGGAGAAGTTCTTTGCAGGTGAAGAGATAACTGTTG
>CAZAUH010000070.1:0-2389 GCA_964488325.1 uncultured Candidatus Saccharibacteria bacterium
TTTTCTTTTAAGAAATCTATTAGTTCTAAACACATAGGTCCTTGATTGTTATGAAAGATTGTTAATTCTGTTTCTTCATCGATTATAACCTCAGAAGAGTCTGTATCATTTAAATCTTCTACCTGACATGGGTTTGTAACATTTGCCTCATCTTCATATGCAATCTGAGGCCTAATCTTTTCTGGTGTATATGGAGCATTCTTGTTTATAGGAATCTGCCACATAGGCATCTGCTTATCAACAGTACCTAATGTATCTAAATCCACCCAATCAACTTCATACTCATCCCAGAACTTATGCCACATATCATTCCATCTCTCTTTGTATCCACCTATGTATGTATGAGATGTCCCTATAAATTTATCTTCCTGTATTGCCCTTTTATACTCTGTTTCCATATCTTGGGGTGTACCATTTCTTTCATAGAAACTGTAATCACAGAAACTACCGTATTTAAACTCAGGTACATCTATATTTGATACAGAGATAATCTTAACATCATATTCATCAGGTTTGTATACAATGGTCTCTAACTCTGTTGTTCCTCTTGCAGTAATATATTCAATACCAAGTTCGTCAGCTATCTTAACTGTAGTTTCATCAGATGCCATATACCTAGAGCTAATTATTCTAGGAGTTATACCTAAATACTCTTCTGATTTAGCTATCATATCTGTGATTATGGCATATTGCTCTTCATAGGGCATATCCCAGAATGGTTTGGGATCATATGATGTAGCTATCTCAATTACCCCTGTTTTTAGTATCTCCTTTATAACAGTAGCATTCTCTTCTATGAAATCTCCATTAATTAGTAATATACCGTGTATATCTCTCTCTTTCATATCATTAACCATATTTACTAATCCATCTGTTTGACCAAATTCGATTAGTAGCATCATTGCTTGAGGGATGTCTTGCTCTTCTTGGGAGGGAGAATCTTTTACTGGACAGATGTAAAGATTTATAAATATGTACTCAATTATTAAGAGTAGTATTACTCCTAAAAAAAGAGCAATTCTAGTGAGCAGTTTTCTATTCATAATATATTTATAAAAAAAATTATTTTAATATATTAAACAGTATGCTAACTGTTTTTCTTTTAGAATCATTTAATCTATACATTACATGTGTACCATTCTTTTTGCTAGAGACATATTCCATATCTTGTAAGGTTTTTAGGTGATGTGATATGAGATTATTTTTAAGGTTTAGCTTTTTTACAATCTGACATGCACAGGTGTCTTCACTGTAGAGTAGGGTGAGTATATCTATACGAGTTATTTGAAGTAATGACTCTATCTCTTTAATTTTCTTTTTAGTATTTTCTCCCATATATATTTCAATGTACGTTGAAATATACAACAAACTAAATATTACGGTCAAGACCGATAGCGTTTATGGTCTCTTTTGTATTGATATGGCAAAGCCCTCTATCAGTGCAGTTGATATTTTCTCTAATACCTGACTTAAATCTCTTTGATACTGACTCTGAGATATACCCATCATTTGGGCTGCTTTCTCTTGATCTACTTTCTCAATGTATCTAAGTCTAAGAGTTTCTAACTCTTCATCAGAGATATGTACCTCCTTAATACTAGATAGAGGGATTCCCCTTGGCTTAAAATATGTTTCATTAAAATCAAAACGGATTCTTCTTCTAAATCGCTGTCTCATATATATTTAGTAGTACATATTAACTTTAAGCACAAAAGACACCTTTCATAGGTGTACCACATTTAGGACAATTTTTTTGTGTACAAGGTACTCCTCTTGTATGTGGTTCCTTGTATCCACATTTTGGACATGTACACTCTCCACTACCACCTTGTAGTTTACCAGTGGTATTTCTTCTTTGGAAAAATCTTCTTCCAATTCTTCCAATTGGCCCCTGTCCTAATGGACCTGTTCCATCTAAGTTAGGCATAGTTATATAGATAATAATTTAATTGGGTATTTACCCATATAAATATACAATATGTTTTGATATGAGTCAATACCCATATGGTATATATTTAATAATTGAAATTATCTAAATAAATAGAGGTATCTATTGATTGGTGTTTACAAAAATACTTTGTATTCAAATAGTCCTTATAAAAGTACAAATGTTAACCAAAATATTATTCCCCAGAATATAAAACCAAAATAATATTGTATTGGTATGGGACCTATCCATAAAGGATGCCAAGGTATATATTCTTTTTTGAATTTTTTAATTCCAAAATTAGGATTAAAAACAAACCAAAGGAAATCTTCGAAGATAATAATGAATATATAGAAAGAGATTACTATTAATTCTTTACCAAGACTCCAAGGAACAAATATAAAAGTTATATGAGGTATTAGAAAAAGTAATATCCATAAATATGTATGATAGCCTGTTAGA
>CAZAUH010000071.1:0-2371 GCA_964488325.1 uncultured Candidatus Saccharibacteria bacterium
ATTCGGGAATTTCATGTCCACAACTAAACGATACTCCATACACAGTTTATGCTGGGGCTATTCATTCTTTCAAACCCAATTCTGGAATTGGAACATCCTTATGGAAATATGGTGAGTTATCTTTTTTTCAAACACAATCTAAACCGTATTATAGATTTATACATGACATGAGTGAAAATAGATGGACAGAAAGAAAAATACCCGAATTATTAGAATACCTAGAATCCCAAAAAGTTCCAATAAATTTTGTATGGAAGGGAACATTCTTAGGAGACAGAACTGCATGGATATTCCTTTTTGGAAAAAATAATTAACAATACCCGAATACCTTGTATTGACTTAGTAATAGTATAAATATAACATCTAAATATATCTAATATTATTTCTTAAATATAATGGAATTTGAAGGAAATAGTGCAGAAGGAGAAGTAAGTACCGTTTTAACTGAATCCCCTGAACTAAAAATTGTAAGCCAACCACAAGAAACTGAAGAAACACCGTTTAATCAAGAAAATGAATATATCCAAGTAACTGAGGAAATCAATGCTCAAATACCTCAAGGTGAGAATATCCCACCAATTAATAAAGAACAGATTAGTAAAGTTGTTGAAGAGAATAAAGAGAAACCTACTGTCTTAGAAAAATTCCATGAATTTGGAATATTTAAAAAATCTGAGACTTGGAAAGATGCATTTAATAATGAGGTGAAACCTGCAGTTATTGCTTATCAAAGAGAAAGATTTATGATTGGTTTAGTTGCTGCAGGAATTATTGTTGCTGTAATTGAACCTACTCCAATAATGGAATTTCTAATTGGTCCGACATTAGTTAAAATAGGTTATGAAAAAAGCAAATATCTAAAAAGGTTTGTTCCTGAAATATTGCTATCAAAGTATAACAAAACAGACCCTACAAAAGCTTTTTCAAAAGTAAAAGTATAAAAATATTATTTCTCTAAGACCTATTTAAACTATTTGATTAATATTACTAGTTTCCTTTATCGAAGATATTATTCTTTTATGTTCCTCCGATATTTTGTTACTAAATATCTTTAACCCTAACTCCTCTGTTCCCCATAATCTTAGTAGCTTGTATGGGTACTGTTTAGGAAAATATCTATTACATTTCTTAAGAAGATATTCATAATCCATATATGAGTTACCAGGTGTTTTCTGTTTACCCCATGGCTCAAACTGTCCTTCTGATATCTCTAATCCAAACCCCATCTCTTTTTGAAATTTATGTAATCTTTTTATACTCATTGAAAAAGGAAATATGGAAGTAAGAGAGTCTTTTTGTAGAGTATTTGGAAGTTTAAAATAGTAGTTATACCCTAATACCAAAGAGGAACCCTTATACATATCCTTTTCAATAATGGTTTTAAAAAGTTCCATTAACTCCTTAAGATTAGTCCTTCCAGCGCTATTAAACATTACTCTGTTATTCGGAAAATGTTTTTTAAGTATATTTAATAAATCTAAGATATACTCATTTGACATTGTAATTCCTCTTTTCCCAAATTTGTAAAATCCTTCATTATCTAATTGAAATGTTACATTGTCTAATTTGTTTCTATACTCACTTTTAAGAAGGGTTAATAACTTATCTAGATACTCATAGGAATATTCTGAGATTTCAGATTCAGGAGTAATAACTTCTTCTTTTTCTGTTTTTAAATGTTTGGGTATATGTTCTTCAGGCCATCTAAATACTTTAATAGGACCGATATTTAAACAAACCTTACAATCATTTTTGAATAGGTATTCTAGATATTTATCATAGTATTTTAATGATACCTTCTTATCCTTTTCTACTACATTCCATCTTAGCCCTAATCTAATATCCTTAATACCTAACTCTTTATTAATTATCTTTAATAATTCAAGAGGGTTATCACTACCCTTCTGTTTAGCATATTCTGGAGAAAAAGATGTACCTAATACTATATTGTTTACCATCCCCTATTATACACTCTAACTATTCCTTCTAATTACTCTATTCGCATAATTTTCAAACAATGATATACCCGCTATTTTCACCTCTTCAGGTTGATGTGTCATAACAAACGTATATTCATCCAAATCTAAATCTATTTTAGCTGACAAATCTTTTAAACTTCTTACCTCCGTTGGTTCTTCCAAAATAATCTCTCTTCCTGAATACACTAAGTCTCTTAATACCCTTGAATTTTCGAAATCAATAGAAGATAGAACTATACTATCCGGATTTTGATTACTCCTATGTGATGTAATATGGAATAGTCGGAAATTATTATTACATTCATAAGCAAAACATCTGTCATTACCCATAACTTTCGGTTCAAAGTAACAATTAACTGATATAGGGGAACCAGAGGAACTTTGCATCTCTA
>CAZAUH010000072.1:0-322 GCA_964488325.1 uncultured Candidatus Saccharibacteria bacterium
TACCGATGGCAAACCATTCTCAAAAATGAAACAATACCAGTTGCGTGATGGAATTTTCGAAGCCATCATCGACCGTTATTATAAAGATTCATCACTGGTGGCCTATGGTGAAGAGAACCGCGACTGGGGCGGCGCATTTGCCGTGTACCGTGGTTTGACCGAAGCCCTGCCCTATCATCGCCTGTTCAACTCGCCTATTTCTGAGGCATCCATTGTAGGTACTGCCATTGGTTATGCCATGTGCGGTGGCCGGGTAATACCCGAAATCATGTACTGCGATTTTCTTGGCCGTTGTGGCGACGAGGTGTTCAACCAGCTTCCA
>CAZAUH010000072.1:332-1662 GCA_964488325.1 uncultured Candidatus Saccharibacteria bacterium
TGGCAAGCCATGAGCGGAAATGTATTGAAAATGCCGGTCGTTATGCGTGTCTCAGTGGGATCGAAATACGGTGCCCAACACTCGCAGGACTGGACTTCGCTGGTAGCACATATACCCGGATTGAAAGTTTGTTTTCCGGTAACTCCTTACGATGCCAAAGGGTTAATGAACTCTGCCCTTCAGGGAACCGATCCGGTGATCTATTTCGAAAGCCAACGCATCTACGAAATTGGCGAACAATTCCACGAAGACGGCGTACCCGAAGGCTATTACGAAATTCCGTTTGGCGAACCCGATGTGAAGAAAGCTGGGAAAGACGTTACCATACTGACAGTTGGTGCAACCCTTTACCGTGCGTTGGAAGCTGCTAAAATCCTGGAAGAAAAATACGACATGACTGCTGAAGTGATCGATGCCCGTTGCCTGGTTCCATTTAATTACGAACCGGTCATCGAGTCGGTGAAGAAAACCGGCCGTATCATCATTTCCGGCGATGCCAACAGCCGCGGATCGTTCCTGAACGAATTCGCCCGTAACATTGCAGAACTGGCATTCGATTATTTGGATGCACCGCCGGTAGTTGTAGGTTCCCGCAACTGGATTACACCTGCTTACGAGCTCGAAGATTCGTTCTTCCCTCAACCCGGCTGGTTCCTCGATGCCATTCATGAAAAGATTGTACCTTTAAAAGGTTACATTCCGGGGCAAAACTTTACTGATCTGGAACAAATCCGAAGAGCAAAACAAGGAGTATAAAAACTCACCCCCCAGCCCCCTAAAGGGGGGGGGGGGGAACTACCGGATTTGGAGATTTGATCATTTTATAACAGAATATTAGGGCACATAAATGAACGAAAATAACAATAACGCAGACTCTAAAAACACCCCTTTAGGGGGTTTGGGGGTGATTTTGGGGGTCAACGCCCACCTGCATACCCCCTACTCTTTCTCTGCCTTCGAGAGCATTCCACAGGCACTCGATATGGCTGTGAATGAAAACGTAAAAGTGGTTGGCATCAACGATTTTTATGCTACCGAAGGCTATACCGAATGGGCCGAAGAGTGTGCCAAACGGAACCTCTACCCACTGTTCAATATTGAATTCATTAGTTTGAACAAGGAAGACCAAGCCAACGGAGTGCGGGTAAACGATCCAAACAATCCGGGCCGTACCTATTTAAGCGGAAAAGGGTTGGCTTATCCTTCAATTTTGAAAGACCCGTATCTGAAACAGCTCAACGATGTAAAGGCTGAATCGAATAAGCATGTCAGAAAAATGTGCGCCAAAATGAACGAAATACTTACTGCGATTGAGGCTCCTTTCGCCATC
>CAZAUH010000072.1:1672-2368 GCA_964488325.1 uncultured Candidatus Saccharibacteria bacterium
CTCGTTTTCAGAAGTGGAAAAAGAACTGACACGTGGAAGTATTCGCGAACGCCACCTGGCCAAAGCCCTTCGAATGAAAGTGGTGGAAGCGTTTGCTTCAGAAGCCGATCAGGCTGCTTTTTACGAAAAAGTATTCGGTGGGAAAGCCGTGAAAAGCAACGTTGCCGATTATGCTGCGTTGGAAAATGAAATTCGCGGAAATCTGCTGAAGGCCGGCGGTGGCGCTTTCGTACCCGAAAGTCCAGAGGCTTTCCTCGACATGGATGATGTTTGTAAAATAATCATTGCAGCCGGTGGCATTCCAACTTATCCGTTCCTTGCCGACTTTGGTAAAAATGAGTTCACCGACTTCGAAGGAGACAAAGTAAAAGCGTTGGAAACATTGAAGAAGCGCGGTTTTGCTTCCATCGAGTTCATTCCTACCCGCAATACTGCCGAGGTTTTGGAAGAGTACACAACCTTCTTCTGGGAAAATGGTTTTGTGGTGACTTTTGGAACCGAGCACAATACTCCTGCAATGGAACCGGTGGAAGTATTTGTGCAGAAAAACTTACCTCTTTCAGCGGCCATGCTTGAAATCAACTACAAAGGCGCTTGTGTGCTAGCTGCCCATCAGGAGTTGGTTCGTCAGGGCAAAAAAGGGTATATCGATACAAATGGTATTGCCGATGTAAGCAAACAAGATGAGTACATAAA
>CAZAUH010000073.1:0-2346 GCA_964488325.1 uncultured Candidatus Saccharibacteria bacterium
AGGGGTTTCTAGGTATAGTGGATGGGTCTTGTCGCAACCTTGAAAGAATGGCGGGGTGGACGGGACTCGAACCCGCAACCTTTGCAGTGACAGTGCAAAGCTCTAACCAGTTGAGCTACCACCCCAAATAATCAAAAAAGTATATCAAACATATACTAAAATATCAATTATGAATGCTTCTCAATAGCCATTAAGAAAGCATCTTTAGCTTGTAAACCAATCATAGTTTCTACAATTTCTCCATCTTTAAAAAGAAGAATAGTAGGTATACTCATAATCCCATACTTTTGAGGAAACTCCATACTCTCGTCTACATTCATCTTACATACCTTAACCCTATCTTTCTGTTCCTCCGCTATCTCCTCTATTACTGGTCCTACCATTCTACAAGGTCCACACCATGGTGCCCAGAAATCTACTAGTACTAACCCTTTGTAATCTAATACCTCTGTTTGAAAATCTTTGTCTGTTACATGTACTTCCATAATATATATTCTCTCAAGTTATATTCTAAATATGAAATATATCATATTCAAGGTATAATTGTATCATGAAAAGAGTCAAATTGACTAACAATAACTTGCAAGAGGTAATAAAAGAAAGTATTAAAATACTAAATGAAGGAGGACTTGTAGTATATCCTACAGAAACATGTTACGGAATAGCAGTAGACGCAACAAATAGTAAAGCATTAGCAAAATTACTCTCATACAAAACATTTAGAGGATCTAAACCAATATCTATTGCAGTAAGTGATATAGATATGGCTAAAAGATATGTATCTCTAAATGAAATGGCACTCAACATCTACAAAAATTACCTACCAGGACCAATTACTGTAGTTTCCAAAAGTATAGGTATCCTTGAGCCTCCAGTAGTCTCTAAACAGGGTAGTACAGGGGTAAGAATACCTGAGTACAAATTTACACTAAAACTAATTAAAGAATTCGGAAGACCAATAACTGCGACCTCTGCAAATGTATCATACAGACCACATCCATACAGTATAGATCAATTGATAAAAGATTTACCCAAAAAGAATCAATCCTTAATAGATATGTATATTGATGATGGGGTATTACCTAAAAACTCCCCATCTACAATATTGGATACAACATTAAATACTCTAACCATACTTAGAGAGGGAAAGATTAAATTTGAAGATGCTATTCATAAAAGTACATTCTTAGAAGAAAGAGAAACAGATACACCTGATCAAACCTCTGATTTTGGTAAATGGTTTACCAAAGAGTATCTTAAAGATTTGAAAGGAAGTGTAGTAGTAGCACTAAGTGGTGAATTAGGAGCAGGTAAGACACAGTTTACAAAGGGTATTGGTAAAGAGTTAGGAAGTAAAGATATTATCAACTCTCCAACATACACCATTATCAATGAATATATATATGAAGGTAAAACATTAGCTCACATGGATACCTGGAGATTAAATGATGAGGAAGAGTTTAATAGGTCCGGGTTAATAGAACATTTAGAGAAGGGAAGGATAGTTGTAATAGAGTGGGCGGATAAGTTCTATCAAGAGATTGAGGATATTTGTACTAAAAGGAATATCCCTATGTACAAAGTATCTTTTGAATATATATCTTTAGAAAAAAGAAAGATTACAATATATGGTACTAACTAAAGAAATATTAAAACAAAAACCATTAATACTAGGTATAGATACTAGCTGTGATGATACATCTGTTGCACTACTTAGAGGAAGAGAGGTAATAACTTCAGAACTCTCATCTCAAACAGAACTACACGCAGAGTTTGGAGGTGTGGTTCCTGATTTAGCAAAGAGATTACATGAGCAAAATATTGATAAGGTATACAACAGAGCATTAGGTAATAATCCAGGAATGATTAACAATGTTGATTACATTGCAGTAACAACAGGTCCAGGTTTAGCAATAGATTTAGAGGTAGGTATTAAGTATGCAAAAGAGTTAGCTTTAAGGTACAACAAACCTTTTGTTCCTATTAATCATATGGAGGGTCATATGTTTTCATCCCTACTTTTAAACTCTAAGCACAAGGGTTTAGTTAGTGATGATCAGCTATTAGATTCTTTCCCAGCTCTAGCTTTACTTATGTCTGGTAAGCATACAGAGATAATATATATTAAAGAGGTTGGTAAATACAAAAAATTAGGACAAACACTAGATGATGCAGCAGGAGAGGCGTTTGATAAAGTGGGAAGAATTCTTAATTTCGGTTATCCTGGTGGTCCTGTTGTTTCAGAGTTTGCTAAAAAGGGTAAGGTAGGAAATATTGTTTTTACTACTCCTATGAAAAATTCTAAAGATTTGAATTTTAGTTACTCTGGTATTAAAACAGCAGCAC
>CAZAUH010000074.1:0-2315 GCA_964488325.1 uncultured Candidatus Saccharibacteria bacterium
GTATGGTTAGGATTTTCATTCTTTTCGATGAAAAATGATAAACCGTATGTTAGTATGGCAATTAATTTAGAGGGTAATAGTCTTGCAGAGAAAGTCGTAAGAGATTTTCCTATTAAAGATGGGAAATACTTAAGTTATGAATTTCCAGTTATATTAGAAGAGTATACAGAAACAAATGGTGGTTATGAAATAGTAGGAGTTCCATATAACTACAAAAGCTATTATTCTACGAGAGATGAGTCAAGATTCACATATGTTTTACCAAAGAATCAGGGAGAATTTGATTTCTCAAAATTAGAATGGAATGAACCATTGGTGATCAGTTTAAGATATAGGGTAGATCATGATTTGAGATACTTTATTAATTTTTCACTATGTACTTTTAAAAGATTCTATTCAGACCTATTTAATATAGGAGATTCATGTAGTAGAGCAAATTGTATCATTGGGAGAGACTTAAATGCATGGAGTATTGGATTAGTCGATAAGGATATTATTGGAAAGGAAGAGTACTTTAATAAATATGATAGAGACTCTTTGATTAGAGGACTATTCAATTTCTTTATCACAGATGATTTTGGTTATTATAATGAAAAACAATTTAAACTGAAATCAACACAAAGGGCAGCAGCAAATGGGACATATCAATTCTTTTCAGATTTTGTTAATAATAAAGTTGATCCAACAAATAGCTCTACAGTTGGTTGGATTAAAAATGGGATTTCTCAAATTTATAAAAAGAGTTATGCAGAGTACGATGAAATTGATCTTATATCATATTCGCAGACTGTTGATTCATACACATCGGATGAAGTCTCTCAGGTTTTTTTTGATTGTCAAATTGCTTATCAAACCATTTCTAATCTAAAGGGGTGTGGTACGGAGAAGTGTAATAGTATAAAAACAAGAGCGTATGAAGATTGTGCTAAAGCTATAAATTTTGAGATTTCTAGATATCCTACTCTGGCTACAAATTATGAAGGAGATGATTCGTCTGGAATTGGAAACGGTTTTGTTATATATCTTCCATCTGAATTGATATATTTTAATAGAATAGTTAAGGAATTGAATATAGAGAAAGCTTTGTACACTAAAGAGACAATACTCTCGTATTTTAATTCTGCTGAGAATTTTGAAACTGCATATCCAGCAGTTATTTCAAAGTGTTATTTATTAAAAGATTCAGAAGAGATTTATTCAGAATATGGGAATGAATTATATCTTAATAAAGCGAATTCATTATTTACATCCCTCCCAGATTTTGTTTCTATCTGTGATAATATTGTTAAAGACGACTTTTGCTCATTAAGCTTAGCTCAAAAGATGGTTTGTGCAGACGCAACAATGAATAATCATAAAGATATTTCTAGAGCTATTTTATACGATATTTTCTACAGAAATTATTTTGACAGTTCTATCTCTCCAAAAATTGCTTCTTATAAAGAGTACAGATTGTTTGGAAGAAACTCTTTGAATACCAATAAAGGAGAAAAAGTTTTAGATGAATATGGATATTTTGTTACACGAGAAGAAAAGAATGAGGAAGGAGAGATAACCGTTTTATCATCATCAAATATGATTGATTCTTACTACTTTATTTATCTTTTAGATAAACTAAACAATGAGTAATAAAACATTAATCAAAATAGGTGTTTTTATTCTAGCAATTATTTTAATTCCACTTTTCTTTAAGTCTGATATCTTTGCTGTACCTCCTGATGACAATTGTTGTCCAGGACAATCTGTACAGCATGGTGTTATGTGGAATGGGTGTTGTTACCATTGCCCAGATCCAAATAACTGTGAAGATGAATGTTGCTATTCTGCAGAGGGCTGTCCTACGGCCCCTTGTGGTGCATGCGAAGATTGTGGGAATGGTATTATTGATTCGGGAGAAGACTGTGAATCTGATAGCAATTGTGCAGAAGGAGAAACATGTGATGGTAACTGTCAATGTGGTTCGGGTACAGCTCCTTGTAATGGGTGTACTCCACCACAGTGTGAGGTTCCTCCTCTCTCTACAACAAAAACAGAATATCTTTTAGAAGATGTTTATAAGTGTAGTAGCTGTAAGGGAACATTTAAAAGAGACTGTTATGAGGATCCAAGTAAACAACCAACAGCATCTTTAGTTATTTATCCTGAAAATATTCCTACTAAATTAGGTTTTACCTCTGATACTCATACAGGTGCTGGTAAACTAACAGCTACTGTTGATAATAGTGTAAATGATCCAATTAGAATGGTTGCAAAATACTCTGACTCTTCATCTGCAGAGATAGAGGCTTTGTATGTTTGGTTTAGAAAAAGTGAAG
>CAZAUH010000075.1:0-2284 GCA_964488325.1 uncultured Candidatus Saccharibacteria bacterium
TTTAGTGCATACTCGAGAATAATTGATTGGAAAGAGTTCAGAAAGATTGCTGATGAGGTAGGAGCTATACTTGTAGCAGATATTGCTCATGTTGCTGGATTGATTGTAGCTGAACAGTATCCATCTCCGATAGGCATTGCAGATGTTGTTACAACAACTACACATAAAACATTAAGAGGTCCAAGAGGAGCTATGATTATGTGTAATGAACAGTATGGTGAGGTAATAGATAAAGCTGTGTTTCCTGGGCTTCAGGGAGGTCCACACAACCATATTACTGCTGGTATAGCAGTCGCTTTAGAAGAAGCAAAGAGTAGTGAGTTTAAAGAGTATTCCAAACAGATTGTATTAAATTCAAAGGCATTAGCTAACTCATTAATTCAAAAAGGATATACCATTGTATCTGGGGGTACTGATAATCACCTATTCTTAGTTGATACTATTAAAAGTGTAAATATGAGTGGAAAAGAGGTATCTGATATCTTAGAAAGTGTAAATATTACACTGAATAAGAATAGTATTCCTCATGATGAAAGAAAACCTTGGGACCCATCAGGAGTTAGAATAGGGACACCAGCTATTACAACAAGGGGTATGAAAGAGAGTGATATGGAAAAGATAGCAGAGTATATAGATAGGGCATTAAAAGATACTTCAGAGCAAAATCATATTTTAATTAAAAAAGAGGTTAAAGATTTTACTAAAGACTTTCCAATACCAGGAATAGATAAGTTATAAATAGTACTACATGAAGGGTGAATTTAGAAAGGATTTACAGATAGCTTCTCTCTTTACGCACTCTCTTTGGAACGATTTTAAAGTACATACTCTTTTACAAAATTCTAATCAGAAACAACCATCAATTAATGCATACCTTGGTGCAAGATATAGTAGGTCTTCAGATTCTATAGTAGATATTGCCCAGGAGATTATTAAAAACAATACAGATGCTGCACAAAGATTAGAAGCAATATTTCATGGGTATGGTCATAAGTCTGTTGGTGATATGGCAGATCTATTTGTATGTATAGAGAATATCCCCATATTTACAGCTATGAAAATTTTTAATATGAACTCTGTTATCTCTGGACAGGAGAGATCTACTAGATATCAAAATTTTGAAACTCCCCAGTTTATTAAACTCCCAAAAGAGGTATGTAATGATGAAAACATACGTCAAGAGTACAACAATATTATGCTAAAACAGATGGATGATTACAGAGAGCTATTAAAAAAGAGTAAGGATGTATTAAAGAAGTATTTTAATATTAATGAGGATAATAAAGAGGAGAAAACTGTTTTACAATCTAGAAGTTTTGATACTGCTAGATATCTACTACCGTATGGATTACAAACAAGTATGGCAGCGGTAATGTCTGCTAGAAATTGGTCTGAGTTAATATCATATCTTAACGCTAATGATAGCGTGGTTGATAAGGAGGTAGGGAATCTGTTGTATAACCTTTTAGGTGAATCAGAGATTGATATACCTGGATATATTAAAGAGGCAGACGGTTTAATTAGGCATACTGATGCCAACTGTTGTAGAAGGAATTCAACAAAAGATATTTTGGAATATCTTAAAAAGGATATTAGTTTACAAAAAGAATATATTAATGATGGATGTGAATGTGATTCATGCTATGTTAGTTACAATACTAATGCTATAGAAGATTTAATTACTCACTATGAATTACTTCTTAATCCATTGGGTAGTAGTAAGGAATTAGAATTTGATTCAAATGATGAAAAGGTATTAGGAGAGATGATATTTGAAAATCATAACCAATACAATTTAATGGGAAATATTGGTCAAAGTGGTGCAATTAAAATAGAGGGAATGGCAACACTTGGAACTCTTAAAGATTTAAATAGACATAGAAGTTTAGAAAGATTTATTCCTCTTTTTCATGATGAGGTAGATATTGATAACGAGTTAAATAGGGATAGTAAAGATTGTTTCTTTCTATGTAACTATCTTGAGATTAAAGAGTTTGGAGAATTAAGGGAAGAGTATGAAAAATGTTTAATGGAGACATACGATATGATTAAGAGATGGAGAGTAGTATCTACTAAATTTATGTCAGATGAGGTGTCTAAGGAGTATACTAAGTACCTATTTCCCCATGCACATAGTACTAAGTATTGTTTCTATGGTTCTTTTGATGATTTGCAGTACACTATTAATCTTAGAGTTAGAAGAGGGGGACATATATCATATCGTAGTTTAGTGTATAAATGGTTAGAGCTATTAAATTCCTTAGATGGTATATGGTATCCTTTA
>CAZAUH010000076.1:0-2215 GCA_964488325.1 uncultured Candidatus Saccharibacteria bacterium
AAGGGTGTAAGGATATGGGTATCAGGAAGAATAAATAATGCAAGTCAAGCTAGAACAATTAAAGCAAACGCAGGTTCTGTACCAGCTCAAACACTTAGAGCTGATATAGATTTTGCACAGGAGGTAGCAAAAACATTAGATGCAGGATTAATGGGTATTAAGGTATGGGTATATAAAGGTGAGAAAAATAATATGGAGGAAGAGAACTAAATATGTTACAACCAAAGATAAGAAAACATAGAAAAGAGTTTAGGGGAAAGATGGGAGGTACTGCTTCTGCAAATAACACGATTACTTTTGGTGAGTATGGAATAAAATCAATGGAGAATGGATGGATTAAAGCAAGGGAAATAGAGGCAGCAAGAAGAGCAATTACTAACTGTATGAAAAGAAAGGGGAAGGTATGGGTAAAGATATTTCCTCATAAACCTTACACAAACAAAGGAACTAATAGTAAGATGATTGCCGGAAAGGGTGATATAGAGGGATATGTTGCTGTTGTTAGACCTGGTAATATGCTTTTCGAATTAAGTGGTGTTACGCTTGATATTGCACAGGAAGCAATGAGATTGGGATCTCAAAAGCTTTCGCTTAAAACTAAATTTGTTTCAAAGAAAGAGATATAGGCTTGAGAGATACGCAGAATATTGATAGAATACAAGCCGTTTTAGATATTTAATATACAAAAAAGAAATGACAGATAACAAAGGAAAGAAAAGAGAATTAAGTGGTGTTGTAGTAAGTAATAGTATGCAAGATACTGTTAAAGTAAGGGTAGATACAGCACATGCACATCCTGTGTATAGGAAGGTAGTTAATAAGAAAAAGATTTTTTTTGCACATACAAAACAGGAGTTTAGTGTTGGAGATAAGGTAATAATAAAAGAATCTAGGCCATATTCAAAAAATGTTAGATGGATTGTAATTAATAAAGAGTAAAAATGATACAGACAGAATCGTGTTTAACAATTGCAGATAATAGTGGAGCCAAGATAGGAAAGATAATTGGTGTACCTGGGTATTCTAAAATTAAGTTTGCAAAACTTGGAGATATTGTAAAAGTTGCTATACAAAGATCTATTCCTAATAGTGGAGTTAAAAGACATGAAGTTTTAACTGCAGTAATAGTAAGAGTACATAAAGAGCAAAGAAGGAAAGATGGTTCATATGTTAGGTTTGATGATAATGCTGCTGTAATAATTGATACTAAGAAGAATCCAATTGGAACAAGAATATTTGGTCCAGTTGCAAGAGAATTAAAGGAGAAGGGGTTTGATAAGATTGTATCTCTTGCTCCAGAGGTATTGTAAATTTTTGATTAAAGATATGAAGATAAAAAAAGGTGATACAGTAAAAATACTCTACGGAAAAGACACTGGAAAACAGGGTGTAGTTGTTGCAGTAGATATGAAAAGTAGAAAGATTGTTGTAGAGGGAATGAATGTATATAAAAAGCATGTTAAGGGAGATGGTAAAAAGAAAACATCTGAAATCCTATCCATTGTTAAACCGATGGATATCTCAAAAGTAATGTTAATATGTAATAACTGTGGTAAAGCAACAAGGGTTGGAATAAAAAGAGAAGATGGGAAGGTTGAGAGAATATGTAAGAAATGTAAAAAAGTAATAGAGATTGTTGTTAAAAAAGAAGATGTAAAAGAAGAGAAAAAGGATACAAAGAAAAAAGAAACAAAGATTGAAAAAAAGAGTAATACTAAAAAGAGTACTGTAGAGAAAAAAGAAATTAAATCAAAAACTAAGAAAAAGTAATGGCAAGATTAAGAGAGGAATATGACAAGAAAATAAGAAAGGAGATAGCTAAAGAGTTAGGGTTCTCTAATATAATGGAGGCACCTACTCTTACTAAGATTGTAATAAATGTTGGTGCTGGAGCTTCTTTAACAGAGGCCGAGGCTATGGAAGAGATTGTTGATATGGTTACAAAGATATCTGGTCAGAAACCAATAATTAATAAAGCTAGGAAGGCGGTATCTGCATTTAAGGTAAGAGAGGGGATGGATATAGGAGTATCTGTTACCTTGAGAGGTAATAGGATGTGGGAGTTCTTTGATAAATTAGTAAATATTGTATTTCCTAGGGTTAAAGACTTTAGAGGATTGGAAGCCTCTGCATTTGATGGATCTGGTAACTACTCAATAGGTATTGAGGATCATACAGTATTTCCTGAAATAGATGCTAACAATATTAGAAAGAT
>CAZAUH010000077.1:0-2163 GCA_964488325.1 uncultured Candidatus Saccharibacteria bacterium
CATGGTAGGTTAAGGGGGAATAGGTTGATTGAGGTAATGGAAAAGTTTGTTAAGCAAGAAATTGATGTTTTACTTTGTACCACCATTATCGAAAACGGTTTAGATATTTCTAATGCAAATACCCTTATAGTAGATGATGTTAATAGGTTGGGACTGTCTGCGATGTATCAAATTAGAGGGAGAGTAGGTAGGGCCGAAAAGCAGGCATATGCATGCTTTCTGTATGAGCAATTAAGGGGAGATGCTACTTTAAGATTAGAAGCTTTAAGAGAATCAGAGGCTCTGGGCTCTGGTTTCGTACTGTCCAATAGGGATTTAGAAATTAGGGGGGCAGGGGACATCCTTGGTAAGAAACAGAGTGGTACAATTAATTCAGTAGGATACGGATTGTATACACAGCTTCTTTATGAAGCTGTTGAGGAGTTAAAAAAGGTTGTTAAGTAGAAAGATGGTTGGTGTTCAAATATTTTTTACTTGTGGGTAGTTAATTTCTAGTCTAATATGTACAACATGTCTACCGTACTATACAGAAAATATCGAGCACAAACTTTTGATGAACTTGTTGGACAAGATCATATTACAAAGATACTAAAAAATGCTGTAAAGGGAGACCAACTCTCTCATGCTTTTCTTTTTGTAGGATCAAGGGGAACGGGTAAAACTAGTACTGCAAGAATACTTGCTAAAGCTGTTAACTGCCTTAAACCTAAAAAAGATGGTAATCCATGTAATGAGTGTGAGATATGTACAGCTATTACTAACGGTAACTATCTTGATCTTATCGAAATAGATGCTGCATCTAATAGGGGTATTGATCAGATTAGAGAGCTAAAAGAAAGGATAGAGTTTGCACCCTCTAAGGGGAGATTTAAGATCTACATTATTGATGAGGTTCATATGTTGACCAACGAAGCCTTCAATGCGCTTTTGAAGACATTAGAGGAGCCTCCAGAGCATGTAATGTTCATACTTGCTACTACAGATGTTCATAAGCTACCTCCTACAATACTTTCAAGATGTCAGAGGTATGATTTTAGATTAGGAACACAGGAAGAGATAAAAAAGACGTTAGAGGATATTCTTTCAAATGAGAAATTAAAGATTGATGAAACTGGTTTAGAAATTGTTGTAAGAAATGCTAGGGGTAGTTACAGAGATGCACTTTCTTTACTGGATGTTGTCATTAACAGCCAGATGAAAAGTGATGATTCTAGAAAGATTACAGAGGATGAGGTAAGGAGCGTATTGGGTATTCCTGAGGTATATATGGTTAATGACTTACTTTCGGCATTGATTGATGGCGATTCTAAGAAAGCATTAGAGTGTATGAAGGAGTTAGAGGTAAAGGGTACTAATTTGGTTCAGTTTACTAACTTTACACTTGAGGTATTAAGGGAGGTATTAGTTGCTAAGATATCAGGTAAAGATATTAAGGAGTATTCTTTTTCGAAGGAGTTACAATTAAGAGAGATTTTGGGATTAATAAAGGAGTTTTTGAATGTTGAGAGAGAGTTAAAAGGTACAACTAATCAGATATTAATATTACAGATGTTAATACCTACGTTTTCAAAAGAGGGAACTGTTGTAAAAAGTATAGATGTTCCAAAAGAGAAGAATAGTGGTGATTTAAAAAATAGAACAAT
Source organism: uncultured Candidatus Saccharibacteria bacterium (assembly GCA_964488325.1). Lineage (GTDB taxonomy): Bacteria > Patescibacteriota > Dojkabacteria > SC72 > SC72 > UBA2259. The sequence goes on from CAZAUH010000077.1 coordinate 1,644, forward strand.
TGTTGAAAGTAAGAGTGAGAGTGTTGAGGTTATTAATACAGATGTAATTAATCTTAGTATTGATGATGTTTCAGAGAATTGGAAGAGGGTAGTAGATGGGGTAAAGCCTGTTAATACGCACCTTTTTGCATTTCTAGATGCATCTAAACCAATTAGTATTGAAAAAAACATTTTATGTATAGAGGTACCCTTTAAGTTTTACAAAGATCAGATTGATAGTCCACAAAGTAGGGATGTCATTGGTAAGGTTATATTTGATGTACTGGGTACTCATTGTAGAGTTGATTGTAAAGTTAATGAGAGTGTAAAGCCTAAATTACAGTCAAATGCAGATGTTGTATTAAAGAATGTACCCATCATTGAGAAGAAGGAGAGAGTTCAGGAAAGAAGATTTGTTTCTAAGAAAAAAGTTAATACAGATATAGAGGCGATATTTGCTGGTATGTAATATGGTAATTATGTATAATCCAAGTGTGTATATTTAATTTTAAGTTAATATATATATGTTAAACCCCAGAGA
>CAZAUH010000078.1:0-2151 GCA_964488325.1 uncultured Candidatus Saccharibacteria bacterium
CATCGAAAAGAATGAAAATCCTAACCATACAACTAATAGGAGTAATATCAAAGAAAGGAATACTGATATAATTCTTCTTAATATCTTCTTTGATACCTTAATCTCATTCACCTTTTAAGCAGTTTTAATTTAATCTATCCAAAGAATTTACTTAATTCTTTTACCAACCCCTCATAATCTAAATCTGTTTTTACTAAGTATGATGTTGCGCCCATATTAAATGCTTCTTTTACAACAGACTCACTTGTCATATTTGTTAAAATAACAATTGGCATCTTCCCATACTTCTCTTCATTGTTTTTAACTGTTTTTAAAACTTCTAAACCATCTACACCTGGCATCATCAAATCAAGTAAAACAAGATCAATCTGATCAAGATTGTTTGCTAACATATCTAATGCTTGATATCCATCCAAGGCTTTCATTGGGATATATCCTGCAGTCTCTACTAGCTCTGCGTATGAATCTAAAAGAGGAGCTTCATCTTCAACTATCAATATTTTTTTTGAATCAGCCATAATATATTTATAAAAAAATTTAATTTGGACTTAGAGTACCATTAGCGTTATATATGGTGTAATCAAAGAGAGGGGTGTATCCCATATTATTCAAACTAGGAATAATAACCTGTTTCTCTCTCACTTCTCCCTTACAACTAACCTTTGCATTTATCTTGTAATTGTTAAATAGGTCTCCACAACCAGTTGGAACAACTGCTATTCCTAGTTTCCCCTTTAATGGTAGAACTCGTACTTCGTAAAGGTTGGGAAGTGATAAATCTACAGTTAATGATCCACCAGATACTAAGTATGATTCAATTGAATCGGATGGAGCAACAACATCGCCACATGGAGATACACCAAGACAGTAAAGTTTCATATGACCTAGTTGATATGGAGTGACATTTCCACTTGTGTCCATATATACATGTTTTACAGAAAAAAGATGATTCCCACTTCCAGCAGGAGTAAAATATAATTTAGCAGAACACCCAGTAAGTCCAGTAGCACCACCAACATTTAATGCCATAGCTTCACCTACATCATACTCAATTGCAGAATCTTTATCTGCATATGAGATAGTTGTGATAATTGAAGAGGAATTAGTATCTTCACACCAATCAGATGCACTTGCTATCTCGTCAAATATACTCGTATCTAAATGATTATCAACAAAGAATGTTCTTAATCTATCGTAATCGTACTCAATAATATGATCAGCATCGGCTTTAAGAAGTGCTCCAATGGCCGCTTGTAAAACAGGTAGATCCGAAGAAACAAACGTATCAAGTATATTATCTGCTTGTTCTAAAGCTCTTTGGGATTCTCTAGTATCTACAACTGCCCCCTTGTTTCTAATCATTCTGGAATACAAAGATGCACCTAATACAGTTGCAACTACAAGAACAATCATAATTATAGCTATTGCCTGACCAGAGTATTTTTTCATACTATTTTTCCTTTAAATATATAATAAAATTATCAACAAACTAATACCATGTCAATGCTTCTGTAGAAATCACTATCTGTCTTGATACATCTCTTGTAACAGGGAATGTATCTGAGACTGGCCAGTAGAGTGGAGTTAGTTGTGCATTAATAATGAACATACTATTTTTTTCATCACCAATATCTACATACTGTATATTGAAATCACTTGCGTTAACAGCAAAAGAGTGTAAAACAGTTATAATTGCATTATTATCAAAACAGGTTGAATGATCCGTTAAATCAGTAGAATTCGCCTTAACAATATACCCACATTTCCCATTACTATCATCACATGTGCCAGTATTAGACTCAAAATAACCAAGACATGTCCACGAACTAAACCCATACAATCTAACATGAATCTCATTTCCTATCTCCTGATCAACAAGAGTATTATCTTCGTATAACTCAAGTCCCACTGGAGCTATTGATCGAGTTGAAATAGTAGGTAATCCACTAACTAATTTAAATTCTCTTAATTGTGATGAATTGAATAGGTATATATCATCTAACTCTGAATTAGAAATTAATCTGCTATATAGATCCATAATATAGTTAATATCACTTCTCGCTAAATTCTTACTATTCGCAGTATTCGATGCTTTGATAACAGTATTTAATGTAGTAGCAACAATTAACATTACAACTGAAAGAATCATTA
>CAZAUH010000079.1:0-2136 GCA_964488325.1 uncultured Candidatus Saccharibacteria bacterium
AACCAATCATTGGGAAGTTTTTCCCATCTTTTGCCCAATCATACAATAAAGCAAAAACTCCAAGTCTTTCCGGTCCGATAAAAGATTTTGGCCTTAGAATTGGAACGATCATCCCCTTCTTTTGATATTCTAAGCATACCTCTTCAGCAAGAATCTTCGCTTCACCGTATGGTCCGACAGCCACTAATTCATCATCCTCTTTTATTGCCTTTGCTGCAGCTATTCCATAAACTGCAGTAGAAGATATATGGACAAACCTTTTTACTTTATTTTCCAAGGATCTTTCCAAGAGATTTCTCGTTCCATCAACATCTGTTGTCATGATTTCTTCTTTTGTGTACAAAGGAAGTGCAGCAGCACAATGTATAACATAATCTGTGCCTTCCAAAGATTCTTTTACCTTACTTAAATCTCTGATATCTCCTTTTATAAAATTGATTTTGTCCTTTTCAGGATAGTCAAAATCTGCAATATCCAAGACTGTAATACTCGCTATCCCTTTTCTTAGCAAAAACCTAATTAGATTAATACCCAAAAAGCCAGAACCACCAGTAACTAAGATTTTATCTGTTTTTTGCATTTGTATTGAATGTTGAATTAAATTAAATTATATTATTTGGTCTAAAAACATTAAAATATAATGATTTGATTATAGATGAAAATTTCTTCAAATTCTATAATTAATGGTATGAGATAAATTCCGTTATTTCTCTAGCCTTCCCCCTCCAAGTATTCTCCAAAGCTTCCTTCTTTAATATTTCTAAATATTTTACATTCTCTTTATCTCTTAATCCCTCCTCTATCTTCTTAACAAACTCATTAGCATTATTATTCCCTATTATAACACTACTATACTTCTTACATTCAGGCATAGGAGTAGTAACAATAGGTTTACCAAGTGCCATATATTCAAATAATTTAACTGGAGAAGTTGACTCTGTTACTTCATTTATTACAAAAGGAATAGTACAAACATCAAACCATTGAGCATATAAAGGCAACCTCTTGTACTCTACAGAATTAATAATATAAATATTCTTTATCTTCTTTAAACCAGATCTCTCTAAACTACCATCATAATCCCAACCAATTAAAACAATACTCCAATCCCTTCTTAAATTAGCAATACCCCTAACTAACTCGTAATCAAACCAACTAGCTAAAGCACCATAATACCCTATTATTGGTTTACCTTCATTTACAACCACCTCCATCTCCTTAGGAACAATCTTTTCTATATTCTTGAAATGTTCATATACAACACCATTAGTAACTAATTTAAAATTCTTTTTTCTATGCTTAGCTACATCGTTGTAAAGCTTCGTAGCAGTAGCAATAACTATTACATTCTCTTCATCCCTAAGTAATCTCTCATGCCTATCTAATACAAACTTAGGAATCTCTTTACCAGATATTTTCTCACTAATCTCATCTATATATTCATACAGTATCTTATCTCCATTCTCTATTGTTTTCTTAATCTTCTCTTCATCCTCTTCGTATGTATTTGTTGAGTATAGATGTATATATTTCTTCTTATCTTTTAATCTCTCCCATACATCATCAAATCTATTAGTTAAATACATATTCTCTCCAATGTGCTTATATCCATCCATAAAATCATAGTAATTGCGGGTATTATAAAAATACAAGAATCCCTGTTTAGCTAACTGTATAGCTATATGTTGAGGCCTCTGATACAAAGGGACATCCCAATCTATAAAGGAGAGAGAAAGAATAATTGGTTTATCTTTATTTTCTCTGAGTATTTCATTTAATTGCTGATCCAATCTCTCTTCTCTGTACTTCTTTACCTTAGGATTTGTAATGGTTTTGTATCTAAAATACTCAACAGTTTTTTTAAGACCTCTCTTTTTTGTATTCTCAATTACCCTTGATATTTTCTTTATTAATCTCTTTAAAAGATTCATCTATTTATTAGCAATTATTTTATTAATTTCCTCAACCCTCTCTTCCCAACTATTCTTCTTTGCTATCTCCATCCTTTCTTCTTTAATGCTCTCTTGTTCCTTTAATGCTCTCTCTATGAATTTACTAAACTCTTCCTTAGTATCATACAAATAACAAATATCTGAATACTCTTTTAACTCTGGTAATCTTATAGAGATAACAGGC
>CAZAUH010000080.1:0-2115 GCA_964488325.1 uncultured Candidatus Saccharibacteria bacterium
CTATCCCCAATACTAGACCACCAACTAATGCAATTATTAAATCCATAATGGTAATATTATTAAAATTATCGTATCCTTATTATATCCAACATCTAAAATATATGCTATGAATATTCAAAAACATCTTAATACAGATAGGGCATTTCTGAATAACATATTGATAACAATATTTTTTGGAATAATTGTTAATCTTCTCAACTATGTATTTACTGTATTTCTAGCAAGAACATTAGTAGATACAGACTTTGGTCTTTACAATGCATCTTTGGGAATTATCACTTTAATACAGATACCTGTAATAGCTATACAGACAGCTATTACTAAAAAAGTAGCTAATAACAAAGATTTTAATCTTAAAAAGTTTAAACTTAAAAGCTTACTCCAACTCACTATTATTGCAGTAGTTGCATCTCTACTCTTTTACATACTTGGTAAACCGATATCTGATGTAGCAAATATTCCATTTGAATATATACCAACACTTACACTTGTTGTATTTGTATCGATAATTACCCCAATTGCTAAGGGGTTTTTGCTTGGTTTAGAAAAGATACTCTCTTTTAATTTAATAACGCTGTTTGAAACTCTCCTTAAGTTTGCATTTGGTTTTGCAGCAATATATCTTGATTTCGGAATGGAGTTAATAATACTTGCATTTGCACTACCCTCTATTCTTACAACAGTATTTGTATTACCTTTAGTAAAAACTAAAAGCTTAACTACTCCTCAAAAAGATATATCTTTAGATTACAAGAGTATATCTCTAATATTTATTACCTTCTTCCTCTTAAATATTCCATTCACACTAGATTTAATACTTGTAAATCCAGATGTAAGAGCTAGTTATGGAGCACTATCTATACTTGGAAAAATTGTATACTTCGCATCTATAACAATAGGTAGTTTAATGATTTCAAAATTAGCAAATTCACAAGCACATCTTAGAAGAAAAACACTCCTTCTCTCACTACTTGTATCTGGTTTTACGGGATTGTGTATTACAGCAGTATATTGGCTATTTCCTAATGAAATAGTAAGTATTGTGTATAAGGGGATGTATTCTGAGATAACCCAGTATTTAGTTATTTACTCCCTAGCAATGACTTCATACGGTATAACATATTTGGTTATTACCTCCCTTCTTGTAGACGATTCTTACCTTCATATTATCTTTTTAATCTTAATTACATTAATTCAAATATTTCTTTACTCAACAAGCAATACTACTCTCTATGATGCGTTATTAAATCAAATTATAATATATGGAGTGTTAACTGCCTTTATCTTTTTTATATTAATTTTTTACATATTTAAAAAAAATGGGAAAAACCCTAAAAGAGAAACTTAGAGAAGAAGTAAAAGGTTTTAAAGATTTTGCACTTAAGGGAGATGCTATTACTTTGGCAGTAGGGGTAATAATTGGTGTTGCTTTCAAAGACTTAGTAGATTCGTTAGTGAATAATATATTTACACCACCCATTGGTTTTCTTACTGCTAAATTAGATTTCTCTCAACTATTTATTACCTTAGGTAAAACAAAGTATGAGACTCTAGCAGATGCACAGGCTGCAAATGCTGTAGTACTTCAGTACGGATTAGTATTGAATGCAATAATTACATTCATAATTACAGCAATTATACTTTACTTAATAGTTAGAGCTATAAGTAAAGCATTAGAAAGAGAGAAGAAAGAAGAGGCAAAGACTACTAAACAGTGTCCTTACTGTTTATCAGATATAAATATTAAAGCTAAGAAGTGTCCTTTCTGTACAAGTAGTGTTAAGTAAGAGTGGACAATAGTAGACTCGAACTACTGACCCCTACAATGTGAATGTAGTGCTCTAACCAACTGAGCTAATTGTCCGAAGGGGGATTTTGGGGGGGATTTTGAGGTGTATCCGGTGTAAGATTTTTTGATATATTCCATAGTATATATCCACCAAATAGTGATACAAACACTAATACTGCTGTAAATATATTTCCTCCCATTATCATAGCTGCAATACCAATAACTAAACTTACTCCTCCAGCTATTAAGTATTTCATTAGATTCATAAAAGAATATACTTAAGTTATTATTACAATATATATTAAAATATATTAGAAGACAACTTA
>CAZAUH010000081.1:0-2011 GCA_964488325.1 uncultured Candidatus Saccharibacteria bacterium
GGTAATCTCTTTATTAAACATAATTTGAGGAATACCAAGATTTAGACCATACTCATCTGCATATTTATTTAATACTTGTGAATTAGAAATGTTTTTGTATATTTCATACTCAATGAGAATTAAACCACCCTCCTGAACTCTATCATGTAAGACAGGTGCTACCTTTGCACAGTGAGGACATCCTATTCCAGTAAATGAGATAGCGAATTTTTTCTCCTCTTGAGCATTTAACAAAACAACAGGAAGAAGAAATACTCCTAAAAGAAAGGTAATTAATATTTTACTAAATATCTTTCTCATTCATTGCAATATGTAATATTATATATACCAATGACAAATCCCAATCTTTCTAAAACACAGATGTCGATAATTGATTCATTAATAGATTGGTTTAAGACATCTAAACAACAGTATATCACATTGGGTGGGTATGCTGGTACTGGGAAAACAACGATATTAGGTCATATATCTAAGTTAGTACATAATGAAAAAAAAGATATTAAAATAGCATTCTGTAGCTATACTGGAAAAGCAAGTAGAGTACTTGAAAGAAAGTTGAAAGAAAATAAGGCACTTTATACCACGGATTATATTGGAACTATCCACAGATTAATATATAGACCTATTGTAGATGACAAGGACAACATTATTGGATGGGAGAAGATACCATCTACTGAATTTAAATACTCCCTTATCATCATTGACGAAGCCTCTATGGTTACACAAGACATTTGGAATGATCTTATCAGCTTCAATGTCCCTATTTTAGCTGTTGGTGATCATGGACAACTTCCTCCAATTAATAGCTCTTTCAATTTAATGTTAAAGCCACAGTTAAGACTTGAGGAGATATATAGACAGGAGGGAGATAATCCAATAATTAAGATATCAGAGATGGCTAGAAAGTATGGTCAGATACCATTTGATATATATGCAAAAAATATTAAAAAGATAAAGAAAGATGATAGTGATACTCAAGATATTTTAATGGATATATTTGAATCCTTTGATGAGAATACAATGGTTTTATGTGGTTACAACTCAACAAGAATTAAATTAAACAAAGCAATAAGGGGTTTACATTTTGATAAAGAGATACCTTCAGTAAAAGATCGAGTTATTTGTCTAAAGAATAATAGGAATGAGAATATTTTTAATGGTATGACAGGTAACATTCTAAGTATTTCAAAAGAGAAGTTACATGGATTTTCATATTACAATACAGAGATTGCTCTAGATTATGAAGACTACTCATTCTGGGGAAAAATCTCAATTAATCAGTTCAATTCCCCTACTCTTGTAGATTTAAAAATGAAAGATATTAACTATTTTGATTTTGGTTATGCCCTTACAGTACATAAAGCACAGGGTAGCCAAGCTAAAAGGGTTGTTGTATTTGAAGAGAGATTTCCGAAAATGGATGATGATACATACTCCAGATGGCTATATACTGCTGTAACAAGGGCAGAGAAAGAACTGTATATAATAGGTTAGGCTATTTTAGTCTGTCCTTAAAGATTTCTAGGGTATATAATTGTCCATATGATAATTAATAAGCCAAAAGATGAAAAGATTTTAAGAGAGGGATGTAGTATCTCTGTAAGTATCCTTAAACAGTTAGGAGAAGAGATTAGAGAGGGTATTACACCTTTGGAATTAGATAGAAAAGCACGAGTTCTGTGTAGGGAGTTCAATGTTGATTCTGCATTTAAAAGAGTAAATGGTTATAATTTCAATACATGTATTTCTGTTAATGATGTTGCTGTTCATGGTATTCCAAATGATGTTCCTTTGAAAAATGGTGATTTAATATCTATAGACTTCGGAATAATACATAAGGGTATGTATACAGATCACTGTTGGACATGGAGTGTTGGAAAGCCAAATAAAGATAATATGAAGTTGATTAATGCAGGTAGACAGGCAGTAGAAAACTGTATAGCTTTAGCAATATCTGGTAATCATACAGGAGACTTGGGTTGTGAAATGGAGAGGGTTGCAAAAGAAAATG
>CAZAUH010000082.1:0-1989 GCA_964488325.1 uncultured Candidatus Saccharibacteria bacterium
CAAAAAAAGAAGATATTAAAAAAGCTTACAGAAAGCTTGTTAAGAAGTATCATCCTGATGTTAACAAGGATGAAAATGCTGAGGAGAAATTTAAAGAGGTACAGGAAGCGTATGAAGTACTTTCGGATGAGACTAAAAGGCAAGCCTATGATCAGTATGGTCATGCAGGTACTCAAGGTTTTGATCCTAGGAGTGGTAATGGTGGTGGTTATGAGTACTCATATGGTGGAGCACCTTTTGATATGGGGGACATCTTTAATACATTCTTTGGTGGTAATGCAAACAACTTCGGTTTTGATTTTGGGTTTGGTCAACAATCTCAAAAGAGAAATTTAGGAGGAGAGAATATTAGATACAGGATGAAGTTTAGTTTTAGCGAAGCGATGAAGGGAGGGGAGTTTTCAGTTAAGGTTAAGAGAAATATTAAGTGTACTAAGTGTGATGGTAGTGGTAGTGAAACTGGTAAAAGGAAAACATGTGAGGTATGTAAGGGAACGGGTAGAGAAAGAAGAGTACAGAATAGTTTTTTAGGTCAGATAGCTGTAATGGCACAGTGTTCAAAGTGTGGTGGTATTGGAAGTACTCCAGAGAAGGTTTGTAGTGAGTGTAGTGGTACGGGTTTAGAATCTAAAACAGAGAATGTAAAAATTAGAATACCTGCAGGTGCATATGATGGAATGGTTTTAAGATTTAGAGAGGGGGGTAATGCTGGTTTAGAGGGTAAATATGGAGATCTATTTATTGAGGTAGAGGTTGAACCATCTGAGAAATTCGATAGAAGAGGAAATGATTTATACTCAGTAGAGAGTATTCCTGTTCATATAGCGGTATTAGGTGGAAAGATAGATATTGAAACAATTAAAGGAGATGTTAAGTTAAAAATACCAAGTGGTACACAACCTGGAACAATCTTTAGAGTAAAAGGAGAAGGCGCACCAGTATTAGGTAAAGATGGTACGAGGGGTGATTTGTATGTAAGAGTTGATGTAGATATTCCTAAGAGACTAAGTAGAGAAGAGAAAAGACTTTGGGAAGAGCTAGGGGAAAAATAACAGGAAGAGATTTTACCTCTTCCTGTATGATTTTCAAAAAACGTTGCAATTAGTTAATGCTCATTGAGTCCATAATTAACATTGTCATTTCGTCATCCATTCCACCAGGAGTATAGGATACAGAGTATAGTGAACCATCTCCTGCAGTGAAATATGAAATGCCATAAAAACCATTTCCAGTATCATCTCTATTGAAAATACAACCAATTGTTTTTACACCAGGAGAAAAGCTAGAAAAGCTCGATTTTGGGCAGGCAACATCATCACATTCAAGTGGAAAGAAGGTATATCCAATCTTGTAGTCCTCTTTTACAAGGTTTGAAACATAATCCGTAAGATTAAAAGAATCATTTATTTCTCCCATTTTAGTTACTAATACCCACCTGGAAGGATCGGATGTTTGAGATATCTTAAGATACTTATAAGTAGAATTATTGTCAAAGTTCCAATTAGCTTGTGGTAAAGCTTTCTTGATGAAATCGATATCAACATTGTCTTCTACTGTCCAATCTTTAGGATAATAGAACAATATAGAAGGAGAATTCTTATCATCGGAATATAAAGTCCATCCTTTATACGGATCTTCATCAACACATTCTGCTGGGTCACTATTTTCTTTTGCTGTGAGGGAGTTATTTGTGAAATATAGATACGCAGAAGCACTTAAAGATACTAATGTAAGTAAAACAAGTAATACTAATATTACTGTACTTATGGAAGTCTTTTTATCCATATATTTAATTAAGTAAATTTATAACTCACCATTATATCACCTCCTAGTATTTTTTACATTGTATTTTACTTAGTTAAAAAGGAATTCGGGTATATATATCATTTGGTTTTACAACAAGTATATGATATACTTAAGTTGGATAGAGTATTAGATATGGTGAGATATATTCTCACCTTTTTTTTAGTATGTATATATTAATTTTTA
>CAZAUH010000083.1:0-1977 GCA_964488325.1 uncultured Candidatus Saccharibacteria bacterium
TTGAACCCACAACATTCGGTTCCACAAACCGACGCTCTAACCAATTGAGCTACATCCACCATAACAAATCATTATACCAGACTATATTGAATTAGTAATTACTTTTTCTGTTTACTAAACCTTTTATAAAAAGGAGATCTATTAATAATATCGATCATATCCTCCTTAGACATATCACTCTCTATCCATATATGAGGTGGAATTTCTATCTGTTTTTTAATATGTTTTTCTAAATCTTTAATAGTCATCTTCTTTGCCTCTCTTACAGCAATATTGTAGTTAAATATTTCATTGCTCTTAAACAATCTTTGTCCAACAGTATCTCCTAATGAATCATCATAGACTACTGTCTTTGGAAATATATATGTACTAATAACATCATTGAACCATTCCTTTCCCTTTTCTGTTTTAAGAAATTCAAAAGAAGTTTTATACAAAATAGTATATAGCTCATTTAGTGTCTCTTTGATTTTCTCTTTCTCTGTTGTGAATCTATATCCATATATACCGTAATCATATGAAAGAGAAGAGGTTTTAAAAGGTGAGAAAGCATAAATTAAGCTCTTCTTTTCTCTAAGTATTTCAAAAGTTAACCACTCTAAAAGTCTAGAATAAATATATTTAATATCATATTCTTTATAATCAATTTTCTCTTTCTCCTTTTCAAAATACATAAACGAAATAGTTATCCCATTTTTTCTTTTATCAGAAAAAGATCCAATTCTAAAAGTATTTTTCAATTCAACTTTTCTAAATGGTTTGTTACTCTTAGTGCCTATTTTTTTAGAGATATTTTCAATTTTTTTAATAACCCTGTTATCTAACTTACCATTACTTTGGATAGAAATAATTGCTTGATTAGTAGATACAACATTAAAGAAATATCTTTCTAAATCATTTATTGTAATTTTCTTGATTTCCTTTGGCTCTCCTAATACGTCCCCTGTAAACTCATCTTGAATACCTGTAAAAAGAAAATCTAAATTAGATAGGTAGCTACTTTCCTTTCTCTTAACCTCCCTACTCTTTTCGGCTAATACAATTCCTCTTTCTTTTTCTAACTGATCAAAGAATTTCTTTTTAGGAAATTGATATATCTTTTCTAATCTATTTAACATTCTTAACTTACCTTTTTCATTTCCACTAGCAGTAAATGTAATATACTTTTTATTAGTATATGCATTTATTAATATCGCTGGTCTTTTAATACTACCCTGTTCAAATTTGTTAATATCATCTTTTGTTTTAAATGTTTTGTTAGGATTAAGTAACATGTGCTCAAGAAAGTGAGCAGTTCCCCTAGGGACACTCTCTCTATCTTCATAGGCACTTCCACTGTTATGCATAATAGCAAGATCAAAATTAGTAGTTGCGGGGTTATCAAGATGTAATACCTTTATACCATTCTCTGTTTCATATGTTTTATACGTAATCTTGTTATATTTGTTTTTAAACTGTGATATTAATTTCATATTACTAATTAATATATTAATGCTATTATTATATATGAATACTGTTACAAATATACTCTCGCAGTTAAGAAATTGTGTAGATATTAAAAAGTCTGAAGTTTTTCCAAGATTTTTTAAAACAGGAAAGGGGGAATATGGGCAGGGTGATAAGTTTTGGGGTATAACTGTTCCAGATATTAGAACTGTTGCAAAAAAGTATTACAAAGAGATATCTTTAAATGAAATTAAAGAGCTAATTAACAATGAAATACATGAGGTGAGGTTAACAGGATATATTATACTTACATACAAATATGAAGAGGGAAATGGTCAAGAGAAAGAAGGTATAGCTAATTTCTATTTAGATAATCTCATAGGTGCAAATAACTGGGATATTGTTGATCTTTCCTGTTACAAGATACTTGGTAGTTATTTAATAGATCATCCAGAGAAAAGATATATACTTTATAAGTTGGTTAATAGTAGAAATCTTTGGGAACAGAGAGTATCAATTGTATCAACATAT
>CAZAUH010000084.1:0-1925 GCA_964488325.1 uncultured Candidatus Saccharibacteria bacterium
TACTAACCGTATCCCAAGGAACAAATACAATACAGTATTACTCTAAAGATGTATCTAACAACCAATCCATTACAAAAGTGTTATCCCTATTAGTAGGAACACAGTACTTCCCAGACTCATTACTTGAGAAATTAGGATTAATTACAACAGAACCAGAAGAAGAAACACCAATCCAATCACCAGAACAAGAACAGACAGCAGAAATCCCTAGAGATGAAGAGCCCAAGGAGGAAGAAACCAATGGAGATATACAGATCCTGCAATTTATTGATAAAGAGGGTAATCCGTTGGTAAGTGCACTTGTAATAATAGAAGGTACAGAATACTACACAGACAGTAATGGAGAGATCAAGGTATTAGGAATAGAAGATGGAAAGAGGTATAAGGTGAAAGTAGAGCTAGATGGGGTTAAGTATACATCAGAGGTCTTAGGAGCAAGTGGAGTAGATGGTAGTATAAAAGTAACAATATCAGACGAAGATACCTCTGGTGGAATAGAGTGGAAAAGAATATTGCTTTACTCTGGTATAGGGTTAGTAGGAATATTCTTCCTAATACTGATATTCAGAAAAAGAAAAGATAAGGAAGAAGTTAAACAATTCTAATTATTAAATCATCCCTAACTGTACATCCCTGCTATACCCATTATTAGTATTAAAGTTTTTAATAGGAAATACTGGAAGAGTATATGGTGAACTATTAGAATGTGTTATCTTTTTTAAAATCTCTTTGTATTTAGTATAGAAAGTATTAATACTATCTAAATACATTAACATATCTTTAATATCATCCTCTTTATCTAATGCTAAATCCTTAGTACTAACATCTATACTTTCTTGTGTTAAAGGATTTACATATGAAAATGTCATACCATAGTTAAATACATCACTACTTTTTACTAACTCATTAAAATATACTCCCCCTCTTAGTGTATTATCTAAATTCTTTTTCGTAAAAAAAGGAAAATCTCTAGTATTATGTGCTATATCCCAAGCAGAGCATTTAAATTTAATAGAAGTGGCCCTGTCATACATGTTTACTAATACTGCTGTCATCATTAAAAATATCTGTACTCTCTCTTTCTGAAGTGGCTCCTTAAACTGTTTCCCCGTTTTATAGTCAATTATATGTATAGGGCTTTTAGGAAAATCTAAAGGAATACATATCTCATCTATTACTGTAGGTACCTGTAGATTACAATCGTTAAAGAATATATTGGTTATAGATAGCACTTCATTTATTAATAGCGTTTCTTCGGGATTAAGTTTCTCTTTTGGAATATCTTTGGTATTTGTATTAAAAGTATCTATATCTTCTAATGGAACTGTACCGTTTTCCCATAGGGAACGTATAGTAGGGGGATCTATTAAATATGATGAGTTTCTTTTAGGAGTAAAATCTTGTCCATTCATTCTCCATTCATTCCAGTATGTTTGAGATGGGTTATCATTTTCTAAATCAGATATATCCATCAATTTGAGAAGGGCATCATAGTAGTCATTCTCTCTGTATGGGAATGTATTTTTAAAATCATTTAGGTTAGGATATCTTTTTAAATTTTCTGATCTTTTAAATAGCTGTGTTAAGTATTGTAATTGGTGTAGTTGTGTTCCATATATAGACCACTTGGCATTTTCTAATGTTTTTTCTTTTTCAAATGGTTTCTCTTCTCTAATATTATTTAGAAAATCAATATCATCTTTCGAATCTTTGTAAATATCGTACAGATTAGAAAGGTTTTCAATTTGAGAGGGGGATATTCTACTACCGTTTGATTCTTTCTTAGGTGGAGTAAAGGGGAGTTCAATTTTAAATGTGTCCTGTATATCTATTAAGTTCTCTTGTGTGTACTCTGGGTCAGGCATGATAGTTTAGTATATAGGGTTGAGAGAGGAATAGGAAGAGTAAAATATGATATATTTATA
>CAZAUH010000085.1:0-1856 GCA_964488325.1 uncultured Candidatus Saccharibacteria bacterium
ACAACCTTAATACCCAATACATTAAGACCGTGTTTCATACTCTTAGCAGTGGCGTTTACAACCTCTAAAAGAAAATCTTTATTATCTGAATCCAATACCCTAACATTTTGATAGAAGGTATTAAATGCCTGACCTAAATCAAACAGATATGTACATAACGTTGAAGGAGAATAGTTTAAGGCAGAGCTTAGCAGTATTGTCTTATATTTGCTGATTACTCTTAATAGTTCCTTCGTATAGAGATCTAACTCTCTGACATCTTTTGAGTCTCCTTTTGAACCACCACCATTAAGCAAAGAGTTACACCTTGCATATACATACTGAAGGTACGGACCTGTGTCTCCATCAAAGCTCGTAGCTTTATCAAAATCAAATATGACATCCTTACCAACAGAGACCTTAATGAATGAATACTTAACAGCTGCGATAGCTATCGTGTCACTTACATTTGAAATTTCATCTTCACTCCATTTTCCACTAGATCTCATTGTTTCCTCTACTCTTTTTTTAGTTTCATCCAACAACCATTCCCCCTCTATAATCTTACCTTTCCTACTAGACATCTTCTCTGCGCCAGGAAGCTTAACCATACCGTGAGGAAAGTGTTTTAACCTATTAGCAACCTCGGGGTTCAATTGCGAAAGAGCATCGAAAACCACCTTAAAATATGATGTCTGCTCCTCTGCTGTAATTATCACAGACTCGTCAAAAGATATCTCTTCAAACTTTTTAAAAGCCAAAGCTAGATCCTTTGCTTCATATGTTGGTAACCCCTCGCTATTCACAAACACCCTTGTATGCAAACCTTTCTTCTCATCTCCTTGGTATATTACAGAACCTTCACTTTCTTTAAATATGTTTTTACCATTCCCATTCATATTCTCTTTCACTATATTCAACCCATTTTCGCACATCTGGCTTTCTAAATAGTGCTTATCAAACTTAGTATATGTTCTCTCAAAAATAGTATCAAAATACTCTAAACACCAATCTTTACCTAACATGTACATCTCCTTTATACCCTTACTCTCATACTCATCAAAGAAATCTTTTCTCTCCAAAGAGGATATATACAAAGAGAATATATAATAGTTAAAATTCTTAATCTCTTTTATTGCACTTTCATCTTTTTCATCATCGTACATCTTAAAACCCAACATATATGCATCTCCTAAATACCTTACCCTATCAACTAAAGACCTACTCTCCAACTCCTTAAAATCAATACCCTCATCATTTAACATCTTGAGTAAACCCCAAAGAGTTTTAGCAACATGTAAGCCTACATCACCCTGGTAGTTAGTTCTAATTACTAAGCCCCCTAAAGCCTCTACAAGACGTGCAAATGACTCCCCAACCATGTTTGTATACAGATGACCAATATGAAATGTTTTAAAGGGGTTAGGATCAGAGTACTCAATTACATATTTCTTACCGCTTTTAATATCTAACTTAAAATACTCTTCATTAGAATTAATACCATTTAACATATTAAGAAGGTATTTCTCAGAAAGAAAGAAGTTGATAAAGCCCGGATTAACAACCTCTACCCTCTCTATATCCTCATCTTTTGGAAATAAAGCAACAATCTCGCTAGCAACCTGTAGCGGATTCTTTTTTAACAACTTAGCTATCTGTAGAGCAACATTGGATGTTAAATCACCATACTTACTATCCCCAGGCATATCAACAGATACCGAGTCAATTGCAACACCCATACTAATTGATATCTCTAAAAGCTTTTTTGATACTCTTTCTCTTATCTCTACCATATATTCTTAAGTATACATTAAATTGCACCCGGAAGGAGTCGAACCCTCAACCCTCGGTTCCGAAGACCGATGCTCTATCCAATT
>CAZAUH010000086.1:0-1792 GCA_964488325.1 uncultured Candidatus Saccharibacteria bacterium
GATAGTCTTACATTTCTAGGTACTAT
The DNA here is from genome assembly GCA_964488325.1 of uncultured Candidatus Saccharibacteria bacterium. GTDB lineage: Bacteria > Patescibacteriota > Dojkabacteria > SC72 > SC72 > UBA2259. The sequence goes on from CAZAUH010000086.1 coordinate 27, forward strand.
TGTTTCAAAGGCAGTTTCTTTAAAGAATTTTCTAACATCTTCTACAACATTTGAGGAAAGTTTTGTTCTACTGTCATACATTGTAAGTATTACACCACCTAACTGTAGTGAGGAATTTAATCCTTTAATTAATTTCATTGTATTAATTAACTGTCCTAGTCCTTCTAAAGCAAAGTATTCACACTGTATTGGTATCAAGAGTTCATCGGCAGCAGTTAGTGCATTAATTGTTAGTAATCCAAGGGATGGTGGACAATCAATTATTACTGCATCAAAATCAGTTTTAATTTCCTCAAGTGCTTTTCTAAGAAGTGTTTCTCTAGATAACATATTAACCATCTCTATCTCTGCTCCTGCTAAGGATAGATGAGAGGGTACTAAGAAGAGATTGGGTGTAGATGTAGAAACAAATACAGATTGTATTGGTACATTGTTTACCATTACATCATATATATTTTTGTATGGTGCTTGTTGATCAGTATCCCAGCTTTCTTTATCAAACTGCTGAGTAAATCCTATACCTGAGGAGAGATTTGCTTGAGGGTCTAGGTCAATTAGTAAAACTTTTTTACCTTTTCTAGCTATTGCAGCTCCAAGATTAAGAGTAGTAGTGGTTTTACCAACTCCACCTTTCTGATTTGCGACTACAAAAATTTTCATAATGATAATTTACCATGTTTCACAGTTAGAGTCCAATACTGTATGTTTCGTGTTGTACAACTCTAAATTCTGTAAATGGATAGTATACAATCCAAGCTTTACCCTTTATCTTCTCTTTCTCAATTGGTCCAAACTCTCTTGAATCTGAGCTATTTGTTCTATTATCACCACATACAAAGTACTGACCATCTGGAACTGTAATTGTTTGACCTTCATGTAGATATGATCCACCATTTGTTATTACAGTGCTTTCAAGATATGCAGACTCATCTAATAGGTCTCCATTAATATATATCATTCCATCTTTTATCATTAATTCATCTCCTGGTACACCTATTATTCGTTTGATAAAGTCTTGGGTATCCGAAAATTTGAAAATGATAACATCTCCTCTTTTAGGTTGAGAAACTCTATATGTTATCTTATTAGCCATTAGAAACTCCCCATTTTTATATGTTGGATGCATAGAATTACCAACCACTTCGTGAGGTGTCATAATGAATAGGTAGAGCACGATTGCTAGTACCAATGCAACGAGTATTGTTTCAATTAGGGAGTATATTCCTTTACCAATAGATCCTATTACAGATGTTGCTTTTCTTTCATTACTTATCTCATTTTCTGGTGATTCGTACATTTAATTGGGGCATAAAATTATATGGTACCGCTACGGGGAATCGAACCCCGGTTTACAGGATGAAAACCTGTCGTCCTAGACCACTAGACGATAGCGGCATACTCTAGTGATTCTACTATACTAAAGGTTTTTTGTTAAGCTCTCTTAAGAACTGTTGTTCCTCCTGTATTGAAGCTCTTTGGTATTCATTGAACTCTTTATTATACACATATCTTCTTTTACATTTACACTCTATTAACTCTCTTCGTTCTGATAGTTTTCCTAATCTTTTAGCTTTATCTAGGGGATTTGTACATCCTACACACAATCTTTTTTGTAGTAATATGGATTGGAATGGTTCTATTATTTTCTTTAACATGACTATATATCTTGTATTAAATATGCCGAGAAGAGGACTCGAACCTCCAAGGGATATTATTCCCACTTGCTCCTAAGGCAAGCGTGTCTGCCAGTTTCACCATCTCGGCTA
>CAZAUH010000087.1:0-1655 GCA_964488325.1 uncultured Candidatus Saccharibacteria bacterium
CAGGCACCTTTTATTTCTTCTCCGAGGGACTTCCTAATAGTACAGGTTATACCTCTTTCTTGTAATATCTTTTGAAAGAGTGGGGTGTTTTTAGATTTCTTAAAAGGTAGGCACTCATTTTCATTGTAATTTATTAGATTAACAAGACATAACCTGTTTTTTAATAGATTTGCAAGCTCTTTAGCATTATCTACAGAATCATTTATATCTCTAAGTAGTACATATTCAAAAGTGACTCTCTTATTCGTTTTTTCTACATATTGATCTAATACTTTAAACAATTCTTTCATAGAGTTACTTTTTGAGACATTGGGCATAAGGATATCTCTTAACTTTTGATTAGGTGCATGTAAGCTAATTGCTAGCTTTACACCTAGGTTTTGATTAATAAAGGACCTTAAATTTTGTACATAGCCCGAAGTTGACAATGTTACACGCCTTTTGGAAAATGCCAATTTGTCGTTATCAGTAATAGCCAGAATAGAGTGTGAAACACTTTTTAAATTTAAAAGTGGTTCTCCCATACCCATGTATACAATGTTTGATATCTTCTCATTTTTAAGTTTCAATTCCCTTGCGAAATAGAGGATTTGATCAAGTATCTGTTGAGTAGTAAGCGACTCATTTAAACCCATCTGTCCTGAGGCACAAAATATACATCCAACAGGGCATCCACTCATACAGCTGACACATACGGTGTTTCTTCCTTTCTCCTTTATTAACACACTTTCTACGTAATTACCTTGAGTAGTTTTAAAAAGTACTTTTTGAGTATCACCGTTTTTTGAAAAAGTACTTGATTGAAATATTAATTTAGAGAAGGGTACCTCTTGTATTAGTTTTTCTCTTAATTCTTTAGGCCAAGTAGTAAGTTGCTCAAATGAAGAGATGTACTCTTTGTAATACTTTTGATTAAACTGAGTAACTCTGTAGCTAGGTAAATCATATTTCTTTGCAAATTCTTTTATCATACCCTACAATTATACTACCTAAGTTAAAAATTTACTGCTCATGGCTGTACAATTTGATTATGTTGCTCCTAAGGGATGGAAACCTAAAAATCCAGATGAGGACTATCTAATAACCGAGATAGATATTGAGTTAGCTGATGGGATACCGGAGGATAAATTTGATGAAGCCGCAGGAAGCTGTGCTGCTGAAAGCTCTACCGGTACATGGACTAAGGTAGATGAGGGTAAGCATTCTGGTACGAAGTTAGCAGACAAATTAAAGGGTGTAGCATACGATTTAGATGCAAGAACTAATACATTTAAGATAGCGTACAAAAAAGAGATATTCGAGCCTAGTAATATGGCTGGGATACTTGCGGGTATTGCTGGAAATATTGATAGTATGAAGATGCTTAAGGCGTTTAGATTAATTGATGTAAGATTTCCTAAGAGTTTGGTTAAGAGTTTTCCTGGCCCACAATTTGGTATAGATGGAGTTAGAGAGTTTATGCAGATTGAGAGGGGTCCTTTGATGTGTACTGTGCCTAAGCCAAAAATAGGGAGAACTGCTAAAGAACAAGCGTATTTAGCTAAGGTTCTTTTTACTGCTGCTAACGGTGAGTTTCAGGGTATTAAGGATGATGAGAATCTAACTAGTTTGTATTTTAATAAATTTGAGGATAGATGTAAGTTAGTTCATGAGGT
>CAZAUH010000088.1:0-1652 GCA_964488325.1 uncultured Candidatus Saccharibacteria bacterium
AGTTTGGAGCACGCATACGGTGTATGTGCAGATATTGGGTATATAGGAAAAAGGGTGTTTTCTAGAGATAAAAAGAGTGTAGAAGAGAAGTTGAAAAGCATATCTGCCATACCTGGTACTCCCATTTTATCTAGGTTAGTTCAAAGAGTAGGGAGTTTTGAAGAATTGGGTGAAAGATTTAAAGAAAATGTAATACTACAGCCAAAATTTGATGGTCTGAGATGTCAAATACACAAATGGGAGGAAAAAGAGGAAATTTTAGCTTCAGCAAATATCCCTATTTGGAAGAGGTATACAAAAGATACTACAAAGGACACTCAAAATCTCTTCGAAGTGGGGGATAATTCAAAAATAAGGGTAAAACTTTTTACTAGGAATTTAGAGGATGTTACAGAAATGTTTCCAGAAATTGTTGATAGCGCGAAGAAAATTAAAAACAGCTCTTTCATTCTTGATTCAGAGATAGTAGGGTGGGATTACAAGAGTAATAGGTTTCTGTCATACCAGCAAACCATGCAAAGAAGAAGGAAGTACTCTGTCGAAAGTAAGAGCGGTGATATTCCAGTTAAGGCATTCGTGTTTGACCTTCTATATTTCGAAGGAAAATCTCTAGTAAATTCCGATACAGGAGATAGGTGTGATATCTTACAGAAAGTCGTAGATGGAACCCAGGGAGGTATAGTTTTAGCTGAAACAAAGAGGTTTTCAAAACAGAAAGATATTAAAGAGTATTTTGATAAATGTGTAAAAGAAGGCTTGGAAGGAATCATAGTTAAGCAAATATCAGGAGGTTACAAGCCAGGAGTTAGAAACTATGAATGGATAAAGATTAAGAAAAGTATAGATAAAGATTTGGTAGATACAATAGACATGGTAATAGTGGGTTACTTTAAAGGTTCTGGAAGAAGGTCTTCTTTGGGTGTAGGAGCAATACTGGGTGCAATATATAACCAAAAAGAAGATATTTATGATGGAATATGTAAGGTGGGAACAGGAATGAGTGATGATATTTTAAAGGAGATGGCTGGAAAATTTGAAGAGCATATTGTAAAAGAAAACCCAAAGGATGTAAGAGTAGTACACAATTTGGTCCCAGATGTATGGCTAACTCCAAAATTTGTGATTACAGTAGACGCAGATGAAATTACAAAAAATATTTCTAATTCGGATAAATCAATAGGTGGAGGATTATCACTTAGGTTCCCAAGATTAGTTGAATTTGATAGGGATAAGGGGGTAGAGGATATAACTACGGTTGGGGAGTTAGAAGATATGTTTAGAATGAGAAAAAAATAGCTAAAATAGTATTGCATACTACTACTTAGTATGATAAAATTGCCTCACGAGTTTGGGATAAACACGAGAAAGGTTTCCTCTTAGAGATTTCTCTAAAGAATACAATTCAATTATGGATATTATATAGATCCCTCTTTGCTCCTTAAAAGTTGAAGAGTGACAGGAAGTCAAAATATATTCGTTATATTGACTTTCTATAAGTGTGTGTGATATGGGTCACACAATTCATTAAAGTCTAGTAAATAAAATCCAATCTAGCGTTGATTGGTCTGTGTTATTCGAAACAGCGTAGGCTGTTTTTTAATTACATGTGTTTAAGTCAAACGTTTTTCAATGAGAGTTTGATCATAGCTCAG
>CAZAUH010000089.1:0-1578 GCA_964488325.1 uncultured Candidatus Saccharibacteria bacterium
CGCAAAGAACCACTTGTTGATTTTGAATGAAATCTGGAGATCCGATTTTAGCTTTTCTTTGTGGATCAGTTTTTTTACAATGACTACACACAATGCCGGCACAAACATATACAACGTGCCGATTAAGGTGAATGCGAGCTTGTTACTATAGCTCCCTCCTGCAAGTTTGAAGATACCGGCAATGGAATAGCTGATTGCAAAAGTGAGTATCAGGAACAATATTGTTTTGTTCAACTTTTTCATGGTTTCCTTATTTCAATTGAATGAAGTCGATAACTGTTTTTGTCAGCTCATGATTGACAGGAAGAGCAGGGTTACTGTATGTCGCATAATTTTCCTGGGCATCGCCGGTAACGGTTTTTAATACATGGTTCATGTTTTTAATGATTACCAGTTTCCCTTTTTTCGAACCATTAGCCAGGTTTTTGGCATCGGCAAGGCTGATCTGAAGGTCTTTGTCCCCCTGAAGGATCAATGAAGGACATTTCATTTTTGACATCAAATCAACCGGGGAATATTTGAACCAGGAAATCAAATAGGGTTGTACTGATGGACGAAACAGTGAATACAACGATTGTGGGGCTGACGATACCTGATACCCGTGTTTCAAACTGTCGATTAATCCAACGGTCATCGTATACATATCGGCTGGAAGTTGAGGTTTTAATTGGGTTTTCAGGATTTCATCGGCAGGAAAACCGGCTCCTGCCAGTGAAATAAAGCCTTTTACATCTGCTTTTTGAATGGCAGCCATCCCGATCAGGGAACCTTCGCTGTGGCCTACAATGTAGATGTTGGAAAAACCCTTTGATTTCATCTGCTCAATCATCGATACCACATCGTTCACGTAGTGGTCGAATGTAAGTTTCGATTCGTCAAAGCTGGGATCCGTACTTTTGGCAATCCCATATTTATCGAACCGAAAAGTGGCAATGTTACTGGCCACCAGAGCATCCGACAGGTAACGAAGGCTGTTGTTTTTCATCATGGGGTTGTTCCCGTCAAGATCGGTTGGCCCTGAACCGGCAATGAAAATAGCCAGAGGAGTCTGATTTCCTGCTTTTGGCATGGTTAGAACACTGTTGATTTTTGCCCCATTTACGTTGAGCATTAAGGTGTCGGCACGTTGAGCGCTCAGATAAAGCGCAAGCAGTAGCCCCATTAGTGTAAAAATGGATGTTTTCATGTGCTAAGGATTTGTTGTGTTTGTATTTAAATGTGTTTTTATGGTTTTGGAATTTCAATATGCATTGGAAAATAACTGCCAAAGAAATGGTTTGTGGTAAAACCAGTTATTACGGTTGATAGGATGATGATGACAATAAATAAGATGATTAGTTTAGTGCCTTTCATGTTGGCCGAGACCTTAAAGGCATTGAACATGAGTGCGATCATCCATATGGTTGCAATAAACACAAAGATGAGCAGGGCTGCTAAGTATCCTATCTCACCTGGAAGGATTGCCGGAAGCAGAAGAACAACCGCAAGAAATATGAGAAGACTTCCCACTCCGACAATGGCATCAAGCATCCATCGTTTCATAACCGCGTCTTTCCGTGCCGTGCGTGTGCAGGTTAC
>CAZAUH010000090.1:0-1515 GCA_964488325.1 uncultured Candidatus Saccharibacteria bacterium
TTGCAACAGATACATTGATAGCTCTACCATCAAGCTCTTTACCATTTAACTGGTCTATAGCCTCGGTTGCTAACTCGTCTGTAGCCATAGTAACAAAACCAAATCCTTTGGATCTGCCTTTGAACTTGTCTACAATAACCTTTGCTTCAGTTACTTCACCAACTGTGGCGAAGAATGCTGACAAAGATTCGTCTGTGGTCTCCCATGAAAGGTTCCCAACAAAAAGTTTGTTCTGCATTTATGTATAAATAAAAAATAAATACGCTACGGATAAGCACACTATTAAAGGTAACCTACACAGGGCATTAATAACTTAACACCTTTCTTAACATAGACTTTTCATTATACCATAGATTTTTAAAATGCAATATACAAATTTGATATACTCTATCCAATGAGGATTAAATATTTAGTAAACAAAGACCCTAGGGTGGATGATTTTAACAACCTAATTAAGGACAACTTCCCTACTTTCCTAGACGAGAAGTGGCCAGACATTTTTCTTGTTGCTGGTGGAGATGGAGCAATGTTACACGCTATCCATGATAATATTGATTCCCATATCCCCTATCTTGGTAAAGCTCTTGGTACTTTTAACTTCCTGATGAATTATATAGATGATGATATGAGTTTTTTAAATGGTTTGTTAAACGATGAAATACATATTGATACTTTTAAAACTAATACTATTAGAGCATATTTAAATGGTAAGAAGATTGGAGAAGCTGTTAATGATGTTATTATTGGTGACAGCATATATGATTACTTTTCATTTAAAATCTCTACTCAAAACAATGATTTGGAGAATTTTGAGGTTAAAGGTTGTGGTATATGTATTAGTACTTCAATTGGATCTACAGCCTTTAATTACAATAATGGGGGAAGGATATTACCCTTGGATTCTGATTTACTTTCAATAACTGGAATTGTATGTAATCGGTATTTAAATGATATTGTACCTTTTAACAAAATTTGTATTAAATCAAATGGTCCTAAAATATATCTTACTAATGACAACCCTATTACTTTAAAGAAAGGTGATTATTTAATACTAAAAAAGGGAAGTGAAATAAAGATTGGGTTTTTAAACAAGAGTGATTTTCTTCAAAGAAGAATAGAGATATCACATAGGTTTAGGAAATAAGTATCAAATTACTCTCCAATTTTTGATAGCTCATCATAACTATAATATGAGATAGGAATATCGTTGTTAAAAATATATTCAAATCCAACAACAATTAAGGGCTCAATATGAATATTTCTAGAAATGAAGCCGTCTTGATTTGGTGCAGATGTACAGGTAAAACTATGAAATCCACAAACAACTTTAATTGGGAACAGGAAAATTATTGCTAATATTATCAAGGCATATTTGATGATATTTTTCACTGTGCGGAATGATATTAAGTAATATAAGGGCACTTAATGGTAAATCAATATACGTAGGCTGTCAATATAAATTGCGGGACATAGATTCGAACTATGATTCTCGGCTTCAAAGGCCGGTGTCCTACC